>JBJOKR010000024.1:0-33325 GCA_046045995.1 Pseudomonadota bacterium | reverse complement strand
CGGATCCGGGAGTTGGAGCGCCTGATGCGCGCCGCCGCCGCCTTCGCCCGCGGCCGGCCCGAGCGCTGAGCCGCAGCGCTGAGCCGGCGCGCCGTTCCCGGCCCAGCTCCCGGCCCAGCCCTGACGCAAACGCCATCTTAACCCCTTCCCCCCCATGCAATGCCCCGTCCCGCTATCGGCATTTCGGGGCGGCTTCCCCACCGGGATAAGCTTGCCCTGTTCGATCGGGGATCGGTCGGCGGGGGAGGGCGCGGATGGAGCGGTCACCGGGCAGACAGGCGCCGGGTAAACAGTCACAGGGCAGGCGGCCGGCGGAAAACCAGGACACCGGCGGTCCCGGTTCGGGCGGCCGGCTGCCGTCGGCCGCACGGTCCTGGCTGGAGGGGGCGGTGCTGTACCAGATCTATCCCCTGTCCTTCCGCGACGGCAACGGCGATGGCTGGGGCGATCTCTGGGGCGTGGCGGAGGGGCTGGACCATGTGGCGGCCCTGGGCGTCGACGCCATCTGGCTGTCACCCTTCTACACCTCCCCCCTGGCGGATTTCGGCTATGACGTGGCCGACCACACCGCCGTCGATCCCCGGCTGGGGGACATGGCGACGCTGGAGCGGGTGCTGACCAAGGCGCATCGGCTGGGCCTGCGGGTGATGCTGGACCTGGTGCTGGGCCATACCAGCATCCGCCATGCCTGGTTCGAGGAAAGCCGCCGCTCCCGCGACAATGCCAGGGCCGATTGGTATGTCTGGGCCGATCCCGCTGCGGACGGGGGCCCGCCCAACAACTGGCTGTCGGTCTTCGGCGGCCCGGCCTGGACCTGGGAACCGCGGCGGCGGCAATACTACCTGCACCATTTCCTGCCCCAGCAGCCGGCCCTGAACTACCGCAGCCCCGGCGCCTTGGCGACGATGATGGATGTGGCCCGGTTCTGGCTGGACAAGGGGGTGGACGGGTTCCGGGTGGACGCGGTGGATTTCCTGGCCCGCGACCCGGACCTGCGCCCGAACCCGCCGGTGGCCCCCCACCCGGTGGAGATCCCGGCCAAGCCCTTCGGCATGCAGGTGCATGTCCGTGACATGATGCATGACGATATCCGCGGGGTCCTGGCCGCCCTGCGCCGGGTGGCGGATGACTATCCCGGCACCGTCCTGCTGGGCGAACTGTCCAGCCAGAAGGGCGCGGCGGAGCGGATCGCCCGCTACACCGCCCCGGGCGGGCTGCACGCCGCCTATACCCTGGACCTGCCCAAGCGCCCCTTCTCCGCCGCGGCGTTCCGCACCACCCTGATGGCGGCGGCGGAGCGGGGGGGGACCTGCTGGTCCCTGTCCAACCACGATGTGGAGCGGGCGGCCAGCCGCTGGCGACCGGAAGGGGCCGATCCCGCCCGGTTCGAGGCGCTGCTGGCCCTGCTGCTGGCCTGCCTGCCCGGCACGGTCTGTGTCTATCAGGGGGATGAGCTGGGCCTGCCCCAGGCGGATCTGACCTATGAGGATCTGCGCGATCCCTTCGGCCTGAACTTCTGGCCGGACTTCAAGGGGCGGGACGGGTCGCGCACGCCCCTGCCCTGGACGCCCCAGGCCCCGAATGGCGGATTCTGCCCGTCGGAGGTGCGGCCCTGGCTGCCGGTGGCCGGGCCCCACCTTTCCCGGGCGGTGGCGGTGCAGGACCGGCGCACCGGGTCCACCCTGTCCCTGTGGAAGGCGGCCCTGGCCCTGCGCCGCGACACGCCCGCCCTTTCCCGCGGCGGCCTGTCCCATGTGGATGAGGAGGGAAGCGTGCTGGCCTTCCAGCGCACGGAAGCGGGACATACCGAAGCCGGGCCGACGGAAAGGACAGGGACGGAAGGGGAGCGGCGGATCGCCTGCGTCTTCAACCTGTCCAATGCCCCCGCCCGCTACACCCTGCCCGGCGGGGACGGGGAGCGGGAAGCGGGTGGCGGGAATGCCTGGACCCCGCTGCGCATCCCCCGTCCATCCGGGGCCCCGGTCCCGACCTACACCAACGGCACCATCACCCTGCCGCCGCTGGGGGTGTGGCTGGGGGCGACAGGGGGTTGACCCCGGGCAATCCGGCCATCACCACCCTGCGGGGGTGTCGGGCCGCACGGGCCCCTGCCCGGCCGACGCGGGGCCCACAGGTCAATGCCGGGGCAAAAAGCCCGGTGGGTGACATTCCTTCGCCGCTGGCGCCCGGGAATGTCGGCCCACCCCTGTACCCCCCGACCCCTGTGTCGGACCGGCCTGCCTGTCGGACCGGCCCGGCCACCGACCGCTTACAGCGCGTCGGCGTTCTGTTCGCCGGTGCGGATGCGGACGGCCTGGGCCACGTCCAGGACGAAGATCTTGCCGTCGCCGATGCGACCGGTATTGGCGGCCTTCTGGATCGCCTCCACCACGCTGTCGGCCAGCTCATCCGTCACCGCCACTTCCACCTTCACCTTGGGCAGGAAGCTGACGGAGTATTCGGCGCCCCGATAGATCTCCGTCTGGCCCTTCTGGCGGCCGAAGCCCTTGACCTCCGACACGGTCAGGCCCTGGATGCCCAGCGCGGTCAAGGCTTCGCGTACCTCGTCCAGCTTGAACGGCTTGATGATGGCCATGACGAGTTTCATCGCGCTCTCCCTTCTTGATCCCTTATCGTTCCCACGGACGGGGGCGGCCGGCGCGCCCGTCCGGAAACGCTCGGTCCTGATCTTACAAGATCCGTGCCGAAACGGAATGCCGCAGCAAACCAGGGGGCATTCAACGGTTTATCCACCCGAACGGCGCGCAGTTGGGCAGGGATTGCCCAATGATTGGGCAGTCCGGGATCGGGCAGTCCGGGATTGGGCAGTCCGGGATCGGGAAGTCCGGGATCGGGAAGTCCGGGATCGGCAAGTCCGGAACGGCCGGGTCGCCCCCCTTGCCCCGGTCTTTCCCTGGACAGGGCGGGTAAGCTGGGGAATGCTGCCGCCTTGCCGGCCGGGATGCCAATTTCCCGCATCCCCCAACCGCCCGCCCGTCCCTATCTTACCGATCCAATCCCGCCCGCCGACCGGACGCCCTGCCATGGACATGACCGCCGCCCCCGCTTCCCCCGCTGATGCCGTGGCCCCCAGCCCTGCTGGCGCCGACCTGACGGCGGAGGTGGCGATCGTCGGCGGCGGGCTGGCCGGACTGTCGCTGGCCTGCGCCCTGGGGACGGCGGGGGTGCCGGTGGTGGTGATCGACCGGGACCCGCCGGATGCCCAACTGGCCGACCGGTTCGACGGGCGCACCACGGCCATCGCCTATGGCAGCGCCAAGGTGCTGGACGGGGCGGGGCTGTGGGCCGATTGCGCAGGCGAGGCGGGGCCGATCCTGGACATCCGCGTCACCGACCAGAACAGCCCCCTGTTCCTGCATTACGACCACCGGGACGTGGGCGATGCGCCCTTCGGCTGGATCGTGGAAAACCGCACCATCCGCCGAAGCCTGTTCCGGCGGCTGGCGGCCCTGGCGGGCACGGTCACCCATCTGGCCCCGGTGGCGGTGACGGGGATCGACCGGCAGGCGGGCGGGGCCACCGTCACCCTGGCCGACGGGCGGCGGGTGCGGGCGCGCCTGATCGTCGGCGCCGATGGCAAGAAAAGCCTGTGCCGGGAACGGGCGGGCATCCGCACCACCACCTGGTCCTACGACCAGCACGCCATCATCACCACGATCGAGCATGAGGAACCCCATGGCGGGGTGGCGGTGGAGCTGTTCCTGCCCACCGGCCCCTTCGCCATGCTGCCCCTGCGGGGCAACCGGACCAGCATCGTCTGGAGCGAGCGGTCGGATCTGGCGGCCTGGTACCTGAAGCTGGATGACGTGCGGTTCACGGCGGAGCTGCAGCGCCGGGTGGGGGACTGGCTGGGCCCGATCCGGCCGGTGGGGCCTCGGGGGTCCTATCCCCTGGGGCTTATGCATGCGGAGCGCTACACCGACCGCCGCCTGGCCCTGGTGTCGGAGGCGAGCCACGCCATGCACCCGATCGCCGGCCAGGGGCTGAATGTCGGCCTGCGCGATGTCGCCGCCCTGGCGGAGGTGGTGGTGGACGCCCTGCGCGTGGGCCTGGACCCCGGGGCCGCCGACGTGCTGGACCGGTACCAGCGCTGGCGGCGGACGGATACGGTCACCCTGCTGGCCACCACCGACCTGCTGACCCGGCTGTTCAGCAACGACACCGCCCCCCTTGCCATTGCCCGCCGGCTGGGCATGGCGGCGGTGAACACCCTACCCCCCCTGCGTCCCGTCAAGCGGTTCTTCATGCGGCACGCCATGGGCATTGTCGGCGACCTGCCCCGCATGGTCCGGGGGGAGGCGCTGTAGGAGGGGGCGACAAGGGGGGCGCGCCGCCGGTATCAGCCGAAATTGCGGTCCCAGATCGGGGCCAGGACGGGCAGGGCGGCGGTGCGGTCGGCGATGGCGGCCAGGGCGGGGCATTCGGCGGCGAACCAATCCCGCCGGGGGCGCCAGTTCACCAGGGCCGCAAGATACAGGTCGATGGCACTGAACCGGTCGCCCAGGAACCAGGGGCGTCCGGCCGCCGCCTCCATCTGGCGGTACAGGACCTGCCGCGCCTCATCGCTGCGGCGACGCAGCTCCGCCTCTGCCGCGTCGCCGGTAACATAGCGGGCGGGCACATCACCGAAGGTAAAGGTGGGATAGACCGCACCGACCAGGAAGACCAGCCAGCGCAGGAACCGCGGCCGGTCGGGTGCATCGGCGGGCGGGGCCAGCCCGGACCCGGGAAATCGGTCGGCCAGGTGCAGGATCATCGCCGCACTTTCCGTCATCACCTCCCCATCCGGCCCATCCGGCCCATCCGGCCCATCCGGCAGGATCAGGACCGGCACCTGGGCCAGTGGATTCAACCGGCACAGCCTGTCCCGGCCAGGCCCCGGTTCATAGGGAGAGGCGATTGTGACCGTGGCCGCCGTCCCCGTCAGGGCCAGCGCCCCTTCGACGATGACGGAGCCGCAGCCCGGCGCCGCCAGAAGCTCATAACCCGCCATCCCGCCCCTCCCCTTTGCCCGGACCATGATTCGGCCGGGCCGCGACTCGGCGGCATCCGGCCCTCTCCGCCCCATCGGGCGAAAGTTTAGGACCGGGGCGGGGATGGGGACAGCGGTATTCCGGGGAAGCCGGTGCCGGGGTCGCTCCACCGGTCAGGGGATGCGCAGCCCGGCGACCAGCCGAACAGCAGGGCGCATAAAGACCAAAAGCCGCCCTGCTGATCCGCGGGGCGGCTGTCGATCCCTTGCAACCGGCCAGCCTGAAGCCTCAGGCCGGGTCGCCCTGCAGACGAAGGCTCAGTAGCCCTCGCGCTCCAGACGCTTGCGCAGCAGCTTGCGGGCGCGGCGGATAGCCTCGGCCTTTTCGCGGGCGCGCTTCTCCGACGGCTTCTCGTAGTTGCGGCGCAGCTTCATCTCACGGAAGATACCCTCGCGCTGCATCTTCTTCTTGAGCGCGCGGAGGGCCTGATCGACGTTGTTGTCACGAACCAGAACTTGCACGGGTCGTCACCACTCCGATGGTTGCAAAGGTGGGTCGGCGGGAGCCGACACAAGGGGGTTGGCGAATGAAGAAAGAGCAAACGGCCCCTAAGGGTCGCGCCGTCGCCCGATCCAGTCGATGGGGTGTATATCAGCAAGGATACCGGTTGTGAAGGGCCTGCCCCCGGGAATCTTTGCGGGGCTTCGCATTGGCGTTATGCGCAGGCCGGGCCCCCGGCGCCATCGCCGTGGTATTCAGGCGGACAGGGTGCTTGGATTGCACGGTGCTTGGATCGGGCCGGGCGGTCATCGCCGCGCGATGGTCCGGATCGGGACCAGGGAAGGGAAGGACGGAACATGGCCATTCTGAAGATCGCCCGCATGGGCCACCCGGTGCTGCGCCGGGTGGCGGCGCCGGTGGAACATCCGGTGCCGGCGGTGGTGCGGGCCCTTGGCCAGGACATGGTGGAAACCATGCTGGATGCGCCGGGCATCGGCCTTGCCGCACCCCAGGTGCATGTGGCCTGGCGGGTCATCGTCGTGCGGGTTCCGGCCGACCGCCTGTCCACCGTTCCAGGCGACCGGGCGGTGGAGCCCCTGGTCCTGGTCAACCCCGAACTGGACCCCGTGGGGGAGGAGATGATCAACGGCTGGGAGGGGTGCCTGTCCATCCCCGGCCTGCGCGGCCTGGTCCCCCGCCATGCCCGGGTGCGCTATGCCGGGATCGGGCTGGACGGCAAACCGGTGGAGGGGGAGGCGGCGGGCACCTTCGCCCGGGTCCTTCAGCATGAGGTGGACCATCTGGACGGCATCCTCTACCTGGACCGGATGCCGGACATGACCAAGCTGACCTTCACGGAGGAAATGAAGTACTTCGCCGCCGACCTGGCCGACAGCCGCCCCATCCGGCCGTGACCGGCCGTGCCGGGTTGCCGGATGCTTCCCACCGGGCAGTCACCGCTGCGTCAAGGCTGGTCGTTCCCCAGCCGCCGCCCATCTGATACCCAGAAGCCGTTCCGTTTTCTGAAAGGTGCCGACCGATGGATGACAGCCAGGACGCCCGGATGGGATCTGACAGCGGCGATACGGCGGGGCCCGACCTGGCCGGACCGGGGATGGCCGCGCCGGAACCGGATGAGCTGACCGCCCGGCGGGACGCGATCCTTCTGGGCATGCTGCCCGATGTCGCCTTCGACGGCTGGACCCGCACCGCCATGCTGCGCGGGGCGGAGGCGGCGGGCTATGAGCGGGAGGCGGCGCTGGCCAGCTTCCCCCGCGGCCCGGTGGAGGTGGTGGAGCATTTCAGCGCCTGGGCCGACCGGGCCATGCTGGACCAGCTGGCGGGGACGGATCTGGCCGCGCTGAAGGTGCGGGAGCGGATCACCCTGGCCGTGCGTACGCGGCTGGAGATCCTGGCCCCCTACAGGGAGGCGGTGCGCCGGTCGGCCGCCCTGCTGGCCCTGCCTCCCCATGCGGCGGTGGGGCCGCGCATCCTGTACCGTACCGTCGATGCCACGTGGGTCGCCGCGGGGGACACGAGCACGGATTACAATTTCTATACCAAGCGCATGCTGCTGGCGGGGGTGCAGACATCCACCCTGCTGTATTGGCTTGAGGACCGGTCGGAGGACAATGCCGATACCTGGGCCTTCCTGGACCGCCGCATCGCCGATGTGATGCGCATCGGCAAGGGCATCGGCCAGATCCGCGCCCTGGGCGGCGGGCAGACCGGCAGCGGGCAGACAGGTGGTGGGCAGTCAGGTGGTGGGCAGTCAGGTGGCGGCGCCCGCGGGCCCGATCTGGCCGGGCTGATGGCCCGCCTGCCCAACCCGATGCGTTTCGGCCGCCACCTGCGCCGGTCGATGCGCTGACCGATGGACGACCGACCACGTCCCGGGCACCACACCCCCAAGGGATTCCGCAACCCACCGGGCAGCCCGGTCCGGCCGCCGGGATCCGGCTGGGCCATGGCGGCCTTCATCTGGCGGCGGATCCGCGGATCCGGCAGACCCGTGTCGGTTCCCGCCGGCCATGCCCTTCCCACGGGGGAGGCGCTGGTCGGATGGCGGGCGCTGGGCGATCGGCCGGGGCTGTGCTGGCTGGGCCATGTGGCCTTCCTGATCCGCATCGGCCGCATCACGGTGCTGACCGATCCCTGGCTGTCCGACCATGCCAGCCCCCTGCCCGGTCGCGGGCCGAAGCGGTTCGTGCCGCCGGGCATCGCCGTGGCGGACCTGCCGGATGTGGATGTGCTGCTGCTGTCCCACGCCCATTACGACCATCTCTGCGCCCCCACCCTGCGCGCCCTGGCGGCGCGGATGCAGCCGCTGGTGCTGGTGCCCCTGGGCCTGGGCCCGATGCTGCGCCGCCTGGGCTTCACCCGGGTGGAGGAGATGGACTGGGAACAGACCCGCACCGTCACCGGGAACGATGGCCAAGGGGTGGTGTTCGGCTGCCTGCCGTCCATCCACGGATCGGCCCGCAGCGGTTTCGACAAGAACCGCAGCCTCTGGTGCTCCTGGTCCTTGGCCGGGGGCGGGCGGCGGCTATGGTTCGGCGGGGACACGGCGCATGGGCCGGTCTTCGCAGAGATGGGGCGGCGCCACGGCCCCTTCGACCTGGCGCTGGTCGGCATCGGCGCCTATGAACCGCGGGTCCTGATGAAGCCGGTCCACGCCAATCCGGAGGATGCGGTCGCCATCGCCCGCGATCTGCGCGCCGCCCGGATCCTGGGCATGCACTGGGGCACCGTGGTGCTGACGGAGGAGGACCCGTTCGAGCCCCCCACACGCTTCCACCCCGCCGCCGCGGCCGCCGGATTCGCGCCGGAGGATGCGTGGCTGCTGCGTATCGGCGAAACCCGGTCGCTGCCGTAGGGGGATCGGCCGCGCGCATTCCGGCGGCGGTCCCTGACGGCAGCAGCCCCTGACGGCGGCGGTTACCGTACCAGCCCCCTTTCATCGCGACCGATCAAAGGCGGCTGTGTTTGCCTTGGTCGCCGGGCGGATACTCCGTGGCCAGGGGCGCCGCCGTACAGGCGGTGCTGCGGCGGTCGCCGCCGTACCAAGGGTGGGCGGAATTCCCGACCGCTGGCATCACAGCAGGCGCATGGGTTTGCAGGGGTAACCATCGATGCCGATGGCCCGTTGGCCGGTCAGCAGCATGTCCACATGGGTGCCGTCCACCGCGAGCGGTAGGATCACCCGGTAGTAATGCATGTAGCGGCCGTCGTTGCGCTGGAATTCCTGCACATCCAGGCGGGGCTGGCCGCTGGTGGCCGCTTCGGCATACTGGGCGAAGATATGCTCCGTCTCCCCGTCCAGGTCGATCTGGCGCAGCATCTTGCCCGTCACCTCCTCCCCGAAGCGGCGGCAGATGTCGGTTCCGGCCAGGCGGACCTTGAAATCCAGCGGATCGTGGAAGATGTCCAGCAGCATCACATAGGGCAGCAGGGCCGGGATCTCCGCCGGGTCCAGGTCGGCCCGGGCCGGGAGCCGGCCTTTCGCATCCCGTTTGCCGGCCCAGTAATCATAGAGCCGGCGCAGGTGGGGATCGATGATGCTGATGGGATCGAGCGACATGGGGCGCGGCGGGGTGCCAGGAGGGCCAGGAGGGCCAGGGGTGGAAGTCCCTGGATCGGGAGCCAGGATCGGATGGCCCAGTATCCTATCCGAATTCCCGACTGCGCCAAGGGGTCTTTTTCGTCCAAAAGGTCAGGTCGCAACCCGCTTTTTCTCCTCACCCTTGACGATCAGAGAGCCAGATCGACCAGCACCGGGACATGGTCGCTGGGCTTCGGTTCCCAACCCCGGGCATCGCGCAGGATGTGGGCGGCAGCCAGATTGCCCGCCAGGGGCGGGGTGACCCAGACATGGTCCAGCCGCCGCCCCTTGTCCGACGCCGACCAGTCCGCCGCCCGGTAGGACCACCAGGAATACAGCTTGCGGTCGGCGGGTACGAAGTGGCGCACCGCATCCACCCAGCCCAGGCTGTGCTGAAGGGCGGTCAGCTTCTCGACCTCCACCGGGGTGTGGGAAACCACGTCCAGCAGCTGCTTGTGGCTCCACACATCATGTTCCAGCGGGGCGATGTTCAGGTCGCCCACCAGGATCATCGGCTGGTCCGCCCGGCGCAGGGCCGGGAACCATGCTGTCAGTTCGTCCAGGAAGGCCAGCTTGTGGGCGAACTTGTCGTTCACCGCCGGGTCCGGCACGTCACCGCCGGCGGGGATGTACAGGTTGTGCAGCTCCACCCGGCCGCCGCGCCCGTCCGGCACGGCGGCGGCGATGTGGCGGCAATCCTCCTTGCCGCAGCGGTGATGGATCTCCCGCCCTTCCAGCGGATGGCGGGACAGGATCGCCACCCCGTTATAGCCCTTCATCCCGTGGATATGGGCGTGCAGATAGCCCGCTGCCGCCAGCTCCGCCGCCGGGAAATGTTCGTCCGGGGTCTTCGTCTCCTGCAGGCAGACGATGTCCGGCCCTTCCTCCGCCAGGAGCTTCAGCAGCAGCGGCAGACGCAGGCGGACGGAATTGATGTTCCAGGTGACGATACGCACGGGGGACAGGCTTTCCTATGGTAGAGGACCAGGGGGCGGTCGGCGGGCGGAGCGTCACCCCGCCTTGCGGGCCAGGCGCGGTTCCCCGAACAGGTAGCCCTGCCCGAAGTCGATATACATGTCCAGAAGCTCCAGAAGCTGGCGTTCGGACTCCACCTTCTCCGCGATCAGGTCGATGGCGGTACGGTCCAGTTGCTGCTTCAGGTCGCGGACCGTGCGGGGATCGGCAAAGGGCCCCTCAGGATCCAGCAGGCGGGTGGTGTCCAGCTTCACATGGCGGATCTCATGCCGGGCCAGATCCTCCCAGTCCAGGTCCAGCACCTCCACCTGGTCCATGGAGAAGCGGAAGCCCAGCCGGCGCAGCCCATCCAGGAAGCCGGTGGCGAAGACCCCACCCTCCATCAGGTCGCGCTGGGTCAGCTCGAACACCAGCCTGTTCGCCAGGGTCGGGTGCTGGCCCATATAGGTCACGAATTCCCGCATGAACGCCGTGTCGTTCAGGGTGGCGGCGGAGATGTTGCAGAAGAAGCCCACCGCTTGGTGCCGCTTCTCCGCCTCCCGCAGAAGCTGGATGCAGCGGAACAGCAGCATGTTGTCGATGGCGGCGATCAGCCCCGCGCGTTCCGCCACGGGCAGGTACTGTTCCGGCATCAGGTGGCTGCCGTCATCCCGGCGGATTCGGCTGAACACCTCATAGAACCGGTGCTTGCGCTGGGGCAGGGAGACGACGGGCTGAAGGAAAAGATCCACCCGGTCGGCGCGCAGGGCGGCCCGCACCTCCTCCAGGATCTGGGAAGTGTCCGCCGGTCCCGCCGACCGCCCCGTATAGGCCGCGACCAGGGCCGCGGCGGGGGAGGGGGGAGCGGCCGGGGCCGGGGCCAGGGCCGGGGCCAGGGATGTGGATGCGGATGCGGATGGGCCAGACGCGACCTCCCCCCCCTCCCCACCCGGGCCGGCGGAACCGCGGCGGGCGGCGGGGGGAAGGCGGGTCGCCAGCGCCTCCAGCATGCGGACGTCGGAGATGACCCGCTCCACCTCTCCCCCCAGGGGCCCACCCAGGACGGGGGCCGGGGCCTGAAGGGTGACGGAGGTGGCGGGGGATGCGGGCTGGGCGGCCAGGACGGCCAGCCGTTCCTCCAGCCGCAGCAGGAGGGTGCGGATTTCTCCCTGCTGTTCCTTCAAACGGGACAGGCGGCGCTCCACCGACTCCCGCTCCTCCATCCGGGCCCAGACCAGATGCAGCAGGGCGCCCAGGGTGAAGACCACCGCCCCGGACAGGATGCCCGCCACCCGGTCCACCCCGGCCACCGACAGGGGCAGGGTCAGCGACACCACCACCGCCAGCGCCCCGTACACCACCGCGAAGATGCCATGCCGCAGCATTCACGCCTCACCCGCTCCCGGAATCCGGCCGTGACGGTATCCGCTTTTGCCGCCCACTCCAATCGGGGGATGGGGCAACCGATGGGGCGGGTGCGGGATTGGGGCTCAGGCCCGGACGTTCAGGAGTTCCCGTTCCATCTCGCTCTGGGTGCGGATCACGGCAAGGGCAGCCTTGTAGGCGGCGCCGGCGGCGATCTGCTCCACCCGCTCCCCGACCAGGTCCACGTTGGGGGCGGCGATCAGGCCGTCCCCATTGGCAAAGGGGCTGTCCGGGGCGGCTTCGGCGACGATGGCGGGATTGGCGGGCCGCGCCGTTGCCAGGGTACCGAGACCCTGCCCCCCCGGCCCCGCGATCGCGGTCTGGCTGGTACGCAGGGCCTCATACGCCCGCGGCGCCCCGTCGGGCACCGGGCCTTGCGCGTTCGGGCCCACGGCATTCGGGCCCAGCGCATTCGGGCCCCTTGCGTCGGGAAGCACGCCGGTGCTGCGCAGATTGGCCACGTTGGACGCCGACACCGACAGACGGGTCTGGGCGGCCTGGGCACCGGACAGGGCGATGGGGAAGGCGTTGACCATGATGCACCCATTATCCACCCGTTCGCGCCCGCACGCAACACGCGCCCGCACGCTACAGGGGCGGCGCGGTGGGCGACCCGGCGTTCCGCCCCTGGCGATACCGGGCAAGGCCGCAAGGACGCAGCCCGGCGGGGCACTGCGGGGCCAGCGGTCGGGGCCCGCGGTCGGGGCCCGCGGTCGGGGGTGTCAGGCGGGGGTCACCACAGGCTGGCGGCGGCGCGGGTGGGCCAGTCGCGGTCATAGGGCTCACCCCCCACCCGGCCCTCGCTGAGGGTGGCCAGGATGCGGCCAGGGCTGGGCAGATGGGCAGGGTCGGCATGCAGCGCCGGGTTCCACAGATCGGCCCGGACCACGGCCCGGGCGCATTGGAAATAGGCCTGGGCCACCGTCACCACGATGACCGACCGCGGCAGGGCGCCGTCCATCCGGAACCCCTCCAGCAGGTCCGGATCGACCGACAGCACGGCCGTACCGTTCACCCGGAAGGTGGTGCCGCTGCCGGGGATCAGGAACAGCAGGGCCACCCGCCCGTCGCGCACGATGTTGCGCAGGCTGTCCACCCGGTTGTTGCCCCGCCGATCCGGGATCAGAAGGGTGCGGTCATCGGCGATGCGCACCACCTGCCCCCGGTCGCCGCGGGGGGAACAATCCAGCCCCTCCGGCCCCGCTGTGGCCAGGGCCATGAAGGGGGAGGCTTCGATCAGGGCGCGGTATTCGGGGATCAGCCGGTCCGTCACCTTGGCGGTCGCCGTCTCCGCCGGTGCCCCATACAGCGTCTCCAGCTGATCCATGGTGCGGATCACGGTCATGGGGAATGGTCCTTGTCGTGCTGCCCGGGTCAACGCCAGGCGAAGATATCGGAATGGCCGACCGTCAGACCGGCGCCCGCCGCGATCAGCCCGGCGCGGCGGGCGGCCCATGCGGTGATGCGGTCGGCGGCACCCGGGTCCTGTTCCGCCGCGGCCTTGGCATAGCCATCCACCAGCAGCTGGTGCGCCTTGCGGTGGCGGGGGCCGATGGCCCAGTCGGACCGCGCCGCCTCCACCCGGTAGCCGGCGGCGGTCAGGGCATCGATGGCGGCCTGGGGGGCGACACCGCCCAGGGCCGGGCCGAAACCCTTGTCCCGGGTCATATGGGCATCCACCCGCTCCATCACAAAGCTGTCATCCTCATCCACCGTGCTGAAGGCCACGCGCCCGTCCACGGTCAGGGTGAACAGCACAGGCGGGAACCCGCCCGCCGCCAGTTCGCCGGCCAGCCGGTCCAACCAGCTTCGGCTGACCAGGTCCAGCAGCGCACTGGCGGTCACCCCGTCCTGGGTGTTGAAGGACAGGCCGGCCAGATCCTTGGCCAGGTCGTAGCTGCGCATCTCCACCCGGATGGCCATCTCCTCCGACCGGACGACAAGGGACCGCCGCTCCTCCTTCACCGTATGGCCGCCGCGCTCGGCCCAAAGGGTGATCTCCCCCGGGGCCTTGGTCAGCAGCTTCATGTCCTTTTCGATCAGGGTCCAGCTCTGCTCCGCCCGGCCCAGGCGCAGGGCCAGATGGCGCAGGTTGGACCCGGTGCCGGATCCCAGGTCCATCAGAACCGGCCGCTGGGGCAGGCGGCGGCCGAAGCCCCAGGTCAGTTCCAGGGCGCGGGCCGCCCCGTCCAGCGGTTCGCGCAGGCGCAGCCAGGCCAGGTCGAAGGTGGCGTGCGGGGCGGCCGGGGCGGGGGTGTTGCTCATGCGATGCGCTCGATCCGGTCATCGGCGGCGACAATGCGGGCCAGTTCGGACCGGATGCGGTCCAGGCTGGCCGGCCAGTCGGGAAGGGCGGCACCGGCGGCACGGGCGGCACCGCGCGCCGAGGCAAGGGCCGCCGTGTCGGACAGCAGCCGGTCCAGGGCCGCGGCCAGCGCATCCGCATCGCCGGGCGGCACCACCGCTCCGGCATCGGCGGGGACCACCTCCCCCTGCGCGCCGCTGTCGCCGGCGATGACGGGGATGCCGCGGGCCAGCGCCTCCGCCGCGGCCATGCCGTAGCCCTCATGATGGCTGGGCAGGACGAACAGGGCGGTGCGGCGCCACAGGCTCTCCAGTGCCTCCGCCGTCACCTCCCCCGGCAGGGCGATGCGGTGGGAAAGGCCGTGGGCGTCCACGGCCGCCCGGACCCGGCCGGCATAATCGGCATCGCGCAGCAGGCTGCCCGCCAGGGTGGCGGTCCAGGGGCGGTGGGCCAAGCGGGCCAGGGCGGCGACCAGGGTGGTCTGGCCCTTGCGCGGGGTCAGCGTGGCCAGGCACAGCAGATGGGGCGGGGTTTCCGGCTCCGCCGCCTGCCCTTTCACGGTGCCGGGGGGCGTGACGGCGATGCGGGATTGCGGCACGCCCAGGGCCCGCACCCCTTCCGCCGTGGCCCGGCTGGGCACCAGGACCCGGCGCATGCCTGCCAGGGCCCCGGCTTCGATCCGGTGCAGGGCGGCGGCGCGGACCGGGTCCAGCCCCGTTTCCGTATGCAGGGGATGGTGGACCAGGGCCGCCACCCGCAGCCGGTGCCGGTCCAGCCACAGGCCATGGGCCGTCGCCGGGATGGCCAGGCCATCCACCAGCACCACGGCGCCATCGGGGATGCGGCTGATCACGCCGTCGGCCTCCAGCCGCGTTTCCTCATCCGCGAAGGGATGGTGGCCGCGCAGCTCATGCACCATCACCTGCTCCCCCCGGTCGCGCAGGCCCTGGGCGATGCGGTTCAGGAAGATGAAGCCGCCGGTGATCTGCCCGATCGGGCCGGGGGACAGGATATGGACCGGATGGCCGATGCTGCGGTTCATGGCTGGCCCACCCCGTCAGACCGACACCGTCGCGGCCGGGGCCGGCGGGTCCAGCGGCGCCTCATAGCCGGCCCAGGCGGTGTGGCTTTCATGCAGGGTGACGCACAGCATGCCCACCGCCCGGCCATGGGCGCCCAGCGCCCCGGCCGCGATCTCCGCCCGCAGGCGGCGGTGGATCTCCCCCGCCAGGAATTCGGTGGTGGTGTTGCGGCCGCGGAATTCCGGCAGATCGTCCAGGTTCTGGTAGTTCAGGGGTGCGAGCACCCGCTTCAGCAGGGCCGTCGCCTCCCCGATATCGACCACCAGCCCGTCCGGCGACAGGGTCGGGCGCTTGAAGGCGGCATCGACGATGAAGGTCGCCCCGTGCAGCTTCTGCGCCGGACCGAAGATCTCCCCCACGAAGCTGTGGGCGATCATGATGTGGTCGCGGACGGAAAGGGTATACATGGCGGGCCTCCCGATCTACGCCTGTCATGCCCGACCGCCCGCCCCGGTGCAAGGCCCTTGCGGCGGCGGTGCGGTCGGCCCTTGGACAGGCAGGAGCACCCATGGACATTCCCCCCGTTCCCCCGGGCTGGCTGGCCCCGCCGGATCTGACCGCGGCGGCGGCGGTGCAGCGGGAGCTGGCGGCGCGGGTGCGGGTGCGCCCGCTGGGGGCGGTGGAGCCAGGCACAGTGCGACTTGTGGCGGGGGTGGATGTCAGCAACCGGCCGCGCGATCCCCGGGGGCTGATCTGGGCCGCCGTCGTCGTCTTCGCCGTGGGGGAAGCGACGGGGGAAGGGACGGGAGAAGGGCGGGGGCAGGTGGTGGAGGTGGCGACGGCCCGGCGGCCCGCACCGATGCCCTATGTGCCCGGATTCCTGGGCTTTCGGGAGGTGCCGGCCCTGCTGGCCGCCTTTGCCGCCCTGACCCATGTGCCCGATCTGGTGATGGTGGACGGGCACGGCATCGCCCATCCCCGCGGCCTGGGCATCGCCGCCCATCTGGGCGTGTTGCTGGACCGGCCCTGCTTCGGGGTGGCGAAATCCATCCTGGTGGGCGACCCGGCGGAACCCCTGGCGGCGGAGCGGGGGGCAGCCGTTCCCCTGGTCTGGAAGGGGCGGGAGATCGGGACCGTTTTGCGGACGAAACGGAATGTGGCGCCGGTCTATCTCTCTGTCGGGCAGGACGTTACGCAGGCGGATGCGCTTGCCTGGACCCTGCGCCTGTCCGGCCGCACCCGCCTGCCCGACCCGACCCGGGCGGCCCATGAGGCGGCGAACGCGGCGCGGCGGGCCGATGAGGCGGCGGACAAGGCTGCGGCCGGGGCAGCAGCCGGGGAACGGGACGGGGCGGCGGCATCATGACCGGGGGCTATGTGACGGACATCGCCTATACCCACGGCTTCCACCCCGGCATGGCGCCGGGGGCGGTGCGGCTGGCCCTGGCCCTGGCGGGGATCGCGGGGCCGGATTTCACCGCACCCTTCACCTGGTGTGAACTGGGCTTCGGCCAAGGGGTTAACCTGGGCGTGCTGGCGGCGGCCTATCCGCGGGCGCGGTTCTTCGGCTGCGACATCCTGCCGGCCCATGTGGACCATGCCCGCACCCTGGGCCGGTGGGCCGCGGGGGGTGACGGGGTGGAACCGGCCAACCTGACCGTCACCGCCGATCCGGTGGGGGATTACATCCAGGCGGACCTGCCGCCCCTGGACGTGGTCTGCCTGCACGGGGTCTGGTCCTGGGTCGGGCGGGGGGAGCGGGCGCAGATCGTGCGCTTCCTGGACCGGCACCTGAAGCCGGGCGGGGTGGCCTATCTGGGCTACAACGCCCTGCCCGGCTGGTCCGCCCACCTGCCCCTGCGCCACCTGATGAAGCGGCACGCCGACCAGGGGACCGGGCCGCTGGACCAGCGCATCCGCGACGCTGTCGCCTTCGCCGCCCGGATCGCCGCGGCGGGCGGGGCCTTCGGCGCCGATCCGGCGGTTGCGGCCCGGCTGGCCGATCTGGCGGAACGGCCGGTGGGCTATCTGGCCCATGAGTATTTCAACACCGCGTGGGAGCCGATGCATGTGGCCGATCTGGCCGCTTCCCTGGCCCCGGCGGGGCTGGTCTTCGCCGCCCCGGTGCAGCCGGCGGACCATCTGGACGGGGCAACCCTGCCGCCCGCCCAGCGCGACCTGCTGGCGGAGGAGGGCGATCCCCTGATGCGGGCGACCATCCGCGACCATCTGCTGAACACCGCCTTCCGGCGGGACCTGTTCGTGCGCGGACCGGTGCCAAAGGCGGCAGACGGGGACCTGCATGCCCTGCCCTTTGCCGCCACCGGCCCGATGCGCCGCGTGCCGGGCCGCCTGCGCTTGCCCCAGGGGGAGATGGCGCTGGACCGGGACCTGGCCCTGGCCGTGATGGAAAGGCTGGCCCAAGGCCCCGCCGCGGCGGGGGAAATCGCGCCGGCGGCTGGGGTGGCGGTGGAGCGCGCGGCGGCGGTGCTGACCGCCCTGGCCGCGGCCGGGCTGGCAGCCCCGGCGGCGGGAGACGCGGCAGGTGGCCCGGGGACAGCGGCGCTGAACCGCCATATCCTTGATCGCACGCGGGCGGGGAATACGATCTCCGTCCTGGCCTCCCCCGTCCTGGGCAGCGGGGTGGAGACCGACCGGGTGGAGCGGCTGTTCCTGCTGGCCCGGCAGCAGGGGGCCGACCCGGTCGCCTTCGCCGCGGAGACCCTGGCCCTTCGGGGGGAGGGGCTGCTGCGCGACGGGCGGCTGATCACCGGGGCGGCGGCGACACAGGCGGAGCTGACGGAGCGGCTGGCCGCGTTCACCCGCGACCGCCTGCCGGTCCTGACCGGGCTGGGATGTGACAGGGGGATGTGACAGGGGGGGGCGGGGGCGGGGTGACACCTGTGGAGCGATTCCGGAATCGCAAACTGCGACAGGGCCGGCGATCCGTCGCGATCCGGGATTCGTTCTTCCGGGACAGGGCGGAGGTAATCATTCTGGACCAAGAACTTACGTGCGATTGTCGTCCGGGTTCAGGGTGGCACCGGTCTTGCGTGTCAACGGGCCGTGAACAACCCCAATGACGGGAGGTCGCCATGACCGTCCAGGAAGACCTGAGCCCCCTTGCCATTCCGCCCGTGTCGGAGGAAGGCCTGAGCGCCGCTATGAAGTTCGCCCTTGGCGTTGTGGAAAACCTGGGCAGCCACGGCCTGACCAGTGTGCCGGTCAAGCCCAGCCGGGACATGCTGCTGGCCGGGGCCAATGCCGGCGGGATCAGTGTGCAGACGGCCTGGCAGGTCTATACCGCCATGCTCCGCGCCGCCGAGTGATCCCGGCCGGGGGGGACCTTGGTGCAATACCGGGGGGCCAGGGGGGATCAGCGGCCGCCCTTGGCCCGGTATTCCCGCAGTTCGGCGTTGAAGCCGGCGGCCAGGGCTTCCATCACTGTGATCATGTTGTTGTGCGCCTGGGTCAGTGCCAGGAAGTCGCCCACGGTGATGCGGTCGGCATTGGCCTTGTACACATCCTCCAGGCAGGCGATGAACGCTTCCCCGCCGGTGACGAAGCTGCGGAAGGCGGTATGGGCGTCCTTCATCTGCGCCTCCGTCGCCTCCGCCCCGTCGGGCAGGGTGGTGGGCAGGGGCGGTGGCGTGCAGCCGGCGTTGGCCTGGGGCTGGGCCGGGCCGCCGGTGGCCAGATCGCCGATGGTGGGCAGGGCATCGGGCCGGATGGCGGGGGTGGCAGGGCGGGCGGGCTGGCCGGGGGTGACGGGGGCGGTCTGCACGGGCCGGCCCTGGGTCGCGATATCCCCGATGGTCTGCTGGGCCAGGGACTGGCTGGTCCCGGACAGGACCAGGACGGCAACGGTCGCTGCGGTCAGGACGGGACGGGGGCGGGGCGGCGGAAGAAGGGTCGACAGGCGCATGGTGGGATCGGTAATCCGGTAACGGTGTTGGGGATGGCCCGGGACGGGAGTTAAGGCACAGCCACGCCCCCCGCGCAAGGTACTGGCACCTGGGGCGGCGCCTGTGGCGGTGGCACCTGTGGCGGTGGCACCTGTGACGGTGGCGGCGGCGGCGGCGGGACGACCGACCCGGCATGGGTGGTGCGCCGCGCCGTGCGCCGCGCCCCTGCATACCGGTCCGGCTTTGCCCTTTTCCCGACAAGCAGCCATGGTATCACGATCCAGCCACCGGTTGGCGGCAGCGGCAGCGGCGACAGAAGCGGCACAGAAGTGACGATGATCGGGGTTTTCGACAGCGGGCATGGCGGGTTGACGGTGCTGCGGGCGCTGCGCACCCAGTTCCCCGACCTGGATTTCACCTATCTGGGCGACCATGCCGCCGCCCCCTATGGCGACCGCGGCGCGGAGGAAGTCTATCACCTGACCGTGACCGGTGTGCGGCGGCTGTTCGGCCTGGGCTGCCCGCTGGTGATCCTGGCCTGCAACACCGCCAGCGCCATCGCGCTGCGCCGGTTGCAGCAGACCTGGTTGCCCCACGCCCATCCCGACCGGCGGGTGCTGGGCGTGCTGGTGCCGATGGTGGAGGCGATCACCGGCCAGCCCTGGATGGCCGACATCCCCGCCGGGCGCCATGCGGGGGAGCCGCGGACCATCGGCATCTTCGCCACCAGCGGCACGGTGGCGAGCGAGGCCTACCCGCGGGAGATCGGCAAGCGGGCACCCGAGGTCCGGGTGGTGCAGCAGGCCTGCCCCGACCTGGCCCGCCTGATCGAGGCGGACGCCCCGGCCGCAACCATCGACAGCGCCGTGGCGGGCTATGCCGCCGCCCTGATGGACCGGCTGGGCGGGGTGCCGCCCCAGGCGGTGATGCTGGGCTGCACCCATTACCCCCTGGTCAGCGACGCCTTCGCCGCCGCCCTGCCGCCGGGGGTGGAGATCCTGTGCCAGCCCAGCCTGACCGCCCGCAGCCTGGCCCATTACCTGGACCGCCACCCGGAATTCCGCCGACCCGGGCCGGGCGCGGACGCCAGTTCAGGCGAAGGGGCGGACGCGGGGACGGGAGCAGGAACGACGGCGGGGACGGGTGCTGCGGCGGGCGGCGGGCCCGGGGTGGGGCATCTGTCCTTCCACACCACCGGCGACGCCGCCCTGGTCAGTCGCCTTGCCACCCGCTTCTTCGGCCGCCCGGTGAACTTCCGCCACCTGCCCGCCTGATATTCGAGCCCCGTCGCATTCCCGGGCTGCGCCCTCTATGCGACCTACGGCAGGACCCGTAGGTCGCAAGCAGCGCAGCGGATTGCGACAGCCCCGGCATCAGCGGAGAAGACCGTCGCCCCTCGGGCTCCGCCCTCGCAGCGACCTACGACAGGCCGACGTAGGTTGGTGCGAGCGACGCGAGGGCCAACACATCGCGGACCCTACCCTCCCCGGGTAGCGGCGGCGGGAACAATGCCGAAGGTCGGGCGATCACCCGGTCCAGGCCCACCCGGTGCCGGAACTTCAGCCGAAATCGACGATCATGCAGAAGGCCCCGGCCTGGACAACGGTCCAGCGTGGCAGGGCGGCGGGGTCGGCACCGGCGGCCGCGTCCCGGGGCAGCAGGACCGTGTGGGGGGCCGGGGTGGCCGGGGTGGCGATCGCGGCCACGGGGTGGCGGTCGGCCGGGCCCGCATCGGGGGACAGGAAGGGCGTATCCATCGGCAGTCATCTCCCCGGTATGATCACGGATCCGGACCTGCGCGCCGGTTGCGTCCAGCCACTTGTGTCCAGCCACTTGCACCCACCAACCTCGGCCCCGGGGGGCCGCCCGGCCTCGGCCCCAGGGGGCCGCCCGGACTGTCTCGCGGGTGCGGCAGCCGGAACATGCCCGGCCGCGGGCAGATCGCTGCTGCGGGCGCCCGCCCGTGGGTACCGATGATGCCGACGCCCCGGACCGTCGGGGACGGGGGCCGGGGCGTCGGTCGGTCCACCGCGGGCAGGCGGGGCCGGTCTGTCGAAGACGGTACGATTGAACAGGCCCGGTCAGGGCCGGAAACTCGGACCCGCGCGACGGGACCCCGGTGTCCCGGTCGGTCCGCGGCCTCCATCGTGCCGAAGACCGCCCCCCGGGGGCTGCCGGGCCATTCAGCGGCCGGCAATCCGGGGGCGGGTTCCATTGCGCGGATCGGGTGCCCCGGCGATCCAACGCACCGGGGCGGAAACCCCACCCGGCCATTCAGCGGCAGGGCGGGGCAGGTCGGGTAGGAAACCCGATCAGTGGAACTGGTCGGATTCCGTGCTGTCCTTCATGGCGGTGGTGGAGGAAAGACCGCCGGAGATCGCCAGGGAAACCTGGTCGAAATAGCCGGTGCCCACCTCGCGCTGGTGCTTCACCGCGGTGAAGCCACGGTCCGCGGCCGCGAATTCGCGCTGCTGCATCTCGGAGTAGGCGGCCATGCCGCGCTCCTTGTAGCCCTTCGCCAGTTCGAAGGTGGCCAGGTTCAAGCTGTGGAAGCCAGCCAGGGTCACGAACTGGTACTTGTAGCCCATGGCCCCCAGCTCGGCCTGGTACTTGGCGATGGTCGCATCGTCCAGGTTGGCCTTCCAGTTGAAGGAGGGCGAGCAGTTATAGGCCAGCATCTTGCCCGGATACTTCTTGTGCACCGCCTCCGCGAAGCGGCGGGCATCGTCCAGGTTCGGCTTGGACGTTTCCCACCACATCAGGTCGGAATAGGGGGCGTATTCCATGGCGCGGGCGATGCAGTAATCGACCCCCACACCCTTCTTGATCCGGTAGAAGCCTTCCGGCGTGCGGTCGTTCCGGTCGATGAAGGGATGGTCGCGTTCATCGATGTCCGACGTGATGAGCTGGGCGGATTCCGCATCGGTGCGGGCGATGACCAGCGTGCTGGTCCCGCAGACATCGGCGCCAAGGCGGGCGGCGTTCAGCGTGCGGATGAACTGCTGGATCGGGATCAGCACCTTGCCGCCCAGATGGCCGCACTTCTTCTCCGACGCCAGCTGATCCTCGAAATGGACGCCCGCAGCGCCCGCCTCGATCATGCCCTTCATCAGCTCGAAGGCGTTCAGCGGGCCGCCAAATCCTGCTTCCGCATCGGCGATGATCGGCGCGAACCAGTAGGTGTCGCCCTTGCCTTCCGCCGTCTGGATCTGGTCGGCGCGCTGGAAGGCGTTGTTGATTCGCTTCACCACCGCCGGTACGGAATTGGCCGGGTACAGGCTCTGGTCCGGGTACATCTGACCGGCCAGGTTGGCGTCGGCCGCCACCTGCCAGCCGGAGAGGTAGATCGCCTCCAGCCCGGCCTTCACATGCTGGAGCGCCTGGTTGCCGGTGAAGGCGCCCAGGGTATGGACATAGGGGCGGGTGTGCAGCAGTTCCCACAGGCGCCGGGCGCCCATTTCGGCCAGGGTGTACTGGATCTTCACGGAACCGGCGAGCTTGCGCACATCGTCGGCCGTGTAGTCGCGCTTGATTCCCTCATAGCGCTTGGCGTGGATCTGCTCCAGGGACAGGGGGCTGCCGGTGTCGAGCGGGGCCATGGTGTCGAACTCCTCGATGTTTTTGTCCGCAGCGGGGGCTGCCGGTGTCTTCATCCGCGGCGGGGTCGGGGGATGGTCCCCGCGGCACCCGCCTGTAAACGACCGCCGGATCGCGTGCCCCGTTCTGTCGGGGGCTTCGTGCTGCGGCGCACAGGGACAGTAACGATCGAACGGGCCAGACGATCAATCGGCAATTTTCGTAAAGTGGTGGCCTTGTGTAGAATTGACAGATCTGTTGCTGTAACACTGTGAATCTTGTAAACTGCCGGGTCGTGGGGGAACGGCGGGGCCGATGCAGGGCGATACCGATGGGGCGCGACCCTCCTCCTGTCAGCCGAATCTCCTCTGGAAGAACTCCATCCTTTCGCCCACGGGCAAGGTTGATGTGGGGACCCGGACGTTCCCATGAGCGCTTATTTTCGTACATACGATAATTATGGTGCGGGGGCGACGACATGGAGTATGAATGGGACGAAGCAAAGCGGCGACCCAATCTGACCAAGCATGGTGTCGATTTCACCATCGCCGGAAGCTTTGAGTGGACCAATGCGCAGACCGGGTTGGAAGACAGCCACGGGGACTCCGAGTATCGATTCCGGTCATTGGGAATGATCGGAAGGTTCCTGCATGTCCTGATTTGGACCGAGGGCCGCACTGCGGAGTGCCGGATCATCAGCTTGCGGAAGGCAACGCCGAAGGAGATCAGAGACTATGTCAGACAAATCTAGTGCCGCTGAATTCCGGCAGCGGCTCCTCGATTCCCTGGAACTGATTACTGAAGAAGAAGAAGCCGCGATCCAGGCCGGCATCGCCGCCGATCCGGATGCCCGTGAGCTGACGGATGAGGATATTGCCGAGATGCGCCCCCATGCGGAATTCATGGAGGAGTTCCGCCGCCGCGGCCGCCCGAGGCAGGCCGCCGTCAAGAAGCCGGTGACCGTCCGGCTGGACACCGACGTGCTGGAGGCCTGGCGGGCCACCGGCCCCGGCTGGCAGAGCCGGATGAACGACGCCCTGCGCAAGGCGGTCGGGCTTTAGCACCCGACCCTGAGACACCCCACCCCCGGCAGAAAGCGCCACCATGACCGACACAGGCACGACAGGGAACAAGACCAAGGCAAATCGCGCGGATGTGGCGGGCTTCCTGGAGGCGGCGCCGGCGGCCCGCCAGGCGGATGCCCGCAGCTTGTGCGGCCTGATGGAACGGGTATCGGGGGAGAAGCCGGTGATGTGGGGCACCAGCATCATCGGGTTCGGCCGCTACCACTACCGCTATGACAGCGGGCGGGAGGGGGAGGCGCCGCGCATCGGTTTCTCCCCCCGGTCGACGGCCCTGGTGCTGTACCTGCCGGACGGGGTTGTGGCCGACGGCGATCTTTTGTCCCGGCTGGGCAAGCACAAGACGGGCAAGGGCTGCCTGTACATCACCAAGCTTTCCGATGTGGATGAAACAGTGCTGGCAAGTGTTATCGCAGCCTCCCTGGCCGAGATGGCCCGGCGCTACCCGGAAGCGTGAGGCGGGAGCGCCATGTCCGAAAAGAAAGCCATGCTGGGCCACAAGGTCCGCCGCCTGCGCCGGGAGCTGAAGCTGACCCAGGCGCAGATGGCCGACGAACTGGGCATCAGCCCCAGCTACCTGAACCTGATTGAGGGGAACCAGCGGCCCCTGACCGTGCCGCTGTTGCTGAAGATCGGGCAGCTGTACGACATCGACCTCGCCACCTTCGCCGAGGATGATGAGCATCGGGTGGCCGCCGGCCTGCGGGAGGTGTTCGCCGATCCCCTGTTCGAAGGGGCGGACCTGAAGCAGCAGGACATCAAGGATCTGGCCGCCGCCACCCCCGCCCTGGGCCAGGCCATCGTCACCCTGTACCGCGCCTATCGGGAGGCGCGGCAGGACCTGGGCGCGCTGGCCGAGCGGTTGGCGGACGGGGACAAGATGCAGATGCAGAACGGCACCGCCTTCCCCCAGGAGGAGGTGGGGGAGTTCTTCCAGGACCAGGGCAACCACTTCGCGGAGGTGGAGACGACGGCGGAAACCCTGTGGTTCGACGGGGATATCGACCAGTCGGACCTGTACGGAACCCTGTCCGCCTATCTTCAGAAGCGCCACGGGGTGCGGGTAAAGCTGATGCCGGTGGAGGTGATGGGAACCACCGTGCGCCGCTATGACCGGCATTCCAAGCGGGCGCTGATCTCTGAAATGCTGGCGCCGCCGGGGCGCAGTTTCCAACTGGCCGCCCAGATCGCCCTGCTGAAGCATCGGGACCTGCTGACCGCCATTGTGGAGCGGGCGGGGTTCAGCAATGAGGGGGCGAAGCGCCTGGCCCTGATGGGGCTGGCCAATTACTTCGCCGGGGCGGTGATGATGCCCTATGGCCGCTTCCTGGAGGCGGCGAAGCAGGTGCGCTACGATATCGAGATCCTGCAGAACCGCTTCGTCGCCAGCTTCGAACAGGTGGCCCACCGCCTGTCCACCCTGCAGCGGCCGGGGGCGAAGGGCGTGCCCTTCTTCTTCTTCCGGATCGACAATGCGGGCAATGTCTCCAAGCGGTTCAGCGCGGCTCCCGGGTTCCATTTCGCCCGGTTCGGCGGCGCCTGCCCCCGCTGGAACGTGCATGACGCCTTCCGCACGCCGGGCGCGATCCAGACTCAGCTGTCCCAGATGCCGGACGGCACGGTCTATTTCTCCCTGGCACGGCGGGTGATCAAGCCCGGCGGCGGCTGGAAGAACCCGCCGCGGCAGTTCGCCATCGCGCTGGGCACCGACATCGCCCATGCGGGCCAGCTGGTCTATGCCGACGGGATCGACCTGCACAATGCCGCCGCCGCCACCCCCATCGGCGTGAACTGCCGCATCTGCCCCCGCCAAGACTGCACCCACCGCGCCTTCCCGCCCCTGAACCACCGGCTGGAGGTGGATGAGAACATCCGCGGTGTCTCCAGCTATGTCGGGGCGGGGGTGGGGTAAAGCGGCAGGCGGGAGCAGCTGGTCCGGTGACGCTCCCCGTGCGGTTGTGTTAGAGTATGCGCATGGCATTTCAGCGGCGGAGGAACGGTGATGGCTCCGGGGGTACGCAGCAGCAGCGCAAAGCCGGTCGCCCTTCCCCGCCGGATGACGGTGAGGGAGTTCCTGGCCACCGATTTCGGGGTGGAGGGGCGGGTGGAGCTGATCGACGGCATCCCCACCCGCTGGGACGGCACCCCCATCTGGCCGGAGCATGCAAGCCCCGCCGCCCGCGGCGCCACCCCGAGCGCGCAGGCAAGCCCGCACAAGCGACACGGCCGCATCCAGGGCGCCCTCTGCGCCCATCTGTACATGACCCTGCGGGAACGCAACGCCCGCACCGGCCAGGATTGCCAGCCGGTGACGGAGGCGGGGGTGCTGACCCCCCTGGACCCGGACCACAATTACCGGGTGGCGGATATCGCCGTGACCTGTGAAACCTTCGGGGCGGAGGATGATCCCTGGGTGGCGGCCCCGGTCCTGATCGTGGAGGTGCTGTCCCCCGACCAGGAGAAGGAGCAGCGGTCCAAGCTCCAGGCCCTCGCCGCCCTGGACAGTGTGCGGGAGATCCTGTTCATCGACAGCCGCATCATCCGGGCGGAGCTGCACCGGCGCGATGCCGACGGCCATTGGCCCGCGGGCCCCACCGTGCTGACCGCGGATGACCGGCTGGCGCTGGACAGTGAGGAGCTGGACCTACCCCTTGCCGACCTGTACCGCGGCATCGCCCGGGCTTGAGGGACGCATGGCTGACGCAGGCGCGCCGACCGGTACCGATCTTCCCTGGCAGCACATGACCGCGTCGGCGGGGCTGGTCCTGGCCGCCCCCGTCGCCGCCCTGGATATGGATCCAGGCGTGCTGGAGGCCGACCTTCAGGCGGTGGAGGCGGCGGTGCCTGTCGCCGACCGCAGCCATGTGCCGCATATGCCGGGGTGGGCCTGTATCCCGATGGTCACGACCGATTCCAGGGGGCGGGTGGTGGAAAATCCCGCTTTCGCCCGGATGCCGGCGGTGCGGGCGCGGCTGGCGGATCTGGGGCTGACGGTCACCGGGTCCTTTGTGATCCGGCATGCGGCCGGGTGGACCCTGGACTGGCATTATGATCCGGTCGCCCCCCATCGGGGCACGGCGCGGCTGATCCTGCCGCTGCGGACCACCCCGGGCAGCGCCACCTGGATCGGGCATGAACGCCATGCCTGGCCGGTCGGCCGCTGCTGGGCGGGGGATTTCACGGTGCCGCACAAGGTGACGGTGGACCCCGCGCAAGACAGGATCGTCCTGACCCTGGACATCGCCATGGATGCGGCCGCGCAGGCCATCATCCCCGCCATCCTGGCCGCAGACGGGCAGGCGCGGGCCGCCCTGGCGCAGGACACGCAGAACGCGCTGCTGCTGTACCGCCAGGCGGCGTGAACGCGGCGGGGGCGCGGGGCCGGTGCCCAGACCCGGTGCCCAGACCCGGTGCCCAGACCCGGTGCCAAGACCCGGTGCCCTGGGGCCCATCGCCCTGGCCCGGCACAACCGCCCGCCCTATGCCGACGGACGGTTCCACGCAGGGCCTAGACATGGCAGGCTGGTGCGATGCAGGACTGGCTGAACCCCGACCTGGACCCGGTGCCCCATGCGGCCGCCTTCGCCCGCCATGGACGGGTGCGGATTCCCGGGGTGCTGGTGCCGGCGGTGGCGGAACGGCTGCATGTCTGCCTGCGGTATGAAACGCCCTGGCACCTGGTCTTCAATGACGGGGCGGCGGTACGGGTGCTGGACCCCGCCACCCTGTCGGCGGAGCGACGGGCAAGGCTGGAGCGGGAGGCAACATCCCGCGCCCGCGACGGGTTCCAGTTCCTGTACGAGGCCTATCCCATGGTCGATGCCCGGCGCGGCGGCTGGGACCCCGGGCTGATGCTGCACGATCTGCTGGGGGTGCTGAACGGACCCGCCATGTTGGACCTGGTGCGGGGGGTGACGGGCCTGCCCGGCCTGACCGGGGCCGATGCCCAGGCCACCCGCTACCGCCCCGGCCATTTCCTGACCCGGCATGACGATTGCGGCGAGCGGGCGGAGCGGCGCCGGGTCGCCTATGTCCTGGGTCTGACCCCGATCTGGGACCCGGATTGGGGCGGGATGCTGACCTTCCAGGACGGGGATGAGGGACCGGGCGGGGCGGGGCCGGTTGAGGGCGGCAGGGTCGTGGAAAGCTGGCCCCCCGTCTTCAACAGCCTGTCCCTGTTCCGGGTACCGGTGCCCCACGCCGTCGGCATCGTCGCCCCCTTCGCCCGCGCCGACCGGTTGTCGGTCACCGGCTGGTGGCGGGATTGAGCATCGGCGCGGTGGTCGTGATCTGTCGGGCCGCGCCGGGTTTGCCCATCCGTCGGCACGGTGCCGGACCGTAGGTCGCGAGGAGGGCGAAGCCCGAGGGGTGACATTCCTTCGCGGTCGGGCGCTTGCGGTATGTCGGCCCTCGCTTCGCTCGCACCGACCTACGCGGCGGGAGGGTTTCCCCGCCCCCCCTACCGCTTCTTCGCCAGGGTGGCCAGTTGGAAGAACGCGCGGGCGCAGACGGTTTCGTCGGGGATATGGGTGCGCTTGCACTCCCCTTCCGCCTCCAGGATGCGGGTGAGGGCGGCTTGCAGCGTGGGCAGGGTCCAGCGGCGGAGCTGGGAGGCCACCTGATCCTCCAGCTTGAAGAAGACGGGCGGGCGCAGGGCCTTCACCGCCTGCTGCGGGGTCTTGCCATGGGCCAGCATGGCCACACCCTGGTGCAGGCGGACAAAATGGCGCTGGGCGGATCGCAGCAGGGCGACGGTGCTGGTGCCTTCCGCGAACAGGCGCTGAAGCGCCTTGTCCACCGCCGGCAGGTCCCCGTCCGCCGCGGCCAGGGCCGCTTCGTCCAGTTCCAGGCTGGCGCTGTCGCCGATCACGGCGCGCACATCCGCGATCCCCACCCGCTTCTGCCCAACCATGTAGAGGGCAAGCTTGTCGATCTCATTCCGGGCGAGGCCGCGGTCGCCGACCAGGTTGCCGGCCAGCCAGTCGCGGGCGTCCCCGTCGATCTGCAACCCATGTTCCGCTAGCAGGCGGGTGATGGTGCCGCCCAGTTCCTTCTCCTCCTCTACATAGCAGGGGATGGCGGCGGCCCTGTCCTGATCCTCGCACAGGGCGCGCAGCTTGCTGGACTTGCCCAGGTCCCCCGCCTCCAACACCAGCAGGCTGTCCCCCCGGGGCGGGTCCTTCAGCAGGGTGGCCAGGGCGGCGGTCAGCCCGTCATCGGTATCGCGGATGCGCACCAGCCGCCGCCCGCCGGTCAGCGCCATGGCCGCCATCTCATCATACAGGCGGGCCGGGTCGGATGCCGCCTGGTCCGATTTCATCTCCGCCACGCGGAAGGGATCGGACAGGTCGTCCAGCACCGATTTCGCCGCCAGGGTGCCCCGCTCCCGCACCAGCCCCGCATCCGGCCCATAGACCAGCACCACCCGGATTTCCGGCGGGGGTCGGCGGGCGACGGCATCGGCGTTGCGGGCCTGGACCTTCATGGCGTGGCGGGCGGCGTGGCGGGTACGGCGGTGGTGAGTGCAGGGGCGGGGGAGGCGGCGGCCCCTTCCGCCGGTGCCCTTGTGAAGAACAGGGAGATCCGGGTGCGGATATCCTCCGACAGTTCGGTCAGGCCGCGGTCATAAGCGTCCTGTTCCGACACAAGGGTCGCGTATTGCGCTTCCAGCAGGTTGTAGCTGACCACCGCCCGGCTGAAGCTGCGATAGACGGTCTGACCGCTGGCGGCATCCACCAGTTCATAATCCGCCACCAGCCGGATGCGGGCGCGGGTGGCCGTGGCGTCGCGGCGGATGCCCAGATCCTCCTGCGTTGTCGCCAGCCGGATGACCAGCCGGTAACGGGGATCGGCGGGCCGCCCCGTGGTGTAGAAACGGTCGATCAGCAGGTTGCGCAGCATCTGGCCGTTGCGGTCGCCGATGGGCTCGATCGCCACCCGGTTCAGCTCCACCACCGTCTCCGCCGCCGCCGACCAGGTGCCGTAGACCGGCCGGAAGCCGCAGCCGGCCACGGTCCCGGCGACCAGGAGCAGGACGAGAGGGGCTGCGAAGGCCAGGCGGACACCCCCTGTCCCCTTGGGGGAGGGGCGAAGCTTGGATGGGTGAGGGGTAGAGGGTGCCAGTGCCTCACGCATACCCCTCACCCTCCCACGGTTCCGCGTCGCTCCACCGCGGGCCCCTCCCTCTCCCTCAAGGGGAGAGGGGGGTTCGGTAGCGGGGAGGAGGTGAGGGACCATCGCTCAGCCCACCACCACGTTGACGATGCGGTTCGGCACCACGACGATCTTGCGCACGCTCTTGCCCTCCATCGCCTTCTGCACCCCATCCTCCGCCAGGGCGGCCTGTTCGGCCACGTCCTGGGCGGCGTCGCGGGGAAGCTGGATGGTGGCGCGCAGTTTGCCGTTCACCTGCACCGCCACCGTCACCGTGTCATCCACCACCAGGGCCGGGTCGGCCTTGGGCCAGGGGCGGTCCACCAGCAGGTCGTCATGCCCCAGCCGGGCCCACAATTCCTGGGCCAGGTGCGGCATGACCGGCTGCACCAGCTGGGCCAGGATCTCCAGCGCCTCCCGCGCGGCCCAGGCGGTATCGGCCCCGGCTCCAGTCTTGCCCCCAGTCTTGCCTGCGGCGGCGAAGGCATCGCCCAGGGTATTGCTGAAGATGCGGATCTTGGCGACGGCGCTGTTGAAGCGGAAGCCCTCGATATCCTCCCCCACCCCGGCCACGGCCTTGTGGGCGGCGCGGCGGATGGAGGTGGCGGTGTCACCGAAGGCATCGGGCATGGCCGCCCCGGCGGGGGCCAGGTCGAAGCCCGGTTCCGTCACCAGCCGCCACAGGCGGTTGATGTAGCGCCAGGCCCCGTCGATCCCACTGGTGGTCCATTCCAGGTCCCGTTCGGCCGGGCTGTCGGACATCATGAACAACCGGGCGGCATCGGCGCCGTAGGTGTCCATGATGGTCTGGGGATCGACCACGTTCTTCTTGGATTTGGACATCTTGATCACGGGGCCGACCGTGACCGGGCTGCCGTCATCCACTTTCACCGGCTTGCCGTCCACCACATCCACATCCGTGGGGAACAGCCACTTGCCGGCCGCGTCCTGATAGGTGGCGTGGGTGACCATGCCCTGGGTGAACAGGCCCTTGAACGGCTCCGCCGCACCCGTACCGGTGCCCACACCATAGCCGCAATGCTCCAGCGCCCGGGTCCAGAACCGGGCATAGAGCAGGTGCAGCACCGCATGTTCGATGCCGCCGATATACTGGTCCACCCCCATCCAATAGCCGGTCTTGGCCGGATCGAAGGCCGCATCCTCGTTCCGCGGATCGCAGAAGCGCAGGAAATACCAGCTCGACTCGATGAAGGTGTCGAAGGTGTCCGTCTCCCGCTCCGCATCGGCACCGCAGGAGGGGCATTTCACATGCTTCCAGGTCGGGTGCCGGGCCAGCGGGTTGCCCGGCGCATCGAAGGTGACATCGTCGGGCAGGGTCACCGGCAGCTGATCCTCCGGCACCGGGACCACGCCGCAATCAGGGCAGTGGACCACCGGGATCGGGCAGCCCCAGTAGCGCTGGCGGGAAACACCCCAGTCGCGCAGGCGGAACATGGTGGTGCCGGTGCCGCGGCCCAGTTCCTCGATCCTCGCGACGGCGGCGCGCTTCGCCTCCTCCACCGCCAGACCGTCCAGGAAATCGGAATTGCGCAGCACGCCGGGGCCGGTATAGGCCTCCGCCCCCACGTCGAACGCGGCGGGATCAGTGCCCTCAGGAACCACCACCGGCTTCACCGGCAGGCCATACTTGCGGGCGAAATCCAGGTCGCGTTGGTCATGGGCCGGGCAGCCGAAAATGGCGCCGGTGCCGTATTCCATCAGCACGAAATTGGCCACATGCACGGGCAGGTGCCAGCCGGGGACGAAGGGATGTTCCGCCTTGATACCCGTGTCGAAACCGCGCTTTTCCGCCTGTTCCAGCACCGCTTCCGACGTGCCCATGCGGTTGCATTCGGCGATGAACTCCGCCAGGTCCGCGTTCCCCTCCGCCAGTTTGGCGGCCAGCGGGTGGTTGGGGCTGATGGCGACGAAGCTGGCGCCGTACAGCGTATCCGGCCGGGTGGTGAACACCTCCAGATCCGGATGCCCGCCGGACAGGCGGAAGAAGAAGCGGCAGCCCTGGGACTTGCCGATCCAGTTCTCCTGCATCACGCGGACCTTTTCCGGCCAGCGCTCCAGCGTCTTCAGCGCATCCAGCAGGTCATCGCCGAAGCGGGTGATGTTCAGGAACCACTGGCTGAGCTTGCGCTTTTCCACCAGGGCGCCGGTGCGCCAGCCACGGCCGTCCACCACCTGTTCATTGGCCAGGACCGTGTTGTCCACCGGGTCCCAGTTGACCCAGCTTTCCTTGCGGTAGGCCAAACCCGCCTTCAGGAAATCCAGGAACATCTTCTGCTCATGCCGGTAGTATTCCGGCCGGCAGGTGGCGATCTCCCGGCTCCAGTCGATGGCCAGACCCATGACCTTCAGCTGCGACCGCATGGCGGCGATGTTCTCATACGTCCACTTGCCGGGATGCACCCCGCGCTCCAGCGCCGCGTTCTCCGCCGGCAGGCCGAAGGCGTCCCAGCCCATGGGATGCAGGACGTTGTAGCCTTGCGCCCGCTTGTAGCGGGCGATCACGTCACCGATCGTGTAGTTGCGCACATGCCCCATGTGGATGCGCCCCGACGGATAGGGGAACATCTCCAGCACGTAGTATTTGGGGCGGGCGGGATCGGCCTCGACCTCGAAACAGCGGCGCTCGTCCCAGACGGACTGCCATTTCTGTTCGGTTTCGCGGACATTGTAGCGGGACATGGGTCCCCTCTCCTGGATCGGTCTGTCTGATCGGTCGGCCGCGTGACCGGGATGCCCCGCGGGTGCGGATACCCCCGGGTTCCCGATCGACGGACCGCCGCATCAGCCGCAGGGCCGGACCAGCAGGAGGGGAGGGACCGCGCGCCCGCACGGCACCCCGCGCGGTACATGGTGGCGGCGCCCCCGGATCGGCGGATGCCGCCCGGGGCCGGCACCCCTTACTTCGGCGACGAGGCGACGCGGAGCTGGCGCGCCCGGGTCAGGATGGAATTCTCAAGCTGGGTGCCCGTTTCCGGCGACACCACGGCATCGCGCCAGTTGCCCTGGGGGTCCAGCACCTGGCGGAACACGGTGGCGCGCACGCCGTCGGCGCGCAGCGCCGCGTCCAGGATCAGCAGGTTGACGCGGAACCGCTCCCCCGTCGTGCCGGGCGGGCTGTACCAGTCGGTCAGGACCACGCCGCCATAGGGATCGGCCTGGACGATGGGCATGAAGGTCAGGGTGTCCAGGCTGGCGCGCCACAGGAAAGCGTTCACCCCCACCCGCGCGCCCGGAACGGCCGCCGCGGCGGTACCGGCCGTCGCTTCGATGTTCTGGCGCAGGGCGCCGGGATCGACCTCCGGCTCGCCGGAACCGAACAGGCCGTCCACGGTGGAGCAGCCGGCCAGACCGAGGGCGAGCGTGCCCAACAGCAGGGACCGGCCGAACAGCGAAACGCGACGCGACATGGTAGAACCACCCGGGGGATCTTCGAGGAAGCCCACCTTAGAGCAAAAAAGCCGCCCCCGCGCAAGCGTGGCGGGCCCTGGTCGAGTGGCGGAAGGTGCCGCAAAACCCCTCGCACCCTGAGGGAGAGGGAGGGGCCCGCCCGGAGCGCAGCGCAGGGTGGGAGGGTGAGGGGTCCGGCAGCTCCGGCCTTATACCCGGCATCCAGGGGCACCAGCCCCTTGGACCCCTCACCCTCCCAGGCTTCGCCTGGACCCCTCCCTCTCCCTCAGGGCTACGGGATGCACACATCTTGAGTGCTCTTGCCAATCTGGTGCTTGCGTGATTCGGTTGGTGTCGGATTTGGTGGGAGGGCGTGGCGATGGCGTGGCTGGAGGATCT
>JBJOKR010000023.1:0-33376 GCA_046045995.1 Pseudomonadota bacterium | reverse complement strand
CGCCTCCTCCGCCAGGGCGTCCACCGGGCCCCTCAAGTCCCGGATCTCCCCCGCCGGCTCGTTGCCGGACAAGCGCCAGAAGGACAGGCTGCCCACCGGGGCGGCCCGCACCCCGGCGAAGGCCCCGGCTGCGGCCATCACCGCCTCCAACGGGAGCTGGGGCGCCTTGCCCAGGCGCACATCCTTGTCGCCGGGGGGCGTGCCGGTCTTGTAATCGATCACGGCCAGGCCCCCGTCGGGCAGGCGGTCGATGCGGTCGGCCTTGGCGATCAGGGTGAAGGGACCGGCGGGTCCGTCCAGCACCATTTCCCCCCGCACCTCCGTCGCCAGCGGGTGGATGCCGCCCGCCCGCCGCTCCGCCTCCACCGCCAGGAACCAGTCGGCCACCTTCTCGAACCGCGGCCACCAGAAGGCATGGACACCCGGCTGCTCCAGCAGGGGGCCGAAGGCGTGGCGGCCATGGTCCAGCAGCACCTCGCGCGCATTGTCGGGCAGGCGGTGGGGATGGGCGCGGATGAAATCGTCCAGCGCCTGGTGCAGGATCTGCCCCCGCTCCGCCGCTCCCGGATCGGCATCGATGGGATCCAGCGCCATCAGCCCCAGCACATGCCGGGCATAAACGGCATAGGGATCGCGCATCCAGGTTTCCACCTGGGTGACGGACAGCTTGCGCGGACGGGCCGCCACCGGCGGGGTGGGGGCGGGGGCGGCGCAGGGGCGGACCCGGTCGGGCCAGTCCACCGCCCGCTGCACCGCCAGCCACCAATCCGCATCGCCCCGCAACCGCCCCGCCAGGCCCGACCGTTCCAGCACCGTGTCAAGCCGCAGCAGCCAGCGGGATGGAACGGTGGGTGTCCCCTCCACCCGGCCGGACCGGGACAGCACCACCCGCTCCGCCCCCGCCGCCATGGCGAAATCATGGGCGGCATGGCCGATGGTCTGGTCCGGGCCGGGCAGACCGAACCGGGCCCGCATGGGCCGGCTCATCCACGGGTCCGACGGCGGGGCGGGGGGCCAAGTGCCTTCATTCAACCCGGCCAGGACCATCAGGTCGAACTGCTGCAGCCGGGCCTCCATCAGTCCCAGCAGGTGCAGGCGGGGATGCAGGCCGAAGCGGGGGCGCACGGACAGCCCGCTCATCAGCACCTCCAGCAGGGCGGCGTAATCGGGGCCGGCCAGGGCGGGGAAATCGCCCGCGGCGTCGCGCAGGTCGTCGATGAAGCGGGCCGTAGCCTCCCCATCCTCATGCCGCCAGACGCGGGTGGCCCCCGTCTCCTCGCCCAGATCCGCCAGGTCCTCCGCCGCGCGCACATGCAGGCGCAGCCAATCCAGCAGCGGCAGCTCCCGCCCCGCTCCCATGGCCTCGAACAGGGGGCCCAGCCGCTCCTCCAGCCGGTCCACCAGGGCCAGAAGCCGGTCGCGCACACCCGGCCGGTCCAGCAGCCGCGCTTCCGCCAGGGTGATGGCATGGCGCAGGGCGGCGAACCCTTCCGCCGGGCGGGGGCCGCGGAACACCGCCCGTTCCAGGTCGCGGATGCACAGGCGGAATTCCCCCCCCGGCAGCCCCGCCCCGGCCAGGGGATGCTTCAGCAAAGCCAGAAGGGGCACCGGGGCCGGGTTGGCCGCCGCATCGGCCAGCAGGCGCAGATAGCTGCCCACCGGCGTCTGGGCCAGGGGGCGGCCCGCACTGTCATCCACCGCGATGCCCCAGCGCCGCATCTCCATCGCCACCCGGCGGGCCAAGGTGCGGTCGGGCGTGACCAGGGCGGCGGTGCGGCCAGGTGTCTCCAGCACCTGCCGGAAAATCAGGGCGATGGCGCCCGCCTCCTCCTGCGGGGTAGGGGCGTCCAGGCGGAACAGCCCGTCCAGGGCGTCGGCGTCCAGGGGCGGCAGGTCGCGCCAGGCCTCCGTCGTTTCCGCGGGGCGCAGCGCCTCCGCGAACAGCCGGGCCCGGGCGACGGGGGACCGGGCGCGTACAAGGTCCGGCACCGGCCAGTCCCCCACCGCCGCCCGGTCCACCCCCAGCCGACCCAGCAGGTGCTTCAGCCCGAATTGCGGATGGGTTTCATCCAGGGCGGCCCAGGTGGCGTCATCGATCTCCCGGTCCAGGCCGGGCAGGACGACACTGCCCTGGGGCAGGCGGGCGACCACGGCCAGGAGGTCGGCTGACGCCGGGATGGTCCCGGTCGATCCGGCGGCGATCACGGGGCCGGGGGGCGAGGCGATCGTCCAGGCCCGGGCCAGGGAGGAAAGCCGGGCATTGCGCTCCGCCGCCGGGTCCACCTGCCCCAGTTCCGCCAGCACGGCGGGCCAGTACTCGGTGATGATGCGCAGGAATTCCAGGGTCTGCTGCCAGTGTTCGGCATATTCCTCCGGCACCAGATCGGCCAGCCGGGCGAAATCCAGCTGTTCCGTCTGCACCTGGTCGATCAGCTTGCCCAGTTCCTTGGCGATCTGGGCCGCCTGCGCCTTGGTGGAGGCGAAGCGGTCCCCCGCCGCCATCACCGCCTTGGTCAGCAGCAGCTGGCGGCGCAGGGGGCTGATCGCCGGCGGCACGTCCAGCCCGCCGGTCTCCCCCGCCAGGCCGCTGCCCAGGCCGCTTTCCCCGCCCCCGCCCCCGCCCCCGCCCCCGCCCCCGCCGCCGAGCCCCCCCAGCATCAGGGCGATGTCGTCCCCGTCCACCTCCCCCAGGGGGGACAGGCGGGGCAGCAGCACCGGCCGCCCGTCCGACAGGCGCAGGAACGCCTCCCGCAGGGAGCGGACGGCGCGGGCCGTGGGCAGCAGGATGGTGACCCGGCTCAAGGCCAGGGGGTCATGCCCCACGCGCTCCAGCACGCCCGCCGCCAGGGCATCGACGAAGCCAAGGGTGGGCGGCAGGGTGAAGACAGTGGGCTGACGCTGGGGGGGGGCCGTGTCGGGCATCGGGCGGGGGCTGACTGCATCGGGGCCGGGGCCCCAGGATACAGGCCCGCCGGGCCGGATGTCAGCCTTCCTGGCTCAAGGTCCGCCGGGCTTCCCATCGCCCAGGCAGCCGGTCAGCGCATCGGCGTTGAAGCGCAGCAGGGCGGGATACAGGCCGGGGCCGTCGGGGATATTGGCGCCTTCGGGGTCCAGCACGCCGGTGCGGGCGGCCGTTCCCTCCGCCACGGTGCGGACCAGGGCGGGTTCGAACTGCGGCTCGGCGAAGACGCAGACGGCGCCCAGTTCCTGGATCCGCTCCCGCAGCTGGGTCAGTCGGCGCGCACCCGGGCGCTGTTCCGGGCTGACGGTGATGGACCCGACGGCGGTCAGGCCGTAATGCCGCTCCAGATACTGGTAGGCATCATGGAAGACGATGAAGGGCCGGTCCTTCACCGCCGCCAGCCGGGCCGCGATCTCCCCGTCCAGGGCGGCGATCTCCCCGTCCAGGGCGGCGGCATTGGCCTTGTAGGTTTCCGCCCGCGCGGGGTCGATGGAAGCCAGTTCCGCAGCCAAGGCGGCGGCGATCTGGCGGGCATTGTCCGGGTCCAGCCAGACATGCCCGTCCACCCCGCCCGCGCCGTTCCCGTGGTCATGCTTGTGGCCGTGGTCATGCTTGTGGCCGTGGTCATGATTGTGGCCGTGGTCATGCTTGTGGTCATGGCCATGGCCATGATGGTCATGGGCTTCCCAGGTGCCGCCGCTGCGGGTTTGCAGCAGGTCCATGCCCGCCACCTGGTCCAGGCGCAGGGACCGGGCCTTGCCCGCCAGGCGCGACAGGGGGCGTTCCAGGAACTGTTCCAGGCTGGGCCCGACCCAGACCACCAGCTCCGCCCCGTCCAGGGCGGCGGCGTCGGACGGTTTCAGCGCGAAGGCATGGGGGCTGGCGGCACCGCGCACCAGCAGGTGGGGCTCCCCCACGCCGCGCATCACCGCCGCGGTCAGGGAATGCAGCGGCTTGACCGTGACCACCACATCCGGGGGTGGCGGCGGCTCCGTCGCGGCGGCCCCCGCCGGAACGGCCACATTGGCCAGAAGCATACCCAGAAGGGCCATGCGCAAGGCAGGCGCACGACGCGGGACGGGGAACCGGGTGGCGGGCATGGGCTGTTCCAGGGGCAAGGCTTGAAGCGGGCGTGAATGGCAGCGGCCGGTGTGGGTACCCGCCGTTTTCCGATATCAGGCCTCAAATTTGATATACTGTAACGTTTGTCAAGTCCCCCCGGATGGCGTAGAGCATCGGTTCTGCCTTGCAAAGGGCTGGGGTCGCCGACGGGCCGCCGATCATCCAGATGCCCGTTCCTGCTTCAGCCTCCCGCCTTCACCTTCCGCCCCTTCCGGATGACCGCCCGATGAGCCTGGACCCCTTCGCCCCCCCTGTTCCCGGCCGGCCGGTTCCGGCCGATCCGCTGGTGCGGGCGACCGGGCTGACGGTGCGCTATGGTGGGCGGATGGTGCTGGACCGGGTGGACCTTACCGTGGGGGCGGGGGAGATCGTGACCCTGATCGGGCCCAACGGGGCGGGCAAGACCACCCTGGTCAAGGCCCTGCTGGGCCTGGTGGCGGCGGATGGGGGCCGGATCGACCGGCGTCCCGGCCTGACCATCGGCTACATGCCCCAGCGCCTGACCGTGGATGCCGCCCTGCCGCTGACCGTGCGGCGGTTCCTGTCCCTGTGGGGCCGGGTGGACCGGGCCGCCATGGTCCAGGCGGTGGAGGAGGTGGGGGCAGCCCATGTCCTGGACCGGGCGGTGCAGACCCTGTCGGGCGGGGAGATGCAGCGGGTGCTGCTGGCCCGCGCCCTGCTGCGCCGGCCGGACCTGCTGGTGCTGGACGAACCGGTCCAGGCGGTGGATGTGCACGGCCAGGTGGCCCTGTTCGAACTGATCGGGGAGATCCGGCGGCGCCACGGCTGCGGCGTGCTGATGGTCAGCCACGACCTGCATCTGGTGATGGCGCGGACGGATACGGTGGTCTGCCTGAACCGCCATGTCTGCTGCCACGGCCAGCCGGAGCATGTGAGCCGCCATCCGGAATACCGCGCCCTGTTCGGCCGCCATGCCGATGCCCTGGCCGTCTACCACCACCTGCACGACCATGGCCACGCGGCCGACGGCTGCACCGTGCCCCTGGGGCAGGAGGCGGTGCATGATTGCGGCCACGACCACGGCCACAACCACGACCACGGCCCCGCTCCCTTGATTGGCGCCAAGGCAGAGCCCTTGACCGCGGCCATCCCGGGCAAGGCCCAGGCCGGGCGGCACCATGCTGGATGATTTCCTGATCCGGGCCCTGCTGGCGGGGATCGGTCTGGCCCTGGTGGCGGGGCCGCTGGGCTGCATTGTCGTCTGGCGGCGCATGGCCTATTTCGGCGACACGCTTGCCCATTCCGCCCTGCTGGGGGTGGCGCTGGGCTTCCTGCTGGGCATCGGGCTGAACACGGGCGTGATGCTGGTCTGTGTCGGCATCGCCACGGCCCTGACCCTGCTGCAGGAACAGCGGCGCATCGCCACCGATACCCTGCTGGGTATCGTCAGCCATTCCACCCTGTCCTTGGGCCTGCTGGCCCTGGCGGTGATGGAATCCCTGCGGGTGGACCTGCTGGCCTATCTGTTCGGGGATATCCTGGCCGTGGGGCCGGTGGATCTGGCCTGGATCTGGGGCGGGGGTGTCGTGGTCCTGGCCGTGTTGGCGATGATCTGGCGACGCCTGATCGCGCTCACGGTGGATGAGGATCTGGCCCGGGTGGAAGGGGTGCCGGTGCGCTGGATCCGCCTGGCGTTCATGCTGCTGATCGCCACGGTGATCGCGCTGGCCATGAAGATCGTCGGCATCCTGCTGGTGACCAGCCTGCTGATCGTGCCGGCGGCGACAGCGCGGCGCTTCGCCCCCACGCCGGAAGCCATGGCCGTGATCGCCGCCGGGCTGGGGGCGCTGGCGGTGCTGTCGGGCCTTGCCCTGTCCCTGACGGCGGACCTGCCCACCGGCCCCGCCATCGTCGCATCGGCCGCCGGACTGTTCGTGGCCAGCCACCTGTTGCCGCGGGTGCGGGCGGCGTGACCGGATCCGGCGGGACTGGATCCGGCATGACATGATTCTGTCACTGACGTCGGATCGGTGAAACTGCCTCAACCCCCCAGGCCGAAAATCCCTGTCGACGGGGCGGTGAGCGGGCCTTATTGTAAATCCCGGATTAACAGCAGGGTGGCTGCGGGTTCGCCGATGGCGGGACGTGGCCGCGGTCCCGCTCCCGGTCGCCCTATCCGGCCGGGTCGGGTTTGGGGGGCGCAGAGGGGCATGATGATCCGGTCTTCCGCAGATCCGCAGGCGGCCACGGCGCGCCGGTCCGAAGACGGCTACCCGGCCAGCCGTGTCGCCCGGCTCGCTTGGTTCGAAATCGCCGACGCCGCAACCCGCCGCGCCCTCGCCCGTCAGCAGGCGCACGATCCCCTTTACGCCTTGGCCGACGCCCGTCATTGACCAGGAAGCCCGGGCGATCGCGGCAGGGCAGGCGCGTGCTGGCGGGCATGGGCCGATGCCGCCCGATACTCCCAGGCCGCCCTGGCACCGGTTCCCTGTCCCGATGCGGGCTCCGCCCCCCGTGCGGCCCATGGCGGGCACCGGGATTGCGGGTTGGTGCGGGCGCTACGTGATCAGACTGTGACCGGGATGCGGGGTGTTGCCCCCGTCACCCCGGCCCCGCCACGCAGGCGGCAAGACCGTCGCGGCGGACGATGGCGGCACGGTCTTCCAGGATAGCCAAGCGGCGGCGGACATAGGGGCCGGGGTCGGTCACGCTCCAGCGGCGCGGGCTGGGCAGGACGGCCGCCAGCAGGGCCGCCTCCCGCCGGGACAGGTCGGCGGCGGCCTTGCCGAAATGGGCCCGGGCGGCGGCCTCGGCGCCATAGATGCCGTCCCCCCATTCGGCGATGTTCAAATACACCTCCATCACCCGGGATTTGGGCCAGAACAGTTCCACCCACAGGGTGAACCACGCCTCCAGCACCTTGCGCAGCCAGCTCCGCTCGGGCCAGAGGAAGGCGTTCTTCGCCACCTGCATGCTGATGGTGCTGCCACCGCGCAGGCGCCCCCCCTCCTGCCGCTCGGTCCAGGCGGCGCGTACGGCCGGCCAGTCGATGCCGTCATGGGCGCAGAAGCGGCTGTCCTCCGCCCCGATCACGGCATGGACCAGGGCGGGGGAGATGCGGTCCAGCGGCACCCAGCGGACCTGGGCCGGGGGGGCCCCCTCCAGCGCGCGCAGCGTCATCAGCGGGGTCCAGACCACGGGCACCACGGCATACAGGGCGACCCACAGGATCCCGGCCAGGACCAGCCCGCCCAGGAACCCGAAGACCCCGCGCGCCAACCGCCCCGCCAATCCGGCCCTGCCCCCGCTCATGCCACCCCCATCCAGGCCGCCCCCGTTCAGGCCGACCCCCGTTCAGTGCGTCCGGGCAACCGCCGCCAGGAAGGCGCGGATCCGGGCGGGGTCCTTGTGCCCGGGCCGATCCTCCACGCCGGAGGAGACATCGACGGACGCGGCCCCGGTGCGGCGCACCGCTTCGGCCACAGTCTCCGGCGTCAGCCCGCCGGACAGCATCCACGGCCGCTCCCACACCCGCCCGGCCAGCAGGTCCCAGTCGAAGGTCAGGCCGTTGCCCCCGGGCAGGGCGGTGACGGATTTCGGCGGCTTGGCATCGAACAGCAGCCGGTCGGCCCATTCCTGATAGGGGCGGGCGGCGTCCAGGTCGGCGGCATCGGCCACCTTCACCGCCTTCATCACCTCGATCCCATAACGTTCGCGGATTTCCCGCACCCGGCCCGGCGTCTCCTCCCCGTGCAGCTGGATCATGTCCAGCGGCACGGAGGTGACGATGGTGTCCAGCTCCTCATCCCCCGGCTCCACGAACAGGCCCACCACCCGCACGCCCGTGGGCGCCAGCCGCGACAGCTGGGCCGCGGTCGGCCCCGGCACATTCCGCGGGGACCGGGGATAGAAGACCAGCCCCACATAGCGGGCCCCCCCCTCCACCGCTGCGGTCATCGCATCGGGATGGTTGATGCCGCAGATCTTGGTCTGGACGGGCATGGCGGTCCTCTTTCAACAGGGCAGCGGGGGCAAAACAGCGTGAGGCAGGGGTTCAGCCCAGTTCGTCGGCGATGCGGCGGGCGGCGGCGGCGGGGTCGGCATCGGCGGTGATGGGCCGGCCGATCACCAGATGGTCCGCCCCGGCCGCAACGGCATCCCGCGGGGTCATGATGCGCTTCTGGTCATTGGCGGCGGCCCAGGCCGGGCGGATGCCCGGTACCATCAGGGTGAAGCCGGGGCCGATCCGGCGGCGCAGCAGCCCCACCTCCGCCGGGGAGCAGACGATGCCGTCCACCCCGGACGCCCGGGCGGTATCGGCCAGGCGGGCCACCTGGTCGGCGACGGGGCCATGCTGGCCGATGGCGGCCAGATCCTCCTCCCCCAGGCTGGTCAGGACGGTGACGGCCAGGATGCGCATGGGCGCCAGGCCCAGCCGCCCCGCCTCCTTCCCCGCCGCGTCCACTGCAGCGCGCAGCATGGCGGTGCCGCCCGCGGCATGCACGGTCAGGAACCGGGGGGCGAGCGGGGCGACGGAGCGCACGGCCCCGGCCACGGTGTTCGGAATGTCGTGCAGCTTCAGGTCCAGGAACAGGGGAAGGGCCAGCCCGTCGGTGACGGCGCGGATGCCCGCTGGGCCCTGGGCCATGAAGAATTCCAGCCCCAGCTTGACCCCGCCGACCAGCCCGTCCAGCCGGGCCGCCATCTCCCGCGCCCCCGCGACCTCCGCCATGTCCAGTGCCACGAAGACCCGGTCCGTGGGGGCCGGGGCGGTACTGTCGGGGGCGGCAAGATCGGGGGCGGCAAGGTCGGGGGCGGAAGTGTCGGGGGTGCTGTCGGTACGGGTCATGGGCGGGGCACCTTGGTCATCAAGGGGGGGAGGCCGGGGTTCCCCACCATGTAGCGCCGATGGGCCGGAAGGCGAAGCGGGGATTTGCCGCGCCGCCCCCGCCCTTCCGGCACGCCCCTGTCCTACCGCCCTGGCGCCACCCGGCGGTAGGACAGCGCCTCCGCCACGTGGATGCGGCGCACGCCGGTGCTGCCGTCCAGATCGGCCAGGGTGCGGGCCACGCGCAGCACCCGGTGGTAGCCGCGGGCCGACAGGCGCAGCCGCTCCGCCGCTTCGGTCAGCAGGGTGCGGCCCGGCCCGTCGGGTCCGGCAACCGCCTCCAGCAACTCGCCATCCGCCTCCGCATTGGTGCGGATGATCGGGGCGCCAGGCTTCAGCAGGGCGGCGTAGCGCTCCCGCTGGGCGGTGCGCACGGCCCCCACCCGGTCCGCCACCCGGGCGCTGTCCTCCCGCGGTGGGGGCAGGGACAGGTCGGCCGGGGTGACGGCGGGCACATCCACATGCAGGTCGATACGGTCGAACAGGGGGCCGCTGATCTTCGACTGGTAATCGGCGGCACAGCGGGGGGCCCGGTTGCAGGCCAGGCCCGCATCGTCCAGATGCCCGCAGCGGCAGGGGTTCATGGCCGCCACCAGCTGGAACCGGGCCGGGTACATGACATGGTGGTTGGCCCGGGCGATGGTGGCCCGCCCGGTCTCCATCGGCTGGCGCAGGGCCTCCAGCGTGGCGCGGTGGAATTCCGGCAGCTCGTCCAGGAACAGCACGCCCTGATGGGCCAGGCTGATCTCTCCCGGCCGGGCGCGCATACCCCCGCCGACCATGGCGGCAAGGGTGGCGCTGTGATGCACCTCCCGATAGGGGCGGCGGCGGATCAACTGCCCCCCGTCCAACTGACCCGCCACGGAATGGATCATGCTGACCTCCAGCGCCTCCCCCGCATCCAGGGGGGGCAGAAGGCCGGGCAGGCGGCTGGCCAGCATGGATTTGCCCGATCCCGGCGGGCCGACCATCAGCAAGTTGTGCCCGCCGGCCGCCGCCACCTCCAGCGCCCGTTTCGCCGTCTCCTGCCCCTTCACATCCTTCAGATCGCGGAAACCGGCGGGATCGTCCGGCGCCTGCAGCCGTGGGGCCGGGCGGGACAGGATCTGGGAGCCCTTGAAATGGTTGACGATGGCCAGGAGGGAGGGGGCGGCCAGAATGCGCAGGTCATCCCCGGCCCAGGCTGCCTCCCCCCCCGTCGCGGCGGGGCAGATCAGGCCCTTGCCCCGGGCGACGGCGTTGATGGCGGCGGGCAGGATCCCGGCCACGGGTGCGACCCCGCCATCCAGCCCCAGTTCGCCCAGGGCGATGAACCCCTCCACCTCATCCCCCGGCAGCACCCCCATCAGCACCAGCAGGGCCAGCGCGATGGGCAGGTCGAAATGGCTGCCTTCCTTCATCACGTCGGCCGGGGCCAGGTTCACGGCCAGCCGCTTATGGGGAATGGCGATGCCCAGGGCGTGCAGCGCGCTGCGCACCCGTTCCCGGCTTTCCCCCACCGCCTTGTCCGGCAGGCCGACGATGGTGAAGGCCACCGGCCCGTTGGACATCTGAACCTGGACATCGATGTCCAGCACCTCGATCCCCTGGAAGGCGACCGTCCCGACCCGCGCAACCAATTCTCCGCCCCCCTGGTTGAAGAGACGCGCCGGGCGAGTGTAAGTCGGACACTTGTATGCCACAAGGCGGGAACGTCACCCAGATCGCTCGGCCTTGCCGGCCCGATCACCGGATACGACACGTGCTGTTGGGGCGGGACACCAAGGGCACCAGGATCACCAAGGGGCTTGGGGCGGCGGACCTACCACCTTGGTTCAACAGCGTTTTTCACCACGGGGTCACGGGGAACACGGGGTTGCACGGGGGGTAGCCGAAGGTACCCTTTGTGATCTTGGTGTTCTTGGTGTCCCACCCCGCGCGAAGCGCAATTCACCCAATTGCCTGCGGCGCTGGACAAAGGCTGTGAACCCACCGCCCAGATCGCCCGACCGCCCCGACGCCCTGTTGAAAACCGCCCTCTCTGCCAGCACGGAAACCACCGTGCAACCCGATGTCCCCCGTGCTCCCGTGGTGACCAAGGCTTTGCCGACCCGCACCAGCCCCCACCCATCGGCAGCGAGTGGCAGGCTCAGGTCCGGTCCGCGGGTGGGTTCTCCTGGCTGCCCAGGCGGCTGACCACTTCCAGGGCATAGGCCATGGGATCGATCAGGCCCAGGTGGCGGTCGATCCCGTAGCGGGCACAATCGGCGGCGTAGTTCGCCACAGCGTCCTGCCGGAACGGGTCGGGGCCAAGAATCGGTGTTTCGGGCCCCGACGTGCCCGGCGCCGGTGCGGCGGCCGGCACGCGCGTCGGCCCTGCGCCCGGCCCTGTCCATATGGGCTCTTTGATGTCCGGTATCACCATCGGTCGTGATCCTGGGCGTGGTACAGTGGTGGGACCCAAAGCAAGGCGATCTAAATCAAGGAGATCCAAATCAAGGCGGACCATGCGGCGTCTTGCAGCTTTTGGTGTGCTATCCGGCGCCGTTCAAAGAACGAAGGCCGTCCAAAAGGTACGAAAGTTGCGGTTCAAGGGTTGCTTCAAGGATCATAACACGCCGGAAAGCGGAATCACGTAACCTTCCGTATGTGTGGGGTAGAACAAATGGGGGCTCTGCGCGCACCGAAGGTATTCAACCCTCCCCCGATGGGTGACCGGTCCGTCGGGCGAAGCGGTAGGCAGCCCCGCCCCATCCGCCTATGATCGCCGCCCGTGCGGAACCGTGCCTCCGCCTTCCCCAGCCCATCTGGCCACCCCTCCCTTGCCCGCCCCCGCAGCCGGAGATCCGATCCCATGCCCGTCCCTTCCCGTTCCGCCGTCGCGGGTTCAGCCCGTCCCGCCGCGCGGTGCGCCCTTGCCCTGGCCTTCGGGGCGGTGCTTGGCCTGACGCTGGCCGCGGGCGCCGCCGGGGCGCTGGAGAAACCACTGCCGGCGACCATCGTCGGGCATGCCGTCCTGCCGGCCGGGACCTTCCTCACCCCGCCCGCCGATGCGTCGCCTTTCCTGGCCGGCCACGGCAGGCATGCCGGCCCAGACGGTCGCCGGGTGGACAAGCCCGGCACCATCCCCGTCGCCAGCGGCCTGAACCTTCCCCTGGCGGGTCAGGCGGTGCAGGGCCTGTCCAGCCTGCGACCCGGGCCGGACGGAAGTTGGTGGGCCCTGTCGGATAATGGCCTGGGGTCCAAGGGCAATTCCCCCGATTCGATGCTGATGCTGCACCGGGTGGTGCCCGACTGGAAGGCCGGGACCGTGGCCGTTGTCCAGACCCTGTTCCTGGGCGATCCCGACCGCCGCTTTCCCTGGCCCCTGGTGCTGGAAGGGGCGGGGGCGCGCTACCTGACCGGCGGGGACATGGATCCGGAAAGCCTGGTCGTGGCGGAGGACGGGTTCTGGCTGGGGGAGGAGTTCGGGCCTTGGCTGCTGCGCTTCGACCGGCAGGGGCGACTGATCGGCCTGTGGGAGACGGTGGTGGATGGCAAGCCCGTCCGCTCCCCCGACCATCCGGCCGTGCGCCTGCCTGGTGCCCCGGATGGCCGCGCCCCGGTGGACATCGCCCGGTCCCGCGGGTTCGAAGGCATGCATGCCTCCGCCGACGGGCGTTACCTGCACGCCCTGCTGGAGGGGCCGGTCTGGCGGGACAATGCGCCGGAAACCTTCGCCGACGGCAAGCCGCGGCTTCGCCTGCTGGAATTCGACACCGCCGGACGGGATGGGCCGGATGGCCCTGCCGCCTGGACCGGGCGCGACTGGACCTACACGCTGGAGCATGACGGCCACGCCATCGGCGAATTCACCTGGCTGGATGCCGACCGTGCCCTGGTCCTGGAACGCGACAGCGGGGAGGGGGACGTGGCCGCCGCCTGTGCGGAGGGTGCGGCACCGCCGACCGGGGCGGCTGGGTCGGCCGGGGCGGCTGGGGCGGCTGGGGCGATCCCGCCCTGCCATGCCCGCCCGGCCCGGTTCAAGCGGCTGTATCTGGTCACCAAGGCGGCGGTGAAGGATGGCGGCGCCCTGCGCAAGCTGGGCTATATTGATCTGCTGTCGATCCAGGACCCGGACGGTGTCGCCCGCCGCGGATCGGCGGACGGTGTCTTCACCTTCCCCTTTGTCACCCCGGAAAGCGTCCATCCCGTGGGGGACGGGCGGGTGGTGATCGTGAACGACAACAACCTCCCCTTCGGCACCGGTCGCACCCCGGGCCGCCCGGATGACAGTGAATTCATCCTGCTATCCGTGCCGGAACTGCTGGCGTTGCAGTGACCGGCGGGGGCGATGCCCGGCGGGGGGCGATGCCCGGCGGGGGGCGATGCCGGTTGGGACGGTGACCCGGGTTGTCGGGTCGCCCTGGGGCCCGCCCGACCTATTTGGTGCCGAACAGGCGGTCGCCGGCGTCACCCAGGCCGGGGACGATATAGGCGTTTTCGTTCAGGTGGCTGTCCAGGGCGGCGGTGAAGACCGGGACCGTCGGGTGGGCGTCATGGAAGACCTTCACGCCTTCCGGCGCGCTGACCAGGGCCATGAACCGGATCTGGGCATCCAGCACCCCGTGGCGGTTCAGCACATCCACCGCATGCACGGCCGAGTAGCCCGTGGCCAGCATGGGATCGACCAGGATGAACAGCCGCCCCGCCGGGTCCGGCAGCTTCACGAGATATTCCACCGGCCGCTTGGTTTCATGATCCCGGTACAGGCCGATATGCCCCTCCCGCGCGGCGGGAACCAGGTCCAGCAGACCTTCGGCCATGACCAGCCCCGCCCGCAGGATCGGCACCACCGCCAGCTTCTTGCCCTCGATCACCGGGGCGTCCATGGCGGTCAGCGGCGTTTCGATCCGCTCCGTCGTCAGTGGCAGGTCGCGGGTGATCTCATACCCCATCAGCAGGGCGATCTCCCGCAGCAGCTGGCGGAACCCCATGGTGGACCGGCCCTTGTCCCGCATGTGGGACAGTTTGTGCTGGATCAGGGGGTGGTCCAGGATGAACAGGTTGGGGAAATCGGAATGGGTGCGCATGTCCGCCCGGTTCGCAATCGGTTCATGGGGCGGGCAGGATAGACCATCGTGGCGTAACCGTCAGCAGGGTGCCGGCCCCCTGCCCGCCCCCCAGCACCCCCCCCGCCCGCGTCCGGCCCGGGTCTGGCCTGCGCCCGGGGGTGGGACCGGGGGCTTTGTTCCCGGGCGCCGATTGCCTAGCTTGCTGGGAGCACCTTCCGCCGCCCCCGCCAGCCGCCCGAGCCAGCCCGCCCATGCGCCGCCACGACCGCCCGTCCAGGGAGGCCACAGCCCGTCCCTTGGTGACCCGCCCCCTGGGGGAGATCGGGACCCTGAAAAGCCTGCTGCCCTATCTGTGGCCGCCGGGCCAGGCGGGGATCAAGGTGCGGGTGGTGACGGCGCTGCTGTTCCTGGCCCTGGCCAAGGCGGCGAATGTGACCATTCCCATCTTCTACAAGGGGGCGGTGGATGCCCTGTCCGGCCAGGGTGGGGTGGCCGCCGCCGCGGCCGCGAACCCGGCCCTGGCCCTGCCCATCGGCTTCCTGCTGGCCTACGGCCTGGCCCGGGTGCTGTCCCTGGGCTTCGGGGAGCTGCGGGATGCCGTGTTCGAGCGGGTGAGCCAGCGGGCCATGCGGGCCGCGGCCCTGAACACCTTCCGCCACCTGCACGCGCTCTCCCTGCGCTTCCATCTGGAAAGGCAGACGGGCGGCCTGTCCCGGGTGATCGAGCGGGGGACACGGGCGATCGACAGCCTGTTGTCCACCACCCTGTTCAACGTGCTGCCGACCCTGCTGGAGATCGTGCTGGTCACGGTGATCCTGTGGAGCCTGTTCGACTGGCGCTTCGCCGCCGTCACCTTCGCCACGGTGGCGGGTTATGTCGCCTATACGATCACGGTGACCAACTGGCGCACCCGCATCCGCCGCACCATGCTGGATGCCGACACCAAGGCCAATGCCCGCGCCATCGACACCCTGCTGAACTTTGAAACCGTGAAGTATTTCGGCAATGAGCGGTTCGAGGCGGAGCGGTACGACAAGGCCTTGACTGTCTATGAGGATGCGGCCGTCCGCACCCAATCCTCCCTGTCCCTGCTGAACGTGGGCCAGGGCTTCATCATCGCCATCGGGGTGGTGGCGGTGATGTGGATGGCGGCGGCCGGCATCGTCGATGGCACCTTGACCATCGGCGACTTCGTCCTGGTGAACACCTATCTGCTGCAGCTTTACCAGCCGCTGAACCTGTTCGGCTTCGTCTACCGGGGCATCAAGGAAGCCCTGAACGACATGGAGAAGATGTTCGAACTGATCGGCGTGCCGCAGGAGGTGACGGACAAGCCGGGCGCCCCGGCGCTGGAAGCCGGTGGCGGCCATATCCGGTTCGAAGGCGTGGATTTCGCCTACGACCCCCGCCGTCCCATCCTGAAGGGCATCGACATCGACGTGCCGGCGGGCCGCACCGTCGCCGTGGTCGGGCCGACGGGGGCGGGGAAATCCACCCTGTCGCGGCTGCTGTTCCGGTTCTACGACGTCACCGGCGGGCGCATCACCATCGACGGCCAGGACCTGCGCGATGTCTCCCAGGCCAGCCTGCGGGCCGCCATCGGCATCGTCCCCCAGGATACGGTGCTGTTCAACGACACCATCCGCTACAACATCGCCTATGGCCGCGCGGGCGCCGATGACGCGGCGGTGGAACGGGTGGCCGAAGCCGCGCGCATCCGGGATTTCATCCGCGCCCTGCCCGACGGCTGGAACACCGTGGTGGGGGAGCGGGGGCTGAAACTGTCGGGTGGGGAGAAGCAGCGGGTGGCCATCGCCCGAACCCTGCTGAAGGACCCGCCCATCCTGATCCTGGATGAGGCGACGAGTGCGCTCGACACCCATACCGAGCGGGAGATCCAGGCCGCTTTGATGGAGGCCAGCCGCGGCCGCACCACCCTGGTCATCGCCCACCGCCTGTCCACCATCGTCCAAGCGGATGAGATCCTGGTGCTGGATGCCGGCCGGGTGGTGGAACGGGGCACCCACCAGGACCTGTTGGCCCAGGGCGGCGCCTATGCCGCCCTCTGGGCCCGGCAGCAGGAGCAATCCCCCCCGGCGGAGGCAATGGACGGGGCCGGGGCCGGGGCCGGGGCCGGGGCAGGGGACGTGTAGCTCACCGCGACCGGGCCGGGAGGCCGGAGGGGTGATGTCGCTTCAAAAGGGGGCAGGGGGCAGCCGGGCCGGTGCCGTTTCCCGGTAGTGTCACCCCCGCTTGCGACCGCGCAAGAACAACGCCCAAGAACCACGCCGGCGACGCCATGCCGCCCGTGGCTGTCAGCGGGGGATCTGCATGAAGCTGATGGGGTTCAGGTCCCAGGGGAAATAGATCCAGGTATCCTGGCTCACCTCCGTGATGAAGGTGTCCACCAGCGGCCGGCCAGCGGGCTTGGCATAGATGGTGGCGAAATGGGCCTTGGGCATCATGCTGCGCACATAGGCGGCGGTCTTGCCCGTATCCACCAGGTCATCAACCAGCAGCCAGCCGGCCCCGTCCTGCGTCACCGCGTCGGGGGCCTTCAGCACCTTGATCTCCCCCTGGGTCTGGTGCTCATAGGATTTGACCGACACGGTCTCGATCACCCGGATGTTCAGTTCGCGGGCGATGATGCCCGCCGGCACCAGGCCGCCGCGGGTGATGGCGACGATGCCGGTCCACGGCCCCTTGTCCGACAGCCGCCAGGCGAGAGCCTTGGCATTGCGGTGCAGCTCCTCCCAGGTGACCGGGAATGTCTTGGCGGGATCGGCATGCTCGGACATGGGCGGATTACTCCAGGCGGGGATCGGCCGGGCAGAGATAGCCCAAGGGCGGGGCAGGGGCAATGATCCTGCAACACGGCCCCGCCGCGGCGGTATCCCTTCCGGGGCCAGAAAGCCGTTGCAATTCCGCCGACGTTCCGCTAGACACAGCGGCCTTGACAGCCGGTGCCGGTTTCGACCGCCCGCCGGTTCGGGAAGATTGCGCGCCCGTAGCTCAGCTGGATAGAGCACCAGACTACGAATCTGGGGGTCAGAGGTTCGAATCCTTTCGGGCGCGCCATTCCCCGCCTCCCGCCCATACCGGGGCGGCGGGTGTCAGACATCGGCGTTGCGCCCGTAGCTCAGCTGGATAGAGCACCAGACTACGAATCTGGGGGTCAGAGGTTCGAATCCTTTCGGGCGCGCCATCGCCGGAAACCCTGGCGGCATGGGGACGTCCTCGGACGGATGCCGTCACCGACAGGCCGGCACAAGGCGACTTTCCGGAAACTGTTCGTTGATCTATTCCCCCTCTCCAGATAACCTACCGCGGCAGGGTTGGCATCCTACGGCGGGGATTATGGGGGGCGGTTCGGACCAGGTGGGGCACGTCCCGTCGACGGATCCGCCGACAGAGCAGGGCCTGCTGGTGACCATTTCCGGCCAGCTCCTGGTCGGGTATGCCGCCACCGCCGTCTTTGGCAGCCTGCTGCTCCTGATCCGCATATTGGTCAGCGGCTGGCACGGGATCTATGGCGCCTTCTTCTGTCTGGCCCTGATCGTCCTTGCCGCCTATGTCCTGCGCGACCGGATCCCGATCGCGGCCAGGGCCCTGCTGTTGACGGCGCTTCCGGTGCTGGTGGGGGCTGGGAACATCACCACCTTCGGCCTGTACAGCCCGGCAGTACTCTGGGCCTTCCTTGCCTGTGTCGTGGCCAACCTGTTCTTCACCCGCCGGGTGGTCATGGGCCTGATCCTGGGCCAGGTGGGGATGATCGCCGCGGCGGGTGTCGCCTTCACCAATGGCGTTCTGGTCCTGGATTTCGATGCCAACCGGATGATCGCCAGCTATGATTTCTGGATCGGCGCCACCGGGACCACGGCCCTGATCATGCTGACCGTCGTTTGGGCGGTCAGCAGCTACAAGAAATCGATCCGCCTGTTGCTGGAGACGATCCGGGCCCAGAGGGATGAGATCCTGCACCAGGCCACCCACGATACCCTGACCGACCTTCCTTCCCTGCGGTTGGCCCGTGACCGGCTGGCCCTGGCCTGCCTGCGGGCGGAGCGGGAGCGGCTGAGTGCCGCCGTGCTGTTCATCGATCTGGACGGGTTCAAGGCCGCCAACGATACCCATGGGCATGAGGCCGGGGACCATGTGCTGAAGGTGGTGGCCCAGCGCCTGCGCGGTGCGATCCGCAAGGTGGACACGGCCGCCCGCCAGGGCGGGGATGAGTTCATCGTGATCCTGGACGGCGTCGGCCGGGCGGAGGATGCGGTGACCGTGGCGGAAAAGCTGCGCCAGGCCGTCGCCGCCCCCATCCCCTTCGCCGGCATGGAGATCCGCGTGGGGTCCAGCATCGGCATCGCCCTGTTCCCCCAGCACGGCCCCACCCCTTTCGACGTGCTGCGCCGGGCGGATGAGGCCATGTACCGGGTCAAGCGCGCCGGCCGCAACGGCCATGCCCTGTTCGATCCCGCCCTGGCCCCGCCCATGCCGGCCGAATAGGCCGCCCTGCCCGGCCCGGCCTGGCACGCCCTGCCCGGCACGCCGCGCCCTGCCCCTTGCCGCCCTGCCGGTCCGCCTGATAAGCAGGCGGGACCCACCGCCTGCCAGGACGCCCAGCCGTGCCCCAATCCATCGCCGTCGATGCCGCCACCGCCGCGGCCGAGTTGCTGACCGTTCGTGACTTCGTGCGCCATGCCGTCAGCCGTTTCCGGGTGGCCGGGGTCTTCCACGGGCATGGGGCCACCACGCCGTTCGATGAGGCGGTGTTCCTGGTGCTGGAAACGCTGAAACTGCCCGTGGACCAGCTTGAGCCCTATCTGGATGCCCGGCTGACCGGGGCGGAGCGCCAGGCCCTGGCGGAAATCATCGAGGCGCGGGTGACCACCCGCAAGCCCGCCGCCTATCTGACCGGCCGCACCTATATCCAGGGTGTTCCCTTCGTCGTGGATGAACGCTGCATCGTCCCGCGCAGCTACATCGGGGAACTTCTGTTCTCCGACATCATCGGCGGTGATGATTTCACCATCGTGGACGATCCGACGGCGGTGGAACGGGTGCTGGACCTGTGTACCGGCGGTGGGTCGCTGGCCGTTCTGGCGGCCATGGTCTTCCCCGACGCCAAGGTGGACGCGGTCGACCTGTCGCCCGATGCCCTGGCCGTGGCCAAGATCAATGTGGACGATCACGGTCTGCAGGACCGGGTCACCCTGATCCAGGGCGATCTGTTCAAGCCGCTGAAGGGCCGGAAATACGACCTGATCATCAGCAACCCGCCCTATGTGGATGCCGCCGCCATGGCCGCCCTGCCCCCGGAATACCGGGCGGAGCCGGAACTGGCCCTGGCCGGGGGCAAGGACGGTCTGGACATCGTCCGCCGCATTCTGAAGGAAGCGCCCAAATACCTGACGGAGGAGGGCGGGCTGCTGCTGGAGATGGGGACCGGCCGGGAAATCCTGGAAGCCGCCTTCCCCGATACGGATTTCCTGTGGCTGGAAACGGCCGAAAGCTTCGGGGAGGTCTTCTGGCTGACCAAGGAACAGCTGGAGGATCTGTGATAGACTTCCGCCCCTCGCGTCACAGCGGACGGCAACGGGGGCGCATATGGCTGTCACGGGCATCGGCGGGTTGTTCTTCCGGGCGCGGGACCCGGCGGCACTCCGGCACTGGTATCTGATCCATCTGGGCGTCGGCGCACCGGAGGGGGAGTTCGACTGGCCGCAACAGGCCGGCCCCACTGTCTTCATGCCGTTCAAGCAGGACAGCGATTACTTCCCGGCGGAAAAGCAGTGGATGCTGAACCTCCGCGTCACCGGCCTGGACGGCATGGTCCAGACCCTTCGGGCCGGCGGCATCTCCGTGGAAACCCGCGCGGAATGGGACGATCCCACCGTCGGCCGGTTCGCCCGGCTGTATGACCCGGAAGGCAACGCCATTGAGCTTTGGGAACCGCCGGGGGCGTGAGGGGTTCGGCACCGGACCCCGTGCCGTAGGTCGGATTAGCGCAGCGTAATCCGGCATCGCCGTGGGCCGTGGGCCGTGGGCCGTGGGCCGTGGGCCGTCGGATTACGGCGCGGGGCGCCTAACCCGACCTCCGGCATTCACCCCCGCCGGAACAGGGCGGCCAATTCCAAATGGGGGGACCAGAGGAACTGGTCCACGGGCTGAACCCAGACCAGGCGGTAGCCGCCATCGGCCAGGGCCCTGGCGTCGCGGGCGAAGGTGGCGGGGTTGCAGCTCACGGCGCAGACCACCGGCACGGCCGACCGGGCGATCTCCGCCGCCTGGGCCTGGGCCCCGGCCCGCGGCGGGTCGAAGACGATGGCCTGGAACCGATCCAGTTCCGGAACGGTCAGCGGGTCCTGGAACAGGTCGCGCCGTTCCAGGGTGACACGGGTGTTCAGAAGCCCGGCCACCCGCGCCCCGCCTTCCAGGCTGCCCAGGGCCGCGGCATCGCCTTCCACCGCATGGACCCTGGATCGTTCCGCCAGCGGAAACGTCAGGGTGCCGCTGCCCGCGAACAGGTCCGCCACCCGCTCCGCGCCGGCCACGGCCTCCCGTGCGGCGGCGACCAGCGCTGCCTCCCCCTCCCGGCTGGCCTGGAGAAAGGCGCCGGGGGCGGGGCGCACGGGCACCCGGCCGAAGGTGATGATGCCGTCGCGGCGGATGGAAACGGGTGTCACCGGCACCCCCGGCTTCGCCCGGCGGGTCAGGCGGGCCAGGTCGTGGTCCGCGGCGAATCCGGCCAATGCCTCCAGCGCCCGCAGGTCCGGCTCCGGCCCGCCCTCCAGCACCAGATCCACCCCGTCCTCCAGCAGGGTCAGGGCCACGTCCAGCCCCTGACCGTCGGCCAGCCAGCCGGAAAGAAGGCGGCGCAACGGCTCGATCAGGTCTGCCAGGGCCGGGGCAAGGACCGGGCATTCCGCCACATCCACCAGCCGGTGGCTGGCCCGTTCGTTGAAGCCCAGCCATTGCCGGCTGCCCCGCTTGGCCGCGGTCAGCACGGCCCGGCGCCGCCCGCCCGGCGGGGTGCGCAGCAGCGGCCGGATCTCCACCCCGGTGGTCAGCCCGGCCCGGGCCAGGGCGGTTTCCACCACCTGGCGTGACCAGTCGGCATAGGTGTCATCGGCCATGTGCTGAAGGGCGCAGCCGCCGCAGGTGCCGAAATGGCGGCAGGCGGGATCGGCCCGGCCCGGCGCCTCCGCGATCAGGCTGACGGGCACCGCCTCCCATCCATCGGCCCGGCGGGCACCGAACCGGACCATCAGCCGGTCGCCGGCCAGGGCCTGGGGCACGAACAGCCGATGCTCCCGCCATTCCGCCACCCCGTCACCCCGCGCACCCACCCGGTCCACCGTGATCTCCACCGGGCCGCGGGTCGGTGGCTCCTCCTGCCGTACCGGCGGGCGGGCAGTGGCGCGGGCAGGAGGATTGCTCCGGGAGCGGGCGGGTTGGCGGTGGCCGGTCTTGGTCACGGGAAGGGTCTGTCCTGGAATCGGGGGCTGAAACTCCGCCCCGCCGCGGCGGTTGTCGCTGATGCATCCCGGACCGGGCGACGGACCGGGGTCAGGCATCGGCAGGACAGACATCGGCGGGACGGGGCGGGACCGGCACAGGGGATGCTCCTTGGCCCGCCATTTGGCAAGATCCTGTCATCGAATGACAAGACGCGGCTATCGAAGTTTGTGCTAGACAGGCGCAGTGGGCCGCCCCCCGGGGCGGCCCGTCGACCACCCCATCTGCCGGAAAGGCGCGTTCCATGAGCGATACCAACACCAACTCCACGGCCGAGCAGCTCTTCGACAAGGCGCTCGACATCGCCGAGAAGCATCTCGAGTCCGCGATGAAGGAAGCGGGTCCGCTGTCCGCCTATGTTTCCGTCGCGATGATCGAGGTGGCGGTGAACCAGGCCGTTGACGAGACCAGCCACAGCGACGTGGTGGACATGCTGCGCGACCTCGCCAACCAGATCGAGGCCGACGCCGACGAGGAAGAGGAATAAGCCTGTCCAGCGGGCGATCGCCGACCCCGGTCGGCATCGCTGCCGCAACACGGTGTGCTTCCTGCGACCTACGGGACAGCCCGGCTTCCCGTAGGCCGTTTTCAGACCGCCTTGTGGCGCCCGGGTGACGGCAGGCCTACACCAGGGCGACCTCCGCCTTGCCGCAAATCAAATGCCAGGGCGCAGCCCAAATGCCGGGGCGCAGCCCTTGGCGTGGGATTTCTCAAGGATCGGCGATGGGTATGGCCGGCGACCCGGCCCGATCGGCGCCCGGACCTTTTGGTCGGCGCCTTGCGGCTTGCGCCGGCGGAATGCCGGGCCGGGGGATCGCATCGGCCCAGGACGATTACGGGCCAGGGCGATTCCTGGCCAGGGCGATTCCTGGCCAGGGTGTTTCCCGGGATGCGTCTATCCCGCCGGCCCGGGGTGTTACTCCCACTCGGCCCAGGTATTGCCCGTCTTGCGCTCGTAACTGATGGCGATGCGGGAAATGGTGCACAGGTCGAACTGGCTCCATTCCGCCGATTCGCCGTCATCATAGACGACCATCAGGTCCCAGATGCACACGTCTTCCTTCCGGCTGAACTGGATGTGGACGGAGTTGCCGTGGGGCAGCATGTCCCGGCCCATGATGTCCTCCTCCCAGGTCGATGCCTTGCTGGGGGAGACATAGACTTCCGCGATCGTGTAGCCGGTGCGGTTGATCAGCTCGAAATCCTGGTCGCCTGCCAGGGCCGGTGTGGTCACCGACAGCCCCACCGCCAGGATGCCCGCCGCGGCCAGAGTCGCCGACCGGGTCCAAATTCCCTGCATTTCCTTCTCCCTTCGCCCCGATTATCGTCATACCGATTTCGTTGATCGGGCACGCCATTCCCCGGAATGGGTAACCCGGGGGGAGTTCACCCTACCCGGCGCGGGGATTTCAAGCTGAAAGGCACGGGCCCTATCCGTTTGGATGCTTTCCGTCCCGTTGCCGGAAACGCTTTGTCCCCGACCATGCGGGTTCTCTTGCGCGGGCACAGGGCTTACCTTGCCCGCGCTGCCTCAACCGCAATGGAAAGGACGATGGCATGAGCTGGCTGTCGGCGACGGATCCCCTGGTCGAAGGGGCGGGATGCCCCACCCTGGACACGGTCATCATCCCGCGTGCCAAGGATCTGGGAGGGTTCGAGGTGCGTCGTGCCCTTCCTGCCGCCCAGCGGCAGATGGTCGGCCCCTTCATCTTCTGGGACCAGATGGGCCCGGCCTTGTTCGAACCGGGCAAGGGCATCGACGTACGTCCCCATCCCCATATCGGGCTGGCGACGGTCACCTATCTGTTCGACGGGGAGATGCTGCACCGGGACAGCCTGGGCTCGGTCCAGGCGATCCGGCCGGGGGCCCTGAACCTGATGACCGCCGGGCGCGGCATCGTCCATTCGGAGCGGGAGGATCCCGCCCTTCGGGCCCAGCCCCGCCGCCTGTTCGGTATCCAGTCCTGGATCGCCCTGCCCGCCCGGCATGAGGAGGTGGAGCCGGCCTTCGCCCATGTCGCAGCGGCGGACCTGCCTGTGCTGGAGGGGGAGGGAATCAGGGCCCGGGTCATCCTGGGGGGGTACCAGGGCCGTACCTCGCCCGTATCGCTTTATTCCGACAGCTTCTATGTGGATGCCGCCCTGGCCGACGGAGCCCGGTTGCCGCTCACGGCGGAGCATGAGGAGCGGGCGATCTATGTTGCCGACGGTACCATCCGTATCGCCGGTGAACGCTATGGCCAGGGCCAGCTTCTGGTTTTCCGCGCAGGCGATGAGATCCCGGTGACGGCCGAGGGCCCCGCCCGCGTCCTGTTCCTGGGGGGCGAGCCCATGGACGGCCGCAGATTCATCTGGTGGAACTTTGTCTCCAGCTCCAAGGACCGGATCGAGGCTGCCAAGGCCGATTGGAAGGCAGGCCGCTTCGACGGCGTGCCCGGCGAGACCGAGTTCATCCCGTTACCGGAGTGACGGCATTGGTCGGTATTCCTGACCGGTGGGATCCGCGCCGACCGGTGCCAAGGCGGCCCGGTCCGCTGGTATGGCCCCACCGGAACGGAAACGGGCCCCGCGATGGGGGCCCGTCCCGTGTGCCGCAAGGGCGGTGATCGGCTTGGTCAGTGGATGCTTTCGCCGTGCAGGGCGAGGTCCAGGCCGTCGCGCTCCGCCTCCTCGTCCACGCGCAGGCCGACCAGCATCTTGGTGACCAGCAGGATGACGGCGGTGCCGACGGCGGACCAGACGATGGTGGCGATGATGCCCCAGACCTGGGTCAGAACCTGGCCGGCATTGCCATCAATCAATCCGGCATAGCCGCCGATCACTTCGCGGGCGAAGACACCCGTCAGCACCGCGCCGACAATGCCGCCGATGCCATGCACACCCCAGACATCCAGGCTGTCGTCATAGCCCAGCGCCTTCTTCAGGCTGGTGGAACCGAAGTAGCAGAGCACGCCGGCGATCAGACCGATGACCAGGGCGCCCGCCACATCGACGAAGCCGGAGGCCGGGGTGATGGCGACCAGACCGCCGACCGCACCGGAAACGATGCCCAGGACGGAGGGCTTCTTCTTCGCACCCCATTCCACCAGCATCCAGGACAGGGCCGCCGCAGCCGCCGCCACCATGGTCACCGCCATGGCCATGCCCGCACGGCCGCCGGCCGCACCGGCGGACCCGGCGTTGAAGCCGAACCAGCCCACCCACAGCAGGGAAGCGCCGATCAGCGTCAGGACCAGGTTGTGGGGCTTCATGTCGGACGAGCCGTAGCCCGTGCGCTTGCCCAGCATGATGCAGGCGACCAGACCGGCCACGCCCGCATTGATGTGCACGACGGTTCCGCCGGCGAAATCCAGCACCCCGTCCCCGAACAGGAAGCCGTTCGGGTGCCAGACCCAGTGGGCCACCGGGGCATAGACGATCAGCGACCACAGGGCCGTGAAGATCAGCAGGGCGGAGAACTTCATCCGGTCGGCGAAGGCCCCGGTGATCAGCGCCGGCGTGATGATGGCGAAGGTCATCTGGAACATCATGAACACCGATTCGGGGATCGTGAAGGCGACTGGCGCCTCCGTCCCCGCACCCAGGGTGAAGGGCGTGTTCATGTCGGCCGCAAGGCCGGTCAGCAGGACCTTGGACAGGTCGCCGATATAGGCCCCGCCGTTGCCGAAGGCGAGGCTGTACCCCACCAGCACCCAGAGCACGGCGCAAAGGCAGCAGATGGCGAAGCTCTGCATCACCATGGTCAGCACATTGGCCTTGCGCACCATGCCGCCATAGAAGAGGGCGAGGCCCGGGATGGTCATCATCAGAACGAGGGCGGTGGAGGTCAGCATCCAGGCGGTGTCACCGGTGTCGACCTTGGGCGTGTCCTGGGCGAAGGCCAGACCCGGGACCAGCGCCAGGCACGCCGCGAGGAGGATGGTAGGCAAACGGTTCATAGGGCTCCCCTTGTCTTTCGGGCACGGGGCCTTTGCGGCCTCCGCACGCGCCGGAAAGCCCCTATTCAAAGATCGTGCCGTTTGGGAAATCCCTGCAAAGCCGGGGATCGGCCGATGGCACGGGTCATGCGTTGGGCAGGGTGATTGCGCAATCTTCGTCCTGTGTGCCTAATTCATAGGCAATCGTCCCGCCTGCCCATGCTTTGTCCAGGACGCCCGGTATGCCTTTCCGGCTGGAATGCCCGTCCATCAGGGTGTCCCCAGATGGATGGGGATGTGCGGCGGCACCACCTCTCCCCTTGAGGGAGAGGGAGGGGCCCATTGCGGCAGCAATGGGAGGGTGAGGGGTATGGCCAGGACGATGCCGGAAAAGGCGGGAAGACAAGGGGGTATACCCCGGCCGGTGCTGCCGGACCCCTCACCCTCCCATCCTGCGCTGTCGCTCCGGATAGGCTCCTCCCTCCTCCTCAGGGGGGGAGGGTGTAACGGCCTGGTTCTTCGCCTTCCGATCATGCAGCGCCCCCCGTGCCGGGTGGTGGGCTGCGTGCGGATGTGGCACTCTCCGCCGGCCCGGGCCCGCGCCGGGATGATGCCGCAGCCAGGGGGAGCTTCGACCCATGTCCGTCCCGACCCATGCCGACATCGACCGCGACCTGGCCCAGGAGCTTCGGCAGGCCCCGCGCCACGCCATCGCCCTGGTCCTGGCGGGGGGGCGTGGCAGCCGCCTGCGCAATCTGACCGACCGGCGGGCGAAGCCGGCGGTGCATTTCGGCGGCAAGTTCCGGATCATTGATTTCGCCCTGTCCAACTGCATCAATTCCGGCTTCCGCCGGATCAGCGTGCTGACCCAGTACAAGTCCCATTCCCTGTTGCGCCATCTGCAGCGGGGCTGGAACTTCCTGCGCGGGGAGATCGGGGAATTCGTGGACCTGCTGCCCGCCCAGCAGCGCATCGATGAGACAAGCTGGTACAAGGGCACGGCCGATGCCGTGTACCAGAACCTGGACATCCTGCGCAGCCACCGTGCCGAATGGGTGCTGATTCTGGCCGGCGACCATATCTACAAGATGGATTACGCGGCCATGCTGTCCGCCCATATCCGCACCGGTGCCGATGTCACCGTCGGCTGCATCGAGGTGCCGCGGATGGAGGCGACGGGATTCGGCGTGATGGATGTGGACGCCACCGGCCGGATCACCCGCTTCCTGGAGAAGCCGGCCGATCCCCCGCCCATGCCCGGCAGGCCGGACATGGCGCTGGCCAGCATGGGCATCTACATCTTCAACGCCGATTTCCTGTACGACCAGCTGGACCGGGATGCGGCCGATCCTGGCTCCAGCCGCGATTTCGGCAAGGACCTGATACCCTGGCTGGTACCGCGGGCCAAGGTGATGGCCCATTTCTTCGCCGAATCCTGCGTCTACAACCGCGCGCCCGGCAGCGCCCCCTATTGGCGGGACGTGGGTACGGTGGACGCCTATTGGGAGGCGAACCTTGAACTGTGCAAGGTTTCCCCCGCCCTGGACCTGTATGACCGGAATTGGCCGATCTTCACTTATCAGGAACAGTTGCCGCCGGCGAAATTCGTCTTCGACGACGATGACCGCCGCGGCATGGCGGTGGACAGCATGGTGAGTGCGGGCTGCATCATCAGCGGGTCCACCATCCGCCGGTCGCTGCTGTTCAACAATGTCCGGGTCCATTCCTACAACCAGGTGACGGACACGGTCATCCTGCCGGAGGTGGAGATCAGCCGGAACTCCCGCCTGACCAAGGCGGTGGTGGACCGGGGCTGCCGCATCCCCCCCAACCTGGTGGTGGGGGAGGATCCGGAGGAGGATGCCCGCCGATTCCACCGGACGGAGAACGGGGTGGTGCTGATCACCCGGGACATGCTGGCCCGGCTGCCGGGCTGAGTCGGCCCGTGATGCGTCCCCCCCGGGTCCTGTTCGTCGCGTCGGAATGCTTCCCCTATGTGAAGACCGGGGGGTTGGCCGATGTGGTCGGCAGCCTGCCCCCCGCCCTGCGGGCCATCGGCATCGATGCCCGGCTGCTGCTGCCGGGATATCCGGGTGTGCTGGCCCGTCTGGCGGATGCCATGCCCCTGGCGCCGGGTTTGCGCGGCCTGGGGGCGGGGGTGGCGGGCCGGCTGCTGCGGGCCAGGGGGGGTGCTTCGGGTTCCGGGTCGGGGATTGCGGGTGTCCCCACATATGTGCTGGACGCGCCCGACCTGTTCGGGCGGGAGGGCAACCCCTATCTGGGCCCGGACGGGCGCGACTGGCCGGACAATGCCCGCCGTTTCGCCGCCCTGTGCCGCCTGGCCGCCCGCATCGGGCTTGAGGGGGTGGTGGAAGGCGGGGCAGCGGATGGGGCAGGGGACGGGGCAGCGGACGGGGCAGCGGACGGGGCAGCGGACGGGGCCGGGGAGGGTGTGTGGCTGCCGGACATCATCCACGGCCATGACTGGCAGGCAGGGCTGGTGCCCGCCTATCTGCGCCGGGCCGGCTGGGCCTGTGCCGGTGTGCCCCGGCCCGCCACGGTGACGACCATCCACAACCTCGCCTTCCAGGGCCTGTTCGGGGCGGAGGTGCTGGCGGATCTGGACCTGCCCGGGGTGGATTTCGGGCCGGACGGGCTGGAATACTATGGCCGGATCGGCTTCCTGAAGGCGGGGCTGGTCTGGTCCGACCGGGTGACGACCGTCAGTCCCACCTATGCCCGGGAAATCCAGGCGCCTGCCCTGGGATTCGGTCTGGACGGGGTGCTGGCGGCCCGGGGCGATGCGCCCGTGGGCATCCTGAACGGGATCGACACGGCCCACTGGAATCCGGCCGACGATCCCCATATCGCCGCCCCCTTCGATGCCGACAGCCTGTTCCGCCGCGCCGCCAACAAATCGGCCCTGCAGCGGGAATTCGGCTTGGAGGAACGGGCGGATGCCCTGCTGGTGGGGGTGGTCAGCCGCCTGACCGACCAGAAGGGGATCGACCTGATCGTGGCGGCCCTGCCCCGCCTGCTGTCCCTGAACGGGCAGCTGGCCGTGCTGGGCACCGGCTCTGCGGAGCTGGAGCAGGCGCTGGCGGGGGAGGTGGCGCGCCATCCCGGCCGGGTCGCCCTGCGGCTCGCCTATGATGAGGGGCTGTCCCACCGCATCCAGGCGGGGGCGGATGTGCTGGCCGTGCCCTCCCGGTTCGAGCCCTGCGGCCTGACCCAGATGTACGCCCTGCGCTACGGCACCTTGCCGCTGGTGGCGGGGGTGGGCGGGCTGGCCGATACGGTGACGGATGTGACGGAGGCGACGCTGGCCCAGGGCAGCGCCACCGGTTTCGTCTTCATGCCCGTGGGCTTGGCCGGCCTGCTGGCGGCCCTGGACCGGGCGGCCGCCTTGTTCAGGCACAAGGCCCTGTGGCGTGGGGTCCAGCGCAACGCCATGGCCCGCGACCTGGGCTGGGACCACGCCGCCCGGGATTACGCCGCGCTGTACGCGGAAGTGACGTACGCGGAAGTGACGGGGGGGCGGGATATCCCTTAGGTCGGGCAGGCACATCGCAGCCCGACCCGGGCGATCGTGACGCGGCCCGCCACGTTCCCGCGGTGGCCCGATCGCCTCCCCCCCCTTGTCCCGGCATCAATCCGTCAGATCGGACCAGAGTTCCTTGACCTTGGCGAAGAAGCCTTCCGACTGCGGATGGTGGCCGTCCTGGCCGGCTTTTTCGAATTCCCGCAGCAGGTCCTCCTGCTTCTTGGTCAGGTTGACGGGGGTTTCCACCACCACCTGGATATACATGTCGCCACGGGCGGGGCTGCGCAGCACGCTCATGCCCTTGCCCTTGACGCGGATCTGAACGCCTGTCTGGGTGCCGGGGGGAATGGTGACGCGGGCGCGGCTTCCCTCGATCGTCGGCACCTCCACCTGGCCGCCAAGGGCGGCGGTGGTCATCGGGATCGGCACCCGGCAGTGCAGGTTGGCCCCGTCGCGCTGGAAGAACTGGTGCGGGGCGATGGCCAGGAAGATGTACAGATCGCCCGACGTGCCGCCGCGCAGGCCGGCTTCCCCCTCTCCCGCCAGGCGGATACGGGTTCCGTCCTCCACGCCTGCGGGGATGGTGACATTCAGGGTCTTTTCCTTGCGGACCCGGCCCTGGCCGCCACAGGCGCGGCAGGGATCCTTGATCACCCGGCCGGCCCCGCCGCAGCCCGGGCAGGTCCGCTCGATGGTGAAGAATCCCTGCTGGGCCCGCACCTTGCCCGCCCCGTTGCAGGTGGGGCAGGTGATCGGCTGGCTGCCCTTCTCCGCCCCGCTGCCCGCACAGACATCGCAGGTGACGGAGGTTGGCACCCGCACCGTGGCGGTGGAGCCCTTGAAGGCATCCTCCAGCGTGATTTCCAGATTGTAGCGCAGATCGGCGCCACGATTGCTGGCCTGGCCGGCGCGACCGCCGCGGCCCATGAATTCCCCGAACATCTCATCGAAGATGTCGGCGAATCCGGCACCGAAATCGAAGCCCGCGGCACCGCCGGCCGCCCCCGGCCCCCGGTTTCCGCCCTCGAAGGCGGCATGGCCGAACCGGTCATAGGCGGCGCGCTTCTGCTCGTCCTTCAGGACGTCATAGGCCTCGCTGATCTCCTTGAACTTCACCTCCGCCGCCTTGTCCCCCTGGTTGCGGTCGGGGTGGTACTGCATGGCCAGCTTGCGGTAGGCCTTCTTCAGGTCATCCGCGCTGGCACCCTTCTGTACGCCGAGGATTTCGTAGTAGTCGCGCTTGGACATGGCGGTTCTCGTGTCCCCACCCTGCTAGGGCCGCCCGAGATGGCGGGCCGCAGGCCTGAGAAATGACGGCGCCCCCAGACCCGCTTTCCCATTGGTCTGGGATGTCCGGGAAAGGGGGCGGCCGTTCATCGGGGGTACCGGCCCCACCGTAAGGGATCCAACGGAAGGGGCCGGCCGGTTCAGCATGGATCGATCGACCTGGATCAGGCCGACTTCTTGCGGTCGTCGTCGACTTCCTCGAAGTCGGCATCCACCACCTTTTCCGACCCGCTGGCATCGTCGGCGGCACCGCCATCGGCCGAGGCCCCGGCGCCGGGTGCGGCACCACCGGCCTCGTTCGCCTTGTAAAGCGCCTCCCCCAGCTTCATGGAGGCCTGGGCCAGGGCGTCGGTCTTGGCCTTGATGGCGGCCGCGTCCTCACCCTTCAAGGCATCCTTCAGTTCGGTCACGGCGGTCTCCACCGCGGCCTTGTCGGCCGGGGCCAGCTTGTCGCCGTTCTCCTTAAGGGTGCGCTCGGTGGTGTGGATCAGGCCGTCGGCATGGTTCTTGGCCTCGACCAGTTCCTTGCGCTTCTTGTCGTCGGCGGCATGGGCCTCCGCATCCTTGACCATGCGGTCGATGTCGGCGTCCGACAGGCCGCCCGACGCCTGGATGCGGATGGTCTGCTCCTTGGCCGTCGCCTTGTCCTTGGCCGAGACGTTGACGATGCCGTTGGCGTCGATGTCGAAGGTGACCTCGATCTGCGGCACGCCGCGCGGGGCGGACGGGATGCCGACCAGATCGAACTGGCCCAGCATCTTGTTGTCCGCCGCCATCTCGCGCTCCCCCTGGAAGACGCGGATGGTCACGGCCGACTGGTTGTCCTCCGCGGTGGAGAAGGTCTGGGACTTCTTCGTCGGGATCGTCGTGTTGCGATCGATCAGGCGGGTGAAGACACCGCCCAGGGTTTCGATCCCCAGCGACAGCGGGGTCACGTCCAGCAGCAGGACGTCCTTCACCTCGCCCTTCAGCACGCCGCCCTGGATGGCAGCACCAATGGCCACCACCTCGTCCGGGTTGACGCCGCGGTTCGGCTCCTTGCCGAAGATCTGCTTCACGGTCTCGATGACCTTGGGCATGCGGGTCATGCCGCCGACCAGGATCACCTCGTCCACCTCGCTGGCCTTCAGGCCGGCGTCCTTCAGCGCCGCGGTGCAGGGACCGACGGTGCGGCGGATCAGGTCATCCACCAGGGCTTCCAGCTTGGCGCGGGTCAGCTTGATGTTCAGGTGCTTCGGGCCCGTGGCATCGGCCGTGATGAAGGGCAGGTTCACCTCGGTCTGCATGCTGCTGGACAGCTCGATCTTCGCCTTCTCCGCGGCCTCCTTGAGGCGCTGGAGCGCGAGCCGGTCCTTGCGCAGGTCGATGCCCTGCTCCTTGTGGAACTCCTCCGCCAGGTAATCGATGATCTTGGCGTCGAAATCCTCACCGCCCAGGAAGGTGTCGCCGTTGGTGGACTTCACCTCGAACACGCCGTCGCCGATCTCCAGGATGGAGATATCGAAGGTGCCACCACCCAGGTCGTAGACCGCGATGGTGCCGCTGCCCTTGCGCTCCATGCCGTAGGCAAGGGCCGCGGCCGTTGGCTCGTTGATGATGCGCAGCACTTCCAGGCCGGCGATCTTGCCGGCATCCTTGGTGGCCTGGCGCTGGCTGTCGTTGAAATAGGCGGGAACGGTGATGACCGCCTGGGTCACCTTCTCACCCAGGTAATTCTCCGCCGTCTCCTTCATCTTCTGCAGGATGAAGGCGCTGATCTGGCTGGGGCTGTACTTCTCCCCGTGGCTTTCCACCCAGGCGTCGCCGTTACCGCCGGCGATGATCCGGTAGGGGACAAGACCCTTGTCCTTCTGGGTCAGCGGGTCGTCATAGCGGCGGCCGATCAGGCGCTTGATCGCGAACAGGGTGTTTTCCGGGTTGGTGACCGCCTGGCGCTTGGCCGGCTGGCCGACAAGCCGCTCCCCGTTCTGGGTGAAGGCGACCATGGACGGCGTGGTGCGCGTCCCTTCCGCATTCTCGATCACCTTGGCCTGCGCGCCTTCCATGATGGCCACGCAAGAATTCGTGGTGCCCAAGTCGATCCCGATGACCTTGCTCATGCTCTACCTCTTTGCTTCGGCAGATCCGCCCCGGCCCGTCTTCTGCGCGGCACCGGCGCGATCCCCCTTCGGGTTTACGATCAAGTCGCTTCCTGGCGCCGGGGCGGGGCGGGCAACGGGGTGGGCCGCCGGAACGGCACCCTGTCCGCCAAGGCCCGTCCAATGCCCCTGCGACAAGGGGAGATATAGGCAGGCGGCGGTTTCCCTGCAACCGGCGTGTTGGTCATGCCCCCCCATGATCCCAAGGAACGATCCGTAAGACCGATGCCGATGACCCAGTCGGCGACCGGAAGGCCGTGCGGGCCGCGGGCAGGGCGGGGTTGGGGGCACGTTAAAAGAAATGCGGACCGGTCGGTCCGGTTTCGCACACCGGTGTCATCGAAGCGAGTATTCGGGTGTGGGTGGAAAGTTATAAGTTAATCCCATGTTAACAGACCAAGTATCGAATGATGGTTCAGGTCATGGGCCCAGGGGCGGGCGGGTGGGACTGGATATGAGATCAACTTTCCGACTGCATCATTTGCCGCATCCTGGCGAATTGTGAATCTTCTGTTTTTAAGAGCCTGCATCCGTTACTGTTCGGACAGGACGCACGGGCCGATGCCCGGCGCCCTAAGCGGGCCCGGGCATAGACCGGGAAATCCTTCGGGGTGGAGTTGCGCAGATGTCGGACCGGCAGCAGGATTCGGATCGTCGTCAAGACGTGGCCATGGCCATCAAGCGCTGCCTGGACAGCCTGGCCGTGGACGCGCGGCAGGGGCGCATGCCGGAACTGGCCCATTTCATCGCCCTGGCGTCCCTGGCGGCGGAGGACGCGGCCAAATCCTGCACCCAAGCCCACAGCCCGGCCCAGGCGGCCGACCGGGGGGGGATGGATCGCCACGCTGGCGACCGACATGGATCCGACCGGCATGGATCGGACCGGCAGGGCGTGGACCTGCTGCACCAGGAGCCGGCCGGGCGCTGCTGAACGGCCCGGCTGACCGGTATCGGCGGTAGGTCGGGCAAGCGCAAGCGCGGCCCGACATCGGATGCATATCAGCCC
>JBJOKR010000022.1:0-34060 GCA_046045995.1 Pseudomonadota bacterium | reverse complement strand
TGCCCTTTTGCACGGCCGATATGCCTGCCGCATCGGCAATCCAGGGGGTGTGTGACGTCACACACCCCTGCCCTGCCTGTCCATGACACGGTCGAATGGCTGCTGGTGGATGCCAAACCGGGCCGGAATTCGATTTCGGCCGTGACATCCGGCACAGTCTCAGGCGCCGACAGCTGCGGGACCGTGACATCCGGCACAATAACAGGGCAAGGACCGGTGCTGCTTGCCTCAAGCCGGGCCCGGCTGTGCCGCCCCTACCCGCGAAGCCCGGCCACCACTTCATCGGCGACCAGGCCGATCCACGCCGCCAAGTTCTCCGGTGCCGTGGCGGCGCGCATTTCCGCAGCACCCAGTTCCTTCGCCCGGCGGTACCATTTCGCCCGGACGGCGAAAGGCTCCCCCGACAGGAACTGCGCGGCCCGCTGCGCCGACGGGTTCAAGGCAGGGGCGGCCCGCGGCGGTGGTTCGATCTGCACGGGATTGCTGGCGGCGGGGTGCAGCTTCTCCAGCCAGGCACGGAACGCGGCAGACGGGTTGCGGCACGGCTCCTTCTGCCGCACCGCCCAGTCGGCCCAGCTGAAGATCGCCGTCTGCACGTCCACATCCGGAAAGGACTGGGCCAGTTCCTCCACCGTGTCCAGGGACACCCGCTGGATCAGGCCCAGCACACCGGCTGGCCCCCGCTCCCGGTCGGTGCGCCCGTCCTCCATATCCGGGGTGTCCTGGTCGCGGTCGGGCGGCTGGCTGCGGCCGACGGGAGCCCTGGCGAATTCCGTCATGCGGGCGGTGGCGACCAGGTCCGTGCTGGATTTCTTCCGGACGCCGAAAACCAGCCGCTCCACCTTCCGTCCCCGCCCCTGGGAGCGGACTTCGCTGTAATCGATGGTGAGACCGCTCAGCTCATTGATTTCCGTTATGGCCGGGTCCAGGACACGGCGCTGGAAATGGGCATAGTTCGGCATCTTGTCGCCACAGCCAAGGCTGTCCCGCAGGTCGCCCAGGGGCACATCCCAGCGCGGCTCCCGCAGGTTCACCCGCAGGCTCAACATCTCATAAAGGGCCAGGGAATATTTGGAGGAGAACTGGGCGCAGATGGCCAGGTGGATGCGGGCCCAAGCACCCGGCTTCGCCAGCAGGGGGCGCAGCTTCGGCGGAAACTCCCACTCCGCATAGCCGCTGCCCTTCGGCAGGGCGCGGAAGGAGAGGAGGGGGGAACCACCCTCCTTCAGCTGCTGGTCCGCCTCGCTCCAATAGGGGAAGCGGACGACGGTCTGCATCAGCCGGTCGAAGGACTGCCGCAGGCGGACATTGTTGCTTTCCGTGTCGTCGCCAATGGCACGGCGCAGGTCGGCGGTGGCGGCGCGGAACGGGGGCAGGGGGCTGTCGGCATCGGCCAGCCGCTCCCAGCTATAGGCAAGAAGGACGTTGAACAGCTTCCGGTCGGCCAGGGTCAGGCCGTTGCCTGTCTCGATCACCTCGATCTGGGTGCGCGGCTTGGGCAGGGTCGGGTCTGTGGACAGATCCAGCACATTGCCGCTCACCCGAGGTCGCATAGGCTCCGCCCGATCCTCCAGCCTTTTCACCGCGCCCGCCATGGTCACCGTCCCGCTCCGCGCGCGCCCGGCGCGTTGTATCGCCCCGTGCGCTTTGTCATTGTGACAGGGCACCCGATGGCCGTCACAGGATCAAGGGGAATCCGCCGCACCCGTGCAAGGTGTCACAGTAAGGGGGCGTCCGGGGCCGCCTGGCCGTGCAATCCGGCACAGCAAGGGCTGGGAAAGCGGGTGCCGCCCGTGCAATCCGGCACAGTCATGCGACTCTGCCACCACAAATGATGGCCCGGAACCTTCCAAACCGCCCCATATGTTGGTCCTTGAGATTTGGCACAGGAAAGGGGGAGATGGGCGTGATATCCGGCACAGCAAGCAGACGGCCCGATTGACGGGGGATCCCGCCCGCCCGTGATTTCCGGCACAGTGCCCGACAAGCCCCGTCGGTTGCGGCACTGGAAGCCGTGAGATCCGTCCCCCCAACCCGCGATTCGTGTCACAGAGACTCGCAGCATCTGGCACAGAAAGCCTGGGAAGGCGGCACAGGAAGCGGGGTCAGGTGACTGATTCCAAAGACTGATTCCGCCCTGAACATAGAACAGGGAATCTGAATCTAAGAACACGTGGTCCCAAGGACATGCCATGGAATGGCAAATGACCAGACCATGGACAAGGGCACAGCGGCGACGGTAGCGTCCACCAGCCATCTGGTGCCGTATGGCAACCTTGCCTACGACAGCACGGACGCGACGCCGACCCGGTGACGCGGCGCCGGCCCTTGCGGCTTCCGGCCCTGCTTCATCCCTTGACGTTGTGGTATCACGCCGTCGCCTCCCGGCAGGCCTGCGGCGGATGAACGGCGGATGAGTTTGCCCCTGCCGCCATCCAAATTTGATTGCCGCGACGGCAGCGCCATCGATCGTCGCGGCCCTGGGCAACAATGCGTCCGCGTGCAGGTGTGGGTTGGGTCGGGCGCCACCCTTGCTCGCGCGATGCCGGCGGGCCGGACCGCGCAATGAACTTGGCGTCGACCAGAACAATTATTCCATGTGTCTGGTAATAAAAGTGCGGGTGTCATTTAGGCGGGCGCCCTCAGCCCATAATTGTCATATCCAGTCGTGATCGGCTCTATTGTATATATGGATAAGTCCGTATTTGCCCGGATATCGCTGTTCGGGTAGGTTCGTTGGCGGATCGATTGGTGTCTGGTTCCGCCGTTTGAATAGGGGTTGATGATGGCTGTCGGTACGAAGGCTGGTTTGTCGGTCCGGACGGGTGGGCGGGCAGCCAGGGGGTTGAAGGCTACGTTGCTGATGACGGCCTCGATCCTGGTCACGGGCAATTCGGCGGCGGCGGCCTGTAACCAGAACGGCAACATCGTCTGCAATGGCGGGTTCGAGGATGTCACCCGTACGCCCGGAACCGACAGCGTGGTCTTCGGGTCCTGGGTCGGCAGCGATCCCACGGCGCTTCGGGCGGGAACCGGGGCGGACGGCCGCGGCACCAGCGTCGAATTCCTGTTCTCCTCCACCACCCTCAGCCAGGCGCTGACGACGGGTATCGGCGACCTGTACACCGTGTCCTTCCAGTACCGCAGCCTGGGCGGTCAGGAGTTGACGGCCTTTTTCGGCGATGCCCGGATCTTCAGCTTCGCCGGGGATACCGCGCCGCCGACGGCGTGGTCCACCTACAGCTTCAATGTCCAATCCTTCAGCACCCTGTCCACCTTGCGGTTCGTCGCCGATGCGCTGGGGGCGGCGCTGAACATCGACGGCGTGTCCGTCGTGCGCTGCACCAACTGCACCCCCAACCCGGCAAACAATCTGGGGGCGGTCATCGACCGGAACCGCGCCTTCTATACGACGACCGATCCAGCGGGCAGCGGCACCACCCTGTCCGGGATCCGGACGCTGACCTTCGATGGCGGGACCCTGCGTCCGGCCGGCGCCGGCGATCTGGGCCGGGCGGGGCAGCCGGTCACCCTGGCGCTGAATGTCTCCACCACCGGCGGCATCATCGACAACAATGGACAGGACATCGCCCTGGCGGGCAGCATCATCAACACGGCCGCCGCGGCGACACCCTTCACGGTGACCGGTACGGGCCGGGGCACGATCGCCAGCACCATCACCAACCAGGGAACGCTGGTGATCGCCGGCAGCGGCCGCAACACCCTTTCCGGGGCCGTCGCCAACGGCGGCGGCGTGGTCGCCGTGCGCAACGGCGGCCAGTTGACGATCACGGGCGACGTCACCGGCGGGTCCGTCGCGGTGGAGAGCGGGCTGCTTTCCGTGAACGGTACCGTCACCGGGGCGCTGACGGTCGGGACGCAGGGCACCCTGCGGGGTACCGGCCGCATCGGCGGCGGCAGCACCATCGCCGGCACGCTGCGCCCCGGCAATTCACCGGGCACGCTGACCTTCACCGCACCCGTGATCCAGGCCACGGGCAGCAATCTCGCGATCGAAATCGATGGTACCGGAACCGGCAACGGGGCCGGAAACCATTCCCGGGTCATCCTGACCGGTGCGGGAAGCAGCTACACCATCGCCTCCGGTGCCACCCTGACCCCGATCCTGCGCGGCATCACCTATGCCCCGGGCGAAACCGCGGGCACCAACAGCTTCACCCCCGCCCTGGGCCAGCGCCTGGCTGGCGTCGTGCAGGCGCAAGGGGGCGTCACCGGAACCTTCGCATCGATCACGCAGCCGACGGCCGGGCTGACCGCCGGTACCCGCATCGTCGCGCTGTACAATCCGACCAGCATCGACCTGGTCGTCACCGCCGCGTCCTATGGCGGGCTGGCCGGGCTGACGCCGAACCATGCGGCCGCCGGCGCCGCCGTCGATGCGCTGGAGGCCGCCCGGGCCCCCGGGGTCCAGCCCGTGCTGAACAGTCTGGCGCCCCTGGGCCTGGCGGGGTTGTCGACCGCCGTCGCCGGCATATCGGGTGAGATGAATGCGAACCTGCCCCTGGCGGCCATCGATGTCAGCCGGGCCTTCGGCAGGATCGTCGAGGGGCGCCGGACCCAGCCGCAGGAAGCCGCCCAGACCTGGAGCGTCTGGGGCCGTGCCTTCGGTGGGCGGGCGCGGACAGGGGAGGACGGCAACAACCCCGGCTATCGCGACCGCCTGGCCGGCGCCATGGTCGGATTCGATTACGGCCTGTCGGCGGAGGTCCGGCTGGGCCTGGCGGTCGGCTATGCCGACAGCAAGCTGACGGGGCGGCAGGACAGCGGCACCGCCACCATCGACAGCTACACGGTCGGCAGCTATCTGCAGTGGACGCGCGACGCGCTGTTTGTCGATGCGCAGCTGGGCCTGACCGTCAACCGGTACGACACGGACCGCGATCTGATCATCGGCAGCCAGACCCTGCGGGCCACCGGTGACACCGACGGACAGGTGCTGGGCGGCGGGATCCATGTCGGCTACCGCTTCGGGACGGGCCGCCTTTCGGTCGAGCCCGGGGCCTTCCTGCGGTATGACGGCAACACCTCCGACGCCTTCACCGAGACGGGGGCAGGCAGCTTCAACCTGGCCGTGGCCGAGGACAGGCACAGCGAATTGCGGGCCGGTCTGGGCGCGCGCATCAGCCATACGGTCCGCCTTGCGGATGGCGGTGCCGTCGTGACCGACCTGTCGGCCCGGTACGATCACAAGATCCTGAACCCCGGCTACAGCGTCGACCAGTCCCTGCTGGGCCAGGCCTTCACCGTCGCGGCGGCGGATCCCGGCCGCGATACCGTCGGGCTTGGCGGCGGGGCGACGCTGGTCATGGGCAACGGCGTCCGGCTGACCGCGCGGTATGAGGCGGAGGTGAGTGGCGAGCGTACCGGTCACGCCTTCACCGGCCAGGTCCGGTTCCAATGGTAAGCGGCGTTGCCGTTGGGGAAGGTCCGCACGAATGAGCGTGGATGTCGCCTGCGCCCATACCGGTATCCGCTGCCTTGCCGCGGTGGCGCGCCTGCACGGTATCTCCACCTCGCGCGAGCAGCTTTTGCATGACCACATGCTGGGCAACCAGGAGGCCCCTGTCGCCCAGCTGCTGACCATCGCACGGAGCATCGGCCTGCGCGCCAAGGCGGAGACCTTGACCTGGGACGACCTGTTCCAGCTTGGCAATGCCTTCCCCGTCATTGTCCGGCTGAGGAACGGCACCATGATGGTCGCCGCCGGCGTGGCGGAGAAGGGGGGGACCCGCCTGCTGCTGCTGCAGGACCCGCTGGCCGAGGAGGCGGACGCCCTGGTCCTGGACGAACACCGCTTCACCGCCGCCTGGGACGGTACCGCGCTGTTCATCAAGCCGGATTTTGCAACGCCGGAACAGGAACGGCCCTTCAACCTGGCCTGGTTCCTGCCGGAGATCCGGCGGAACAAGCGTCTGTTCCGCGACATCGCCATCGCGTCGGTGCTCATGGGTCTGATGGCCCTGGCCCTGCCGATCTTCACCCAGCTGGTCATCGACCGGGTCCTGGTCCATCGAAGCATTGACACGCTGTATGTGCTTGCCGGTGGCATGCTGGCGGTTGTCGTGTTCGAGACGGCGTTCACCTATCTGCGGCAGTTCGTGACCCTGTTCGCCACGAACAAGATCGACGCCCATATCAATGTCCAGGTGTTCAACAAGCTCACCAGCCTGCCGATCGATTTCTTTGAGAAGTTATCCGCCGGCGTGATCCTGAAGAACATGGCGCAGAGCGAACGGATCAGGAGCTTCCTGACCAGCCAATTGTTCATGGCGGTGCTGGATTGCGTCATGCTTATCATCTTTATCCCGCTGCTGTTCTTTTATAGTCCGATCCTTGCCTGCGTGGTGCTGTTCTTCAGCGCCCTGATCGCGCTCTGCTCGGTCATCACCATTCCGATCATCCGCTCCCGCCTGCGGGAGGTCTATGAGGTGGAGGCCGCACAGCAATCCTTCCTGGTGGAAACGATCCAGGGCATGCGCACGGTCAAGACCCTGGCCCTGGATGCGCGCCAGCGCCACGAATGGGACCGGCGGGTCGGACGGACCATCCGGGTCCGCTTCAACGTCGCGCGACTGGCCGTGCTGCTGGGGTCGATGACGGCGCCGCTGGAGCGGCTGATGATGATCACGGTCATCGGCGGCGGCGCCTATCTGGTCCTGAACGGGGAGATGCTGCTGGGCGGCCTGATCGCTTTCAACATGATCTCCGGCCGGGTCACCCAGCCGCTGGTGCAGATTTCCCAGTTGCTGCAACAGTTCCAGGAAGTGTCGCTGTCGGTGGGTATGCTGGGAACCATCATGAACCACCCCAGTGAGATGGGCCGCACCGGGCACGGCCTGCGCCTGCCCTTCCGGGGGGAGGTGGAGTTCGCGAATGTGCGCTTCCGTTACGCCAGCGGCGCCACACCCGCCCTGGACGGCGCGTCGTTCAAGATTCCCCACGGGACGATCTTCGGGATCGTCGGGAAAAGCGGATCGGGCAAGACGACCGTCACCCGCCTTCTCCAGGGACTTCACGCCGTCCAGGAAGGCCTGATCAAGATCGACGGGCACGATGTGCGGGAGATCGATCTGGATCACCTGCGTTCGTCCATCGGCGTTGTCCTGCAGGAGAGTTTCCTGTTCACCGGAAGCATCCGGGAAAACATCGCCATCGGCCGGCCGAGCGCCACCACGGCCGATATCCTGCGCGCCCTGCGGCTGGCCGGCGCGGATGAGTTCGTCGAAAGGCTGCCGGCCGGGTTGAACACGCTGCTGGAGGAGGGGTCGTCCAACCTGTCGGGCGGACAGCGCCAGCGCCTGGCCATCGCCCGCGCCCTTTTGCGCGATCCGCCGATCCTGATCCTGGACGAAGCGACAAGCGCCCTTGATGCCGAAAGCGAGGCCATCGTCCAGGCCAACCTGATGAGCATCGCCCAGGGCCGCACCCTGATCATCGTGTCCCACCGCCTGTCTACTTTGGTGCCGGCGCACAACATCCTGGTGCTGGACCAGGGGCGGGTGGACGATATCGGGACCCATGGCGATCTCCTGGACCGCTGCACCATCTACCGCAACCTGTGGCGCCAGCAGAACCGGCACGTCATCGACATGGATTATGGCAGGGGGGCACTGAAATGAACCCGCAGCCGCCGGTCGTCTTCCAGCGCCCGAAGGGCGGCAATGCGGCCCTGACCGTCGATCAGTTCCAGTCCGATGCCAGCGAGATCGTCAACGAGCCGGAGCCCGTGGCCGCCCGCATGACCCTGTTCGTGCTGTCGGCCTTCGTCCTTTTCGCCCTGCTCTGGTCGGTGTTCGCGACCATCGACCGGATCGTGACGGCCCGCGGCAGGGTCGTGACGGTGGCGCCGACCATCGTCGTGCAGCCGTTCGAATCCGCCATCGTGAAAAGCATCGATGTCCGCGTGGGCGATGCGGTCAAGGCCAACGACGTGCTGGCCCGCCTGGACCCCACCTTCGCCCTTGCCGATGTCGGTCAGATCGAAGGCCGTGTCGACAGCCTGGACGCCGTGATCGAACGGTTGCAGGCCGAACATGCCGGCCGGCCCCACACCCTGCCCCCCGATGGCGGCAACGATCATGACCGCCTGCAGTACAGCATATGGCAGGAGCGCCAGACCCAGTACCAGGCGCAGATGGCGAGCTATCAGGAGAAGATCAGCAGCGCCACCGCCAGCATCAGCGCCCGCATCAAGGAGCGGGACCATCTGAGGGCCCGGCTGGACGTGTTACGGGAGGTGGAGGAGATGCGCTCCAGCCTGGAATCCCGCCAGACGGGGAGCCGGTTGAACGTCCTGCTGGCCCGCGATGCGCGGATCGATGTGGAGCTGAGCCTTCAGATCGCGGAGAACGCCATCACCGAAACCCGGCATGCCATGGCGGCGCTGGAGGCTGAACGCGATGTGTTCAGCCGCGGGTGGGACAGCGCGCTGGTCGAGGAGCTGGTGGCCAAGAAGGACGAGCGCGACAGCCTGAACGAGCAGCTGGTCAAGGCCCGCCGCCTGAAGGACATGATCGAGCTGCGCACCCCGGTCGATGCCGTCGTGCTGGACGTGGCCGCCCGGTCGGTGGGATCGGTGGTCAACAGCGCGGAACCCCTGTTCCGACTGGTTCCCCAGGATGCCGTGCTGGAGGTGGAGGCGGCGGTGGAGGCGCGGCAGCTTGGCTATATCGCTGTCGGCGATCCGGTGCAGATCAAGCTGGAAGCCTATCCCTACCAGGAACATGGCATGCTGGAGGGAAGGATCACGACCATCAGCGGCGACGCCTTTTCCCCGGAGCCGGGGTCGGAGCAGGCGGCGATCGGGTCCTTCTACCGGGTGCGGGTGGAGGTGACGCGCCAGGACCTGCGCAATGTGCCAGCCAGTTTCCAACTGATCCCCGGCATGCCGCTGGCGGCGGAAATCAAGATCGGCAAGCGGTCCGTCATCTCCTACCTGCTGCGGCCGATCCTGCGCGGGATGGATGAAAGCATGCGGGAGCCATGATGCACCCCCTGCTCGCGCGCCTTGTCCGGCCGCTTCCCGACCCCGTCCGGCGCGTCATCCAGGCGGTGCGCGGCCATCGGCTGTTTCCGCGCCGATGGCACCCGCCCGCACCGCCCACCGGCGATCTGGCGGCCGGCATCGCGGCCTTCGATCGCGGGGACGGGGCCGCGGCTCTGCCCGCCTTGCTGCCACTGGCCCACCAGGGGGTGGCCGACGCGCAGTACCGCCTGGGCTTGATGTGCCTGCATGGGCTGGGGCTGGTGCGCGATCCCGGTGACGCGGTGTTCTGGCTGGAACGGGCGGCGGCCCAGGACCATGCGGCCGCCCAGTTCGAACTGGCCATCATCTACATCAGCGGCAGCGCCGCCCCACGGGACGACAGCCCCGTCGTCCAGTGGTACAGGCTGGCCAGCCTGGAGAACCGGGCGACCGCACGGTCGAACCTGGACCTGCTGCACCCGAACGGGCTCGGCGTAGCGGCGGATCCGACCACAGGCATGGCCTGGCTGCTGAGTGCAGCGACACTGGGCCTTGTGGTGGCGCAGACGCGGCTGGGCCAGATCCTTGCCAACCCGCCGCAAGGCATCCAGCGGAACCTGGGCGTGGCGCTGCATTGGCTGACCCAGGCCGCGGACCAGGGCGATGCGGATGCCCAGTTCCAACTGGGCGTGCTCCATGCCGGCGGGCAGGGCATGGCGGCGGATGCCGCCGCGGCCCTGCGCTGGTTCCGATCGGCGGCCGATCAGGGCCATGCCCGGGCGCGCTTCAACCTTGGGCTGATGCATGCCAACGGCATCGGCCTGACGCCCGACATGGCGGAGGCGCTGCGCTGGTATCGGCTGGCGGCGGATCAGGGCGATGCCAATGCCCAGTTCAACCTGGGTCTTGCCCATGCCAACGGCAGCGGTGTCCCGCGCGACTATACGGAAGCGAAGGTCTGGTTCACCAAGGCGGCGGAGCAAGGCAATCCGGCGGCGGAATTCAACCTGGGCCTTCTTCTGTCCATCGGAACCGATGGGAAGGCCGATCCGGCCGAAGCGGTCTACTGGTATCGCCGCGCGGCGACCAACGGCAATGTCGCGGCGCAGATCAACCTGGGCCTTCTGCGCCTCAACAGCAGCAGCGCGCTGCGTGACTTCGCGGAGGCGGCGGAGTGGTTCCACAAGGCGGCGCAACAGGGAAATGCCATCGGCCAGCTGAATCTGGGCCTGCTTTACGCCACGGGGCAGGGGGTCGGGCAGGACGACGCCGTCGCCGCGCATTGGCTTGGGCTTTCGGCCGCGCAGGGGAATGCATCGGCGCACACGCATCTGGTACACCTGTTGGCGGAGGGGCGGGCGCCGGCCATCGACCGGATCGGGGCCCGGGCCGCGGCACAGCGGGTATTCGCGGACATGCCGCCCGGCCCGCAGCGGCAGGAACTGGGCAGGGCGCTGACGGCCCTGGCCGATACGATGAATGGGGTCGATGGTGAAGAAGCGGAAGTCACCGCAGCGGGCTGAACCGGCGCCCGCGCCTGCGCCGATGGTCGCACCTGTGCTGGTCGCCGATCCGGCGCCCGCCCCGGCAGCCAAGGCACCCCCGGCTGTTCCGGCCGGCGCTGCTGTTCCGGCCAGTCCTGCAGTTCCCGCCGACGCCCAGGGCGGTGACGCGCAGATGGTGCAGGCGCTGGAGGCCATGCTGCGCACCAATCCCGGCGACGGCGGATTGTGGAGCACGCTGGGCGTCGTGCTGCGCCGCCTGGGTCGGTGGGAGGAGGCGTTGATCTGCCACGCCCGCGGCATCGCGCTGGATGGCGGCAATGCCGGCATCTGGTCCAATCTGGGCAATGTGCTGACCGATGCCGGGCGGTTGGACGAGGCGGTGGACGCCCATGCCCAGGCCCTGCGCCTGGCCGCCGACAATCCCCAGCTCCTGTTCAACGCCATCGTCACCAAGCGCAAATCGACGGCCTATCGTGAGGCCCTGCAGATGTTGGACCAGGCCCTGGCCCGGGAGCCCGGGTCGGTGCCGCTGCGGTGGGAGCGCGCCCTGACCCTTCTGCAGATCGGGGAGTATGCGGAGGGGTTCCGGGATTACGAGGTGCGCCGGCACCTGCCCACCTATCGCACCCGGCCGACACCGGGCACGCCCTGGGACGGCAGCCCGCTGAACGGGAGGCGCATTTTCCTGTCCACCGAACAGGGCTTCGGCGACACGATCATGGCGGCCCGCTATGTGCCCCTGGTCAAGGCCCGGGGGGGGCGCATCCTGTTCGAATGCCATCCGGAGCTGCGCCGGCTGCTGGGCGGGCTGGAAATCGATGAATTCGTGCCCGCGGGCTCGGATTTCCCGGATTTCGATGTCCAGGCTTCGCAGATGAGCCTGCCCCATCTGCTCGGCACCACCCGCGACACGGTTCCGCCGCCGGTCCGGCCCCATATCCCGACCGACTCCCGGGCGAAGGCGGCCCGGCTGATCGGACCGCGGGAACCGGGTGTCCTGCGCGTCGGCATCATCTGGTCGGGCCGGGTCACCTTCGCCGACAATGCGCGGCGCGCCACCACCCTGTCCCGGTTCCTGCGCTTCGGCGAAGTGCCGGGCGTCCAGCTCTACAGCCTCCAGAAGGGCCCGCCGGAGGACCAGCTGGACCAGATGGGCAGCCGCCTTCTGGTCACGCCGCTTGGCCCCCATATCGATGACTTCGCCGATACGGCGGCCCTGTTGGAGCGATTGGACCTGTTGGTGATGACCGACAGTTCCGCCGCCCATCTGGCCGGGTCCCTGGGAACGCCGGTCTGGAACCTTGTCCAGTATCAGCCCTATTGGGTTTATGGCTTCACCGGAAGCCGGACATCCTGGTATCCAAGCATGCGGCTGTTCCGGCAGGGACGCGACCAGGACTGGGAGCCCGTGTTCACGGCCGCGTGCGATGCGCTCCGCGAGCTTGCCGCCACCGGCGCCCAGGCCTGACGGGGGTACGGATCGTTCACGGCCATGAGGCATGGGGGATTGGTGATGGGCTATTTCGATATGGTCGAGTCGAGCTGGCAATTGAGCGACGCGGCCCGCGACTATGCGAAGAATGCGGGCCGGGAGGTCAGCAACCAGGAGGTCTGGACGCATGTCTTCGCGCCCTCCCCCCTGGTCGACCATGACCGGACGATGAGGGAGGCGCCGAACCTGGACCGGGTCTTCCTGAAATCCCCCTATGGCTTGCAGTACCGCGCCGACCAGAAGGATTGGGTGCCGTTCCGGCATGGTGCCGTCGACCTGTCCAACGAGTCCAATATCTGAAGCAGCGGCGGGATGCGGGTGGGCGATGGCCGGGATTGAGGAGATGCTGGCCGTTGCCGTCGCCGAGCACCGGGCGGGCCGCACCGGCACATCCGTGGCGCTGTACCGCCGCGTGCTGGCCATCGATCCGGACAATGCGAACGCGCTTCATCTTCTGGGGCTGACCGAACGGCAGGCCGGCCGCCGGGCCGCGGCGATCGCCCTTGTCCGGCGTGCCCTGGCGCGGATGCCCGATCTGCTGGACGCGCGGCTGAACCTGGCGAACATGCTGCGGGAGGATGGGGACCTGCCGGGGGCGCGGGCGCAGTGGAAGGCTGTCCTGGCGGCCGACCCGGCCCATGCCGCCGCCCTGTTCCTTCTGGCAACCCATGCCGCCGGCCAGGGCGGCGCCGGACGGTCCTTCGCCATCGCGGCCATGCGGCGCGTCCTGCGGCTGGCGCCGACGATGGCGGAGGCGCACAACGCCCTGGGGCTGTTCCTTCGCCAGGAGGACCAGGTGGATGCGGCGATCGCATGCCAGCGCAATGCCATCGCCCACCGGCCCGGCTTCCTTCCGGCCTGGATGAACCTGGGCAACGCCCTGCTGGATGCGGGCGACACGGTCGGTGCTGTGCGCGCCCTGCGCACCGCCCTGGCGATCCTGCCCGACAGCCCGGAATGCTGGTTCAATCTTGGCAACGCCCATTACAGGACGGCGGACCTGGATGCCGCACTGGCCTGCTACCGCCGGTCGGAGATGCTGGGGCTGGGTGTGGCGCGGGCGCGGGTGGTGGCCGTGCTTGTCGAACAGGGACAGGACGCGGCGGCGGAGGCCGCCCTGGGCCGGTACCTGCCGCTGGATGGCACCGACGTGGCGACCTGCATCGAACTTCTGCACCAGATGCTGGTCCGCGCCGGCCGGCAGGCGGAGGCGCGGCACCTGTTCACCCGCCTGGCCGGCGTTCCGCTGGCCGGGCGTGTCTATCCGGTTGAATGCCGCACGGCCCTGGCGGCGCTTGATCTGGCGGAGGGCGACGCGGCCGCGGCGGTGGCCCGGCTGGACGGGATCCGCAGCGACAATTGCTGGTTTTTCACCGTCCGCTCCCTGGCGGCGCTGCGGCGCAGCCTGGAGGAGCGGGGTGCCGGGCAGGGCAGTCCGGGCGAGGATGGCCCGGGGGAGGATGGCCCGGGCCTGCATGGATCGATCTGGGACAGGCCCGCCAATCCCGATCCCACACGGCCGCGCCTGACCTCCAGCACGCTGGGGAACCGCGGCCGCTTCGCCCACAACGCGCTGGAATACGTGCTGCTGCGGCTCTATGCCGAGAAGCATGGCTGCACCCTGGAAACGCCGGACTGGGTCGGCGGCGCCTTTTTCGACCTGGACGATCCCCGGCCTGCCGGACCCCTCCCGTCCTGGCCGTTCGGCCGGCATGTGCTGAACGGGCTGCTGACAGGGGAACGGCAGTCCCCACCGGTGGTCGACCGCGATGTCCTGTCGCCCCTGTTCCTGTTCGACTACAAGATCGCGTATCGGGACAGGGTGTGGTCATGGCTGCGGCCGCGGGCCTGCTGGTCGCCCTGGATCGCGCCGGCCGTCGCCGCCCTGCGGGCGGGCGGGCGCACCGTCGTCGCCATCCATATCCGGCGCGGGGATTTCCTGCACTATGGCTACCCCGTCACCGAGACCGGATGGTACGTGGACTGGCTGCACGACCTGTGGCCGACCCTGGACCGGCCGGTGCTGTACCTGGCCAGCGATGATCTGCCCGCCGTGCGCCAGGCCTTCGCCGCCTTCGCCCCCGTGACGGTGGCGGACGTGGCCCCACCCTGGCCGGGACTGGACTATCTCCAGGATTTCCATGTGCTGACCCAGGCCGACATCGTCGGCATCAGCGCCGCCAGCGGCTTCAGCCAACTGGCGGCCCGCCTGAACGACGTTGCAAGCCTGTGCGTGCAGCCCGACGTGGAAGCGGGCCGAATCCGGCCCTTCATCCCGTGGACTTGACCGGGGACCTGATTTCCACCGCGTGCGCCAGCGCCGCCGCAACCTCCCCCACCACCGTCGCCCAGTCGCCCCGCCGCGCCTGGCGGAACAGGCGCATGGTCGGATACCACGGCGTCTCCCCGCCCTGCTCCAGCCAGCGCCAGTCGGGTGAGAAGGGGATGACCGTCCATGTCGGCCGCCCCAGGGCGCCGGCCAGATGCGCCGGTCCGGTGCAGGAGCTGACGACCAGGTCCAGATTGTCCATGATGGCGGCCGTATCGGCGAAGTCGCCGATTTCCGGTCCCAGATCGGTGAAGCAGGGGGGCAGCGGCCCGACCTGGTCCAGATCACGGCGGCCCGCCCCCTTTTGCAGACCGAAGACGGAGATGCCGGGAACATCCAGGAGGGGCCGGAAGGCCTGGAGGCCGGGAGATCGCAGCCGGTCGGCCTTGAATTCCGGATTGCCGGCCCAGACCAGCCCGACCTTCAGCCCCGGATACAAGGCCAGCCGCCCCGCCCAGTGCGCCCGCAGGTCCGGTTCTGAATCCAGGTAGCGGTCCGGTGCCGGGATCGTATCGAGCGTTGTCCCCAGGAGATGGGGCAGGCTCAACAGTGAGACATGGAAATCATGCGGGGGCAGCGGCTGGAACCGGGCGATCACCACCTCCACCCCTGTCATCCGCCCCAGCAGCCGGACAAGCTGGCTGTTGCATTCCAGGATGACCCGTGCACCCCTGGCCTGAAGCAGCCCGGCATAGCGGGCGAACTGCAGGGCATCGCCCACGCCCTGTTCGTCATGGACGATGATCGTCCGCCCGCGCGGATCGGTCCCGTCCCAGCGCGGGCTGGCGAAGCTGCGCCGGGGGGATGGGAAATCGGGCATCCGGCTGCGCCATTCATATTCGGCGAAGCCTTCGGCAAACTCCCCCCGCATCAGCAGCCCTATCGCCAGCGCCGTATGGGCCGCCGCCAGATCGGGATCGTAGCGCACCGCCGCCCGGGCCGCCGCCACCGATTCCTCCAGCCTCATCTCATCCCGGCACGCGACGGAGAGGTTGAGATGGGCGGTGGCGCTGTCGGGCTGGATGCGGATGGCCTTGCGGAAGCAGTCCATCGCATCGGCATATTGGTCGCGGTCCTGGAGAACGATGCCCAGGTTGCTGAGCAGCCCGGCATCGTCCGGCGCGAAGCCAAGGGCGGTGCGGTAAGCGCCGATGGCGTCATCCAGCCGACCCAACCGGCGCAGCGCTACCCCCAGGTTGGTATAGGCCGCGACCGACAGCGGTTGCAGGCCCAGCAGGTCGTACAGCACCTCAACCGCGTCGGCCGCCTGGTCGGCCAGGATCAGGTGCCGGGCCAGGGACAGGCGGGGTTCCACCTGGTGGGGGCGCAGCGCCACCACACGGCGCATCGCCGCCGCCGCATCCCCATGGCGCTGCATGCCATCCAGGATCGCCGCCATGTTGCCGAAGCCGTCGGCGAAATCCGGTGCCCGTTGCAGGGCGCGCCCGCAGGCGGCCAGCGCCTCCTCCAGCCGTCCCAGGCGGCGCAGCGCGGTGGCCAGATTGGACAGGCAGATGTGGTTGTCCGGACCAAGGCGCGCCGCTTCGCCCAGCAGGTCCGCCGCCGGCCCGTACTTGCCGACCTGGAGGGCAAGGATCCCCATGCGGTGCAGGGCGTCGACATTGCCGGGTTGGCGGGCCAGCACGGCGCGGAAGGCGGATTCGGCCTCCGCCCGGCGCCCGGCATCGTGATGGTCGGCCCCTTGCGCGAACAGGGCCGCGATCTCCGCCGCATCGGCCTGTTGCTTCGCCCGCTGCACCGTCAAAACAGGCCCCATCCACCGCGATCCGACATTCCAGGCCCAAAGCGCGCCGGGATTCATGTAGCATTATTGACCGGGCGCCCCGGCACTGTCGATGCCGGTGTCTGGGCGGGTATTTGGGCGACTATTTGGGCCAGTATGTGGTGCGGCCGCGCGCATGCTGCGGGCAGGGAAGGCAAGCGACAGCAGATGGGGATGGACCAGCGCGCGCTGATCACCGGAATCACCAGCCAGGACGGCGCCTATCTGGCCCGTCTGCTGCTGGAACAGGGGTACCGGGTCACCGGTACGTTGCGGCCCGGCGGGACCACGTTGTCCACGGCCTGGCGCCTGAAGGAGATGGGGCTGATCGGGCAGATCGCCACGGTGACGATCGATCTGACCGATGCGCCCGCCGTATCCTGGCTGCTGGACGATCATCAGCCGACCGAAATCTATCACCTGGCGGCGCAGAGTTCGGTCCATGCGTCGTTCCGGCAGCCGGCCGAAACCTTCGCCAGCAATGCCGGCGCCACCACCCACCTGCTTGAATGCGTCCGCACCCGCCATCCGGCGACACGCTTCTACCATGCCTCCACGTCGGAGATGTTCGGCGATGCGCCGGAGGTCCCGCAGCGGGAAACGACCCTGTTCCGCCCCCGCAGCCCCTATGCCGTCGCCAAGGTCGCGGCCCACCAGATGACGACGCTGTACCGGATCGCCTATGGCATGTTCTGCGTCAACGGTATCCTGTTCAATCACGAATCACCGCTGCGCGGCCCGGAATTCGTCACGGCCAAGATTGTGCGCGGCCTTGTCCGCTGGCAGGCGGGCGACCGGTCGGCGCCGATCACCCTGGGACGCCTGGATGCCCGGCGCGACTGGGGCTTCGCCGGGGATTACGTGCGCGGCATGTGGGCGATGATGCGCGCCGGAACCCCGGATGATTACCTGCTGGCCACCGGACGGACCTGGAGCGTGCGGGACTTCGTTTCGCTGACGGCCGATGCGGTGGGCCTGCGCCTGGCATGGGAAGGGGAGGGGCTGACCGAACGCGCCATCGACCTTGCCCACGCCGCCGCTTGCGTCATCGTCGATCCGGCCCTGTTCCGCCCGGCGGAGGTGGGGGAACTGCGCGGCGACAGCGGCCATGCCCGCAGCCGGCTGGACTGGGCCCCGACACTGGATCTTCCCGGGATCATCGGATTGATGGTGGACGCGGAACGGCAGCGGCTGGGCGTCCGGTAGTGCCGATGCCGCCCCCCGCCCCGTCGCTGCGGACGGCCCTGGCCGATTATCGGGCGGGGCGCCTGGCCGAGGCACTGGACCTGTGCCGGGACCTGCTGCGGATCGATCCCGGGGATGCCGGTGCCGTGTTCCTGGTGGCGGCCGTCGCCGCGGCGCAGGGCCGGACGGCGGATGCGATTGCGCTGTTCCGGCGGGTCCTGGTGTTGGCGCCGGATGCTGCCGACGCCTATGCCAATCTGGCGGGACTGTTGGCCGGGCAGGGGCAGGCGGCCCCGGCGCTGGTGATGCTGGACCGGGCGCTGGCCCTGTCGCCCCTGCGGGCGGATCGCTGGACAACCCGCGGCACCTGGCGCCTGGGCCAGCGCGGCGGGGCGATCGCGGATTTCCAGCGGGCGCTGGCGGTCGATCCGGCGTCCCATGCTGCCTGGCGCGGGATGGGTCATGCCCGGCGGGGCAGCGGCGACCCGGCCGCCGCCGCGCGGGCCTTCGACCGCGCCGTCCGGCTGGACCCGACGCTGCACGCGGCGGATAGCGAGGCGTTGATCGCCCGGCTGTCCTGCGCCGACTGGTCCGGGCTGGATGACCATCGCCAGCGGCTTGTCAACCGCATCAAGGCGGATGGCGGGGTGGTTCTGCCGCTTCTCAACCTGCTGATCGTCGACGATCCGGCCCTGCACCTGCGGGCGGCTGCCCTGTTCCGGTCCCGGCACATCGCCGCCGCCCCGCCGCAGGCCCCGCTGCCGACACCACCCACCGGCATCGCCGTATCCCCCCGGGGCCCCCGGCGCCTGACCGTCGCCTATTCATCCGCGGATTTCCACGATCACGCCACCGCCTTCCTGGTGGCGGAGCTGTTCGAAAGGCACGACCGCGACGGGTTCCGCATCATCGCCCTGTCCAGCGGCAGGGATGATGGCGGCCGGATGCGGCAGCGCATCCAGGGTGGGGTCGATGGGTTCGTGGATATCGCCGGCTGGCCCTGCGACCGGGTGGCGGACCGGCTGCGGACGGAAGGGGTGGATATCCTGGTCGATCTGAAGGGATACACGAACGGCGCCCGGCTGGACCTGCTGGCGGGGCGGCTGGCCCCGATCCAGGTGGCCTATCTGGGCTATCCCGGAACCCTGGGCGGCGGGCCGATCGATTACCTGATCGGCGATCCGGTCGTCACACCGCCCGACCACCAGCCCTTCTACGCGGAAAGGCTGGTCATCCTGCCGGACTGCTACCAGGTGAACGACAGGCAGCGCCCCCGGCCGCCCGGCCCCGCGGATCGGAGCGGATTCGGCCTACCCGCCCACGGGTTCGTCTTCGGCGCCCTGCATGCCCCGCACAAGATCACGCCGGAGATGTTCGGCTGCTGGATGGGGCTGCTGGCCGAGCTGCCGGATTCCCGGCTCTGGCTCTACGATCCCCATGGGGCGGCGCGCGACATGCTGCGGCGGGCGGCGGTTCGGCACGGGATCGACCAGGATCGGCTGGTCTTCGCCGGATGGCTGCCGCTGGCCGACCATCTGGCACGCTATCGGGCGGTGGATCTCTGCCTGGACAGCTTCCCCTATACCGGCCACACCACCACGTCGGACGCGCTCTGGATGGGTGTGCCGGTGGTGACCTGCCTGGGGCGCAGCTTCGCCGCCCGTGTCGCCGCCAGCCTGTTGCAGGCGGCGGGGGTGCCGGACCTGGTCACCCGCAGCCTGGCGGATTATGGCGCCCTGGCCCTGTCCCTGGCGCGCGGGCCCGACCGTCTGGCCGCCATCCGGCGGCGGCTGGCGACGATGCGCGAGACGGCCCCCCTGTTCGACACGCCGCGATTCACCCGCCATCTGGAAACGGCTTACCGCCTCATGTGGGAACGGCACGCGGCCGGTCTTCCCCCGGTGGGCTTCCATGTTCCGCCGCTGCCCGCACCAGCGCCTGACGAACCGCGGCGATGACGCTGCCCCAGTCGGCGCCGTGGTGCCGGCGGAACAGCCGCATGGTCGGATACCAGGGCGTCCGATCCCCGGATTCCAGCCAGCGCCAATCGGCATTCAAGGGCAGGATGGTCCAGACCGGGCGGCCCAGGGCACCGGCCAGATGGGGCGGCGCGGTGCAGGAACTGATGACCAGGTCCAGGTTGACCATGATGCCGGCCGTATCGGCGAAATCCCGGATCTCCGGCCCCAGATCCGTGAATTGCGGGCCCAGCCTGTCGGCATAACGGGCCAGGTCATCGCACCCCGCCCCCTTTTGCAGGGCGAAGAACCGCACCCCCGGCACATCCAGCAGCGGCAGCATGGGTGCCAAGCCGGGGGACCGGCGGCGGTCATCCTTGAAATCCGGGTTTCCGGCCCAGACCAGCCCCACCCGCATCCCCGGCGCACCGGCAAGCCGTTGCCGCCAGATCGCCGCCAGGTCGGGTTCCGCCGACAGGTAGGGGATGGCGGCGGGGATGGTCGCCGATGTGGTACCCATCAGGTGCGGCAGGCTCATCAGCGACACATGCGCGTCGTGGTCCACCCGATCCCCCCGGCCCACCACCCCGTCCACGCCCGCCAGGGTGCCGAACAGGCGCAGCAGGGGATCGCAGCATTCGACCAGGACCCGCGCCCCCAGTCGGGCCAGCAGGGGGGCGTAGCGGATGAACTGGATACCATCGCCCAGCCCCTGTTCGTCATGCACCAGGATGGTGCGGCCGGCCGGATCGTCGCCGGTCCAGGCGGGTGTCGCGCGGGCGGTGACCGGATTCAGGTCGTCATCCAATTTCTTGCGCCATTCATAAGCGGCGAAGCCCGCCGCCATCTCCCCCTTCAGCAGAAGGCAGGTGCCCAGAAGGGTATGGGCGGCGGCCAGGTCGGGATCGGCGGCCAGGGCCCGTCGGCAATGCGCGATCGCCCCGTCGATCCGGTTCAGGTTGCGCAGGACCAGCCCGAGATTGAGCCAGGCATCGGCAAAGGATGGGCGCAGCGCCACCGCCCGCTCCAGCCAGGCGATCGCCTCCCCCTCCCGCCCGTCCATCAATGACAGGGCAAGGCCCAGATTGTTCAGGATACCGGCCTCGTCCGGCATCAGGGCCAGGCCACGGCGGTAGGCGGCCACCGCCTCCGCATACCGGCCCTGGTTCTTCAGGACAACGCCCAGATTGGCCCAGGCACGGCCGTCATCCGGCGTCATCCGGCACAGGTCGTGCCATGCCGTCTCCGCTTCGGCATGGCGGCGGCCGGCCATCAGGGCGATGGCCAGCTGGAACCGCTGTTCCGTGCATCCGGGAACCAGCGCCACATAGCGGCGCAGCGGGTCCACCGCCGCCGCCGGTTCCTTCAGATCGAACAGGACACAGGCCAGATTGTGCAGCCCGGGCGCGAAATCCGGGTCCAGCGCCACGGCCTCCCGCCCCGCGATCCGGGCCTGGTCCAGCCGTCCCAACTGCCGAAGGGCGGCGCAGAGGTTGGAGAAGGCGGCCGCATTGGCATGGCGATGCCGCAGCGACCAGGCCAGATGGGTCACGGCCGATTCCGGATCGTTGCGCACCAGGGCCAGGACACCCAGCGCATGCAACCCCTCCGCATGGTCGGGCTTCTCGGCCAGGATCTGGCGGAAGGTGGCCTCCGCATCGTCCAGCCGTCCTTCGTCCTGGAGGGCGGCACCTTTTGCCAACAGGTCGGCGTGGCGGTCGGGCCCCGCGCTCATCCCGCCCGCTCCGGCGCGATCCAGCCCAGCCGGGCGAAGTCATCCAGCCGGGCGCGCAGGGCCGCGGGGAAACTGTCGTCGATGTCGACCCGGGTCAGTGCCGTCCACATGCCGGGGACGGCGCCCTCCGCCACGCTGCCCGTGGCGAAGAAGCGTTCCAGCCGCGCCCGGTTCGCCGCGCGGTCATGATCGAAGCCGGCGATCATCTCCCGATGGGCAAAGGCATCCAGCTTGGCCAGGAACCGGTCGATGCCGCCCATCCAGGTGAAATGCCAGCCTGCCGACGGCACCACCTCCCCGATCCCCTGCTTGGCGAGATAGCGCATGGTGTTGGTGCCCACGCGGCGGACCAGCTCGAACGGGGCTGCGGCCACGGAAACCCACGGGTCGGGTGACCGCAGGTTCAGGAAATACAGATAGATGTCCAGGTGCGGCGCGAACAGGCCGGTGCTGGTCGCGGGCGCGTGCCGCATCCGGGTGATGGTCTCCGGGCGCAGGATTTCGTCCGCGTCGCCGATGATCACCAGATCGTCGGGCGCACAGCCGACCAGACCGCGGCCGATGGCCTCCCGCTGGTGCGCCTCCCGCAGCCAGGCGAAGCCGCCGGGATCATCCTCCACCACCACATGGATGATCTTGTGGGCATGGGCGGCGAAACGACCGGCATTCTCCGCATAATGCAGGGGCTTGGGCAGGCCCGCATGGGTATGGGTCGCCTCCACCAGCACGAAGCGGTCCACCACCCCGTCCAGTTCGGCCAGCCGAAGCTCCAGCAGATCCAGTTCGTTGAAGAACGGGAAGCAGTCATAGACACGCCGGCCACCGACCGGGGGGGGTGGCAGGGGTGGCATACCGGGACCGGTCGCCTGGACATAGGCAAGGAAGGCGGCGTATCCCCGCACCGTCCCCCAGAGGCTCGACCGCTCCCCCTCCTCGTTCAGGTCAAGCCGCATCGACTGTTCGATCAGGGCGATCAGGTCGCGCGCCTCCCCCTGCCAATCCCGGGGCCCGGCCCGGCCGTTCGCCCCCTCGTTCAGCACGGTCCCCAGCGCCTCCAGCATCTGCCGCTGGGCCAGCGCCAGACGCGCCCGGTTCAGGCGGGCCGGCGCCTCGCCATCCACACCCAGGGCGGCGGCCCTGGACAGCAGCTCCACCTGGTCCGCCCGCCGCTTCTGCGCCAGGCGCCGCGCCGCCAGAAGGCGCAGCATCTGCGCCTCCAGCCGGCGATCCCGGTCGGGACGGGACGGGTCCCCCGCGATGGCGGCGGCCTGGCGCGCAGGCTCCGCATCCTCCCCCAGGGCGGCGGCCACCGTCGCCATTCCGCGCAGCAGGGCCGCGGCGGATGGCGGGGCCATGGCGGTGATGCCTGCGACGGCCGCCACCTCCACCTCCTCCAGGCACTGGGCCACCATGGCCCGGGCCTCCCGCCCGCCGAAGGGGGGACCGTTGTCGATGCGCAGGGCGGAAACAAGGCTGTCAACGGCGTCCGCATGCCGACCCAGGCGGACCAGGGCCCAAGCCCCGGCGATCCGGATGCCGCTGTCGGCGGGGACCCGTTCCGCCACCATCCGGCAGGCGCGGGCCATCGTGGCGAAGTCGCCCGCGGATTGCGCCGATGTCGCCAGATGCCGGGCCGCCCCGACCAGGGTCGCCGCCGCCTGTCCCGCGACGACCGGTGCCAGATCCTCCAGGGCGGCCATGCGGGCGGGCAGCGGCTGCCCATCGTCGCCGCCGGCGATTCCGGACAGGATGCGGGGCAGCCAGCCGGCCCATTCCGCCGCCGGAACAGGCCCGGCCAGACGGTGGGCCCGGCCCAGGGCTGTCGCCGCCTCGCAGAAGCGGGCCTCGGCGGCGGCGATCTGGGCTTGAAGCCGCCAGACCGGGGCATGGGCGGGATCCATGGCCAGCACCTCCGCGCAGCGGTCCGCCGCCGCGTCCCGGTCGCCACGCCGAAGGGCGGAGCCCAACCGGTCCAGCAGCAGGGCGACCGGGTCCCCGGGCCCGCCCGCCACCGTCAGCGATCGCGCCGCCGTCAGTAACCCCGCTGGCGACCCTGCCTGGGCCCCTGCCTGCCGGTCGGACAGCAGCGCCAGCCACAGCGCCGCGCGCCGGTCCCAGCCCCGGGCCGCGTCGACATGGTCGATCTGCGCCCGCAGGTCCTGCCGCATCACCTCCGGCCGGGCCCGCTGGCGTGCCAGGGCATCGCACAGGAAAGCGGCGAACCGCTCCGCATGCTCGGCCTTGCCGGTCGGCACCGGCATCAGCCGGGCGAAACCGGCCCCGGTCTCCGCCAGGGCGCCCAGATGGCTGGAAACGACAAGGCAGCCCGCGGCCATCGCCTCCATCACGGCGATGCAGGAGGTTTCCGCGAACCGGTTCGGATAGGCAAGGGCGGTGACGCCGCGCAGCGCCGCCGCCAGGGCGGGTTGCGGCAGGCCGCCGACATATTCGACCCCCTCCACCGCCCGGCAGCGGTCATACAGGGCGGCATAGGGGTCCTGGTCCGCCGGCACCTGATAGCCCCGCAGGGAGGAAAACACCCGCAGCACCGTACCCGGCAGGGCGGCACGGATGCGGGGCATCGCATCCAGAAGCACATCCAACCCCCGGAACGGCGCGCTGGTATAGGCCAGGACCGGCGGCCAGGATTTGGCGGCGGCCGGATCCTCCCCCGGCCCGAACAGGTCGCCGAAGCAGGGTGCCGCGGCATTGCGCAGGACATGGCAGCGCCAGGGCTGAAGGCCGAACCGCACGATGAAGGTCCGGCGTTGCCACCGGCTGACGAAGATGAACCCGTCCCACAGGCATCGGAAGGCGGGATCGGCCAGATTGGCAACGGCGGATTCATCGACCGCGTGTTGGATCCACAGCATCCGCTTCCGACCGGAATTCAGCAGCCCGCCCATCCGCATCGCGCCATCGGTCGGGCAGCCGCCCAGCACGACCAGGGCATCGAACCCGGCCATCATCTCCGGCGGGGTGGCCGCGGCCGGTCGGCAGTCGACGCCCAGGATCCGTGCGGGTACCGCCGTGCCGGTGATCAGCGTCACCTCCGCCCCGGCCCGTGCCAGCGCCGCCGCCAGATGGCAGGCGGCCGACTGGGTGCCGCCCAGGGGCGCCAGGGACGGCGTGGCCGGTGTGTAATCCGCGAAGGTCGTGTCCAGGAAGCCGAGTTTCAGCGTCATCTGACCAGCGCAGGGAAGGGGGGCGGGCGGGGCGGGGCGGCCAATGTTTTCGTGCTTCTGTTAGCATAGTTTTGTAGGAATGGGATTGTCGCACGAGCCGGGGGGAAAACGATGCGCATCGGCAGGGATCAATGCCGACGCCTGCTGGCGGATGATCCGGCCCATGCGGCAGCCCTGCAGAACCTGGCGCTGACCGCGTTCGAGGAGGGGGACGGGATTCGGGCGATCCGGCTGTTCCACCGGGCCGCCCGCCTGCATGGCGACCAGGCGGCCTTCGCGCGCCAGGTGGATGCCACGCTGCATGCCGCGCTGAACCAGATATCCACCCTTCTGGACCCCGGCCATTTCGATGAGGCGGGCCGGCAACTGGAATGGCTGACTGGATTCCGCCCCGCGGGCGGGCATCTGGCGCGGCTGCTGGGGACCGTGCGGCTGATCCAGGGGCGCGATGATGAGGCGGCCCGGATGCTGGCGGCGATGGACCCGGGCGACAGCGGCCTTGGGCAGGCGATCGCCGGGATCGCGGCGCACCGTCGGGCGCAGGATGTCATCGGCACGGTCGTCATCCCCGCCTTCCGTGCCGCGGATACGATCGGGCGGGCGCTGGACAGCATCGTTGCCGCAATCGGTTTCCTGCGGCGGGCGACCGCCAGGGCCGACGCGGCGGTGCAGATCGTCGTGGTGGATGATTGTTCACCCGATGGGACGGTCGATGCCGTCCGCGCCTGGGCCGCCGCGCATCCGGACCAGGGCCTCACCCTGGTGACCGGCAATCGCAACCAGGGCGCCGGGCGGTCCCGCAACATCGGTGTCGGGCTGGCCCGGGGGCCCTATCTGTGGTTCCTGGATGCGGATGACTACTTCCTGGAACCCCACCTGCACCTGACGGCCCAGGTGTTGGACCGGTGCCCGGACATGGACTATGTGCGGACGGATATGGTGTTCGACCGGATCGACGATCAGGTGACGCCGGTCTGGCGCGCCGCATCGCGTGCGACCTATCCCTGCAACCTGTGTCTGCGCCTCCCCTGCCATGACCGGATCGGTGGGTTTCCCGAGGAAGCCCCGTTCCATCCGGCCACGGCGGACGATGTCGCCTATAGCCGCGCCCTGGTCCAGGAATGCCGCGGCGGGCAGATCGCGGAGAAGACGGTCTTCTACTCCATGCGGCCGGGCAATGTCCTGGCGCGGTTGCAGGAGGATATGATCAGCGGTCGCGCCCCCGGTGAGGGCGCGCTGGTCGACGCCCGGTTCATGGCGATCGAGATCCTGATCCGCCGCAAGCTGCGCGCCCTGGCGGACCGTCGTGCCCCGTCCGTGGCCAAACCCGGGGCCAAACCCGGGGCCGACCCCAGGGCCGACAGGCTGGCGGCCCTGCTGGCCGATGCCCGGACCATGACCGCGGCGGGCCGACCCGCCCAGGCGGAAATGCTGCTGCGGCAGGCGGTGGCGCTGGACCCGGACCGCCGGGACCCGTGGTTCGAGCTGGGGGTCGTGTCCCACCGGCTGGGCCGGCGGGCGGCGGCCATGGAAGCTTTCACCCGGGCGCTGGCGATCGATCCCGACCTGACCCCGGCCCGCGTGAACCTGGGATTGCTGCGCCTGGAGGATGGTGCCGCGACCGATGCCATCCATCATCTTCTGCACGCCGTCGCCCGACAGCCCGGCAATGCCAATGCGCAGTTCCTGCTGGCACGCGCGTGGCGCAAGGTGGGAGCGGCGGCACCGGCGGCCGAGAGCCTGGACGCGGCCCTGCGCCTGGCGCCCGATCGGGCCGAATACCACGCCGAGGCGGCCGGCCTGCGGCTCGATGCCGGGAACCTGGCGGGTGCCATGCAGTCTGCCGAACGGGCCGTCGCCCTGGCGTCCGGCCTTTACGAGGCCCACGCGGCCCACGCGGCCGTGCTGGAACGGGCCGGGCGAACCCATGATGCGGTGGCGGCCTGGAACCGGGCGATCGCCTGCAACGCAGGCTTCGGGGAGGCCTTTACCCGCCGGGCGCTGCTGCTGCTGGCGGATCGCTGGGGACCGACGCCGACGCCCCGCCCGCCCGACGCAACGGCCCGGCGGCTGGCCGTGACCACCCTTGGCACCAATGGCCGGTTCGGCAACCAGCTTCTGCAATACGGCGTCACCCGTCTGTATGCGGAGCACCACGGCCTGCAACTGGAAACGCCGATGTGGCTGGGCCGCCGCCTATACGATCTGGACGACCCGTTGCCGGGGCCGCCGCTGCCCCGGATGGCGGAAGTCGACATGAAATTGCCGGAAGGCTTTACAAGTATTGTTGCAGAAGCGGCCAATCACGACATCGACGGTTATTTCTGCGGCGACACAAGCGCGCTTGCCCCTTCCGCCGCCCGATTCCGCCGCTTTTTCAGCCCCGGCCGCCATCTCCGACCCCTGGCGGATCAGGTGCGGGACCGGCTGCGCAGCGATGGACACACTGTGGTGGCCATTCACCTGCGTCGGGGCGATTTCGGGTGGGGCCCGTTCTGGACAGCGCCAGAGGAATGGTATGCGACCTGGTTGGCGGATATCTGGCCGCGACTGTCCAAACCGCGGCTGTATGTCGCCACCGACGATCCGGGATGTGTGCCGGCCTTCGCTGCCTATCGGCCCCTGACGGCCGACGACCTGGCCGAATCAGTTCCGGGAATCGAGTTTTTCCGCGACTTCCACGCCCTTTGCGTGGCCGATGTGATCGCCATTTCCAACAGCAGCTTCTCCTTCGTCGCGTCTATGCTGAACGACGGGGCCACCGCATTCCGTCCCGACCGGCAAAGCCGTGCCCTGGTGCCGTTCGATCCCTGGTCCTCCCCCGTCCTCATCGGCACGGACCCGTCCTCCGCCTGATCCCGACGGTCGTTCCCGCCTCTCCGCGCCCCTTCCCGCCCCACAGGCGGATCGCCGCCTTCGAACAGCAGGATGGGGGACGGACACCCCAGCCCCGCAATTGCCTTTTTCAGTTCAAATGGATCGGCATTCGATAGTATGTTCGGGGTAACCGGAACTTGCCTGACATCACTTTTTTGGGCGTGATCCAACCGGCACGATTAGAGCCCGCACCGAGCGGGTACATGGGGGTTGAGAATGGCTGCCGGTGGAACACTGACCCTGTCGGGTGGCGCGGACGTGACGCTGACCGCCGGCGTCGTCTGGTCGTTCATCCGCGGCGTCGGCGGCACCCAGGGCATCGTACTGAATACGAATGGCCAGACGCTCACCGTCACAAACCTGGACCATGTCTATGGCGGAAACAACCTTAAGGCCCCCGAAACCGTTACCCTGGGCGGGACCGCTGGCAACACGCTGGGTGTGCGGTTCCTGGAAACCCTTGTCGGCAACACGGGCAGGGATGTCGTCACTTTCACCACTGGCGGCAACTCCCTTCTGGCCTCCAGCATCGAGACGTTCATCGGTGTCAGTTCCGGCACGGATTTCATCACGCTGACCGATACCGGCGGTACGACGACCGCTGTCACTTTCATCGAATCCCTGCTTGGCGGCAGCGGCACCAATGTTGTCGTTTCCTTCAATACCATCGGCACGACCATGGTCGCCGGTCTTGTGGAAACCCTTATCGGGCAGGGCGCGAACGACGTCTTCGCCACAATCTCAAGCGTCGCCGGCAATACGGTGCATGTGGTCGGTGCCGAAGTCCTGCTGGGCAACGGCAGCAAGGTCGATGTCTATTCGCTGGGCGCCGGTGGCAACACAATGGGCGTGGCGTTCGTCGACACGCTGATCGGCGGCAGCGGCACCGATATCGTGACGGCCGGCTTCAGGTCAGGCTCGATCGACCGCAGGACCGGTGGCACGACGACCCAGGTCTCGTTGATCGAGTATTTTGCGGGCGGCACCGGCACCAGGGACGCGCTGGTCCTGACGGACACGAATAGAACCATCACCATCGCCGACATCGACACGCTGTTCGGCAGCAGCGGTGCCGACGTCGTGACGATGGAGGCGCGGCGGACGACGCAGATCGTCGGTGACACGGCCCTGACCGCTGCCACAGACACCGGCACCCTGCTGGTGGCGATGATCGAAACCCTGATCGGCACGTCCAGCCAGGATGTCGTCAGCCTCTCCGCGGTTGGTACATCGAACGGCAACACCATCAGCGTGTCGCTGATCGAACACCTTGTCGGGTCCAGCCTCAGCGGCAACGACCATGTGCGCATCGCCCAGACCGGCGGCAGCACGATGACCGTGTCGGTGGTGGAAACGCTGGTCGGCACGGCGGGCAGCGACGTCATCACGCTGGGTGCCATCGGTACCATCGCGAATGAAATCCAGGTCAGCGCCATCGAAACGCTGATCGGCGGCGCCAACCGCGATGCCGTCCAGTTCACCAGCGCGGGCACGCTGGCCACGGCCGGTATCGAAACACTGATCGGCAGCGCCGGGGCCGACGGCGTGAGCTTCCTCGCCGGGGCCGGGACGACGGCGCTGGTTGCCGGTATCGAAACCCTGCTGGGCGGTACCGGCACCAATATCATCAACCTGGGCGGCAGCGGGGCGACGGTCACGGCCTCCCTGCTGGGAACACTGGTCGGCGGCGCCGGGCTGGACCGGGTCACGCTGGGCACCGGGTCCAACAGCTTGGCCGTGATTGATGTCGACACGCTGATCGGCGGGTCCGGGCTGGATACCGTCCTGGTCGGCGGCAGCACCACCAACGGCATGACCATCGCCGTATCGCTGGTCGAAAGCCTGATCGGCGCGAATGTGGAAGCGGTTGTGCTGGCCAGCACCGGCAATACGCTGACCGCGTCGTTGATCGACACGCTGATCGGCGGCACCGGACGGGATCTGGTCACACTGGGCAGCGCCCCCAGCACGATCCAGGCGGTCGGGATCGAAACACTGATCGGCGGTGCCGATACCGATTTCGTCACCTTCACCGATACGGCCGCCACCATCTTCGTCTCCGGCGTCGAGACGGTGGTGACCAATGGCGGCACTCAGAATTTGGGCGGTGCCGCCGCCACCATCGTCATCGGCGGCGTCACCAACGTCCTGCAGATGCCGACCACCGGTGGCACCAGCCTGGTCGGCTCACCTTATGAGACTGTTCTGGGGGATGCCGGTACCGACATCGTCACCTTCACGCGCACCCAGGGCACGACCATGGCCGTGCAACTGCTGGAGACGTTGATCGGCAGTGCGCAGAACGATGTCGCCCTGCGCACAGGCGCCGCCGGCAGCACCATGCAGGTGTCGCTGCTGGAAAGCCTTGTGGCCGGTGCTGGCACCGATGTCATCGCCTTGGGCGCCGGCAGCACCAGCATCGCCCTGTCCGGCGTGGAGACCTTGGTCGGCAGCGCCGGGGCCGATGTGGTCACCCATCTGGATGCCCTTGGCTTCACGATGGCCGTGTCGCAGGTCGAAACGATCGTTGGCGATGCGGGCACCAATGTCATCACCGCCACCGGCAGCACGGCCACCGCCGCCGCCACCCTGCAGGTGTCCGCGCTGGAGACGCTGATCGGCAGCATCGGGGCGGATTCCATCCTGTTGGGCCCTGCGGGCACCACCCTGCGCGTCTCCCAGGTCGAAGCCGTGGTCGGCGGTGCCGGCGCGGATGTGCTGACCATCGCCGACGGCGGCGGTACTTTCGCCATCTCCGCCGTCGAAACCCTGTCCGGCGGCACGGGCGGTGTCGATGTCATCACGGTCAATGGAACCGGAACAACCCTGCGGGCGGGGTTGATCGAAACCCTTATCGGTGCGGGCGCCAGCGACATCGCGGTCCTGGAGGGTGGCGGCAACACCCTTGTTGTTTCGCTGTTCGAGACGCTGGTGGGCGGCGCCGGCACCGATGCCATGACGTTCGGCGCCGCCGGGGCGACCACGGCGGTTTCCCTGATCGAGACATTGACCGGCGGGACCGGCACGGATGCCGCGGTCTTGGCTGCCAACGGCAATACGATCACCGTTTCGCTGCTGGAAACCCTTGTCGGCCAGGCCGGTATCGACGCTGTCGCCACCGCCGATACCGGCAGCACCCTTGCCATAAGCCTGATCGAAACCCTGACCGGCGGGACCGGCACGGATGTCGTCACCGGGACCGGGGCGGCAGGGTCCAGCCTGGCGGTGTCGCGGCTTGAAACCCTGTTGGGCGGCGGCGGGACCGATCTTGCCACATTGACGGCGGCGGGTGGCAACAGCATCGCGGTCGCGGGGGTCGAAAGCGTCGTCGGCGCAGGCGGCAGCGATCTGGTGACGCTGGTTGCGACCGTGAACAGCACGGTCACCGTGTCCCTGGTCGAAACCGTCGTCGGTGGTGCCGCCGCCGACACGGTGGCAATCGGGCCCGGCAACAACACGCTGTCGGTCACGCTTGTGGAAAGCGTCGTCGGCGGCAGCGGAAGCGATACGGTCCGGCTGCTGGCCAACACGTCCGGCCATCAGCTGACCGTGGCGGCGGTGGAACGGGTGCTGGGGGATGCGGGCGCCACCATCGACCGGGTCGCCCTTGCCGCGGGCGGTGCCACGCTGTCCGTCGGTCGCATCGAAACACTGACCGGCAGCACCGATCTTGATCTTGTCACCGTGTCCGGGCCTGACGGGATCACGATCCAGGTTTCCCAGATCGACACCCTTACCGGGGCCGGCGGCACCGATATCGTAACCCTGGCGGGTGCGGCCGGACAGGTTGTCACGGTTTCCCAGATCGAGGGGCTGACCGGCACGGCCCTGGCCGATTCCGTGACCCTGGCGGGCATCGGCAACACGCTCGGCATGTCCCTGCTGGAAACCATCGTCGGCAGCGCCAATACCGATGCCGTGACCCTGGGCACGGGAGGGGGGCAGACCGCCACCGCCTCCGTCTCCCTGGTGGAAAGCCTGACCGGCGGGGCCGGCACCGATGTCGCCATCCTGGCGGGTACGGGCAATACGCTGGCCGTATCGCTGCTGGAAAGCCTGGTCGGCAGCGCCGCCAAGGACGTGGTCCAGTTCGCCGCCGGGGGCAGCACCGTCAGCGCCATCGGCCTGGAGACCTTGATCGGCGGTGCCGGGACGGAATCGGTGACCTTCACCGACACGACCGCCACCATCTTCGTCTCCGGCATCGAGACGGTGCGCACATCCCAGCAGACGCTGGCGGTGGCCGGGGCTGCGGCCACCATCGTCATCAGCGCCGCCGACAACATCCTGCAACTGCCGGCCGGCGCCGGCAACACCGTGACCGTCGACAATTTCCAGACGATCATCGGCGACAGCGGCGGCGGCAAGGATGTCATCACCTTCACCCAGGCCTCCAGCCTGGCGATCCGGCTGCTGGAGACGCTGATCGGCAGCGGCGGCCAGGACGTGGTGACCGGGACCGGCACCGCCGGCGCCAGCATCCGGGTATCGGGCCTGGAAAGCCTGACCGGCGGCAGCGGCCTGGACGACGTCCGGCTGGCGGACGGGGGTGCCGACATCGCGGTCGCCCTGCTTGAAAGTCTGACCGGCGGGTCCGGCACGGATCTGGTGCGCGCACTCGGCACCGGTGGTTTCACCATGGCGGTGCAGGCGCTGGAATCACTTGTCGGCAATGGGGCAACCAACGTTGTCACCAGTCTGGACACCTTCGGCGCGACCATGGTCGTGTCGCAGCTGGAGACGCTGATCGGCGGGACCGACAGCACCACCGTCCATGAGATCATCACGCTGGACGCGACCGGCAACACCATGCTGGTCGGCCGGGTGGAAGCGCTGAACGGCGGCGCCGGCGTCGATGTCATCACCCTGACGACCCATGGCGGGACCCTGTCCGTCTCCCTGATCGATACCCTGACCGGGGACAGCGGCCAGGATGCGGTCACGCTCACCGATGCGGGTGGGTCAAGCCTGACCGTTTCCGGCCTGGAAACGCTGGTCGGTGCGGCGGGCAGCGATGTCGTCGCCCTGGGCGGTGTGGGCAACACCCTTGTGGTCGTCAATCTGGAGACCGTCGCCGGCAGTGCCGGAACCGACCGGCTGACCGTCGGCGGGACCGGGTCGACCCTGGGCATCACGGCCGTCGAGGCCGTGACCGGGTCCGGCGGCCTTGACCGGATCACCATCACCGGCACCAGCGGCAACACGCTGGCGGTGTCGGTGGTGGAATCGCTGACGGGCGGCACTGGCACGGATGCCCTGATGTTCGGCAATGGCGGCAACACCACCGCCGTGTCGCTGGTGGAACGGCTGGTCGGCGGTTCCGACAAGGACGTCGCCCTGCTGACCGCCGGCACCACGATCAGCGCCGTCGGCGTGGAAACGCTGATCGGGGCGGGCGGCAACAGTGTCGTCACCTTCACCGATGCCGCGGCCACCATCTGGGTGTCCGGCATCGAAACCGTCTTCACGCCCAACGGCACGATCACGATCTCCGAACCCGACCTGACCAACGGGCGGCAGATCGTGATCAACAATCTGATCATCAATCTGCCGAGCGGCAGCGACATCGCCACCTTCCGCACCGTCATCGGCAGCGGCGGGGTGGATGTCGTCACCTTCACCGTCGCCTCCACCATGTCCGTGGAAGCGGTGGAAACCCTGATCGGATCAAGCGGCACCGATCTGGTCACCACCACGGGTCCGGGCGGCACCACCCTGTCCGTGGCGCTGATCGAAAGCCTTGGTGGTGGGGCCGGACTAGACCATGTCGTCATGAACACCAGTGCCGGCACCCTGGCCGTATCGCTGGTGGAATCCCTTGTCGGCGCCTCGGTCAATGACGTCGCCACGCTGGCCGAAGACGGCAACACCATCGCCATGTCGCTGCTGGAGTCCCTGATCGGCGGGGCGGGGCGGGATGTCGTCACCAACAGCGGCGGCAACAGCACCTTTGCCGTCACCCTGGTCGAAACGCTGGTCGGCGGCGCCGGAACCGACGTGGTGACACGGGTCGGCACCGCCGGCGCCAGCATGCTGGTGCAGGGCATCGAAACCTTCACCGGCGGTGCGGGCACCGATGTCCTGGCCATGGTGGATGGCGGTGCGACCATCCTTGTGGACGCGGTGGAAACCCTTGTCGGCGGCGTCGGCCTGAACGCCGTATCGCTGGCGGCGGGCAACGCGACGATCCAGGTCACGGGGGTCGAGACGCTGACCGGCACCACCGGCATCACCAGCGTGCAGATGGCCGCCACAGGCAACACGCTGGCCTTTTCAGGCCTGGAATCCCTGGTCGGCGGTGCCGGTACCGATATCCTGACCGTGACGGCGGGCAGCACCTTCGCCATCGCCCTGATCGAGACGCTGACCGGCAGCGCCGGCACCGAAGCCGTCACCAGCACGGGCGCTTCGGGTGTCACCCTGGCCCTGACCGGTATCGAAACCCTGATCGGTGACAGCGGCACCGATATCGCCGTCCTGACCAATACCGGCAACACCATCACCGTCGCCCTGCTGGAGACGCTGACGGCGGGTGCGGGCACCGATGTGGTCGGCTTCGTCGCCGCACGGAACACCACGCTGTCCGTGACCGCTGTGGAAACGCTGATCGGCGGCAGCGGGTCCGATACGGCCATCCTGACCAGCACCGGCAACACCGTCACCGTCTCCCTGATCGAAAGCCTGACGGGCGGTGCGGGGACCGACATCGTGGCGGTTGCGGCGGGCAGCACCTTCGCCCTGTCCCTTTTCGAGACTGTCACGGGCAGTGTCGGTATCGATGCCATTCTCGGGACCGGTGCCGCCGGATCGACCCTGTCCGTCCTGGCCGTCGAAACCCTGATCGGCGATGCCGGTACCGATATCGTCAGCCTGGCCGACACCGGCAGCACCATCACCATCGCCCTGCTGGAGACGCTGACGGCGGGTGCGGGCACCGATGTGGTCGGCTTCGTCGCCGCACGGAACACCACGCTGTCCGTGACCGCTGTGGAAACGCTGATCGGCGGCAGCGGGTCCGATACGGC
>JBJOKR010000021.1:0-35762 GCA_046045995.1 Pseudomonadota bacterium | reverse complement strand
CGACGACAATCCCGATCCCGCCGCCTTCACGCCCGCCGTGGCGGAAGCCGTGTTGACGGATGGGCGGCGCCTTTCCGTCACCATCGATGCCCTGCCCGGCAGCCCCGCCCGCCCCCTGGACCGGGCGGCGCAGATCGCGAAGGTCCGCGCCTGCCTGGATTTCGCGGGTCTGCCGGGCGATGCCGCCGACACCCTGATCCGCCGGGTGGACGGGCTGGAGGGGGAGGCCGACATGGCCGCCCTGTTCCGCGCCGTCGCCCGCGCGCCCGCCTGACCCCATTCCCCCGACAATCCTGGGAGCCGCCGGATGGACGGACACCGCAGTTACTTCGACACCGTGGACTGGGCCGCGATGCAGCGGGACCATCCGATCGGCGATGCCTTCGTCCGCTTCGCCCGGGAGACCAGCGCCGATGCCCTGCGCGCCCATCAGGAGCGGCTGTTCCAGCGCTGCGTGGACCGGGCCTGGGCCACACCCTTCTACCGCCGCCTGTGGGGCCGGGCGGGGATCGAGCGGGGGGATGTGACCGGCCTGGATGTGCTGCCCCGCCTGCCCGCCTTCGGCAAGGCGGAGATCATGGAAAGCCTGGACTTGGCCCCGCCGCTGGGGGATTTCGCCGGGCTGGAATCCTATCCCCCGGGCGCCCGCCCGCCCCTGATCTTCCACACCACCTCCGGCACTACGGGCAAGCCCCAAGTGCTGCTGTTCGGGGCCAAGGGGCGGGAGGCGCAGAACCTGCTGCTGGGCCGGCTGTACCGCTTCCAGGGGCTGCGGGCGGATGACGTGGTCCATTCCGTCTATGGCCACGGCATGATCAACGGCGGGCATTACGTGCGGGAAAGCGTGATCCACTGGACCTCCGCCCTGTTCATGTCCGCCGGGACGGGGGTGGAGACACGATCCGCCCAGCAGGTGCAGCTGATGAAGGATTTCGGCGCCACGGTCATCGTCGGCTTCGCCGATTACATCAAGAAGCTGGCGACCGTGGCGGCGGAACTGGGCATCGATCCCGTCCGCGACCTGAAGATCCGCATGATCTCCGGCCATCTGGGGCGGGAGGACAAGCAGGCCCTGTCGGACAGTTGGGGCGGGGCCGCCTGCTTCGACTGGTACGGGGTGGGGGATACCGGCTGCATCGCTGGCGAAGGCCCGGACCGGGACGGGCTGTATGTGATGGAGGATGCCCAGTACCTGGAGGTCTGCGACATCGACACGGGCCTTCCCGTGGCGGACGGGCAGCCGGGGGACATGGTCGTCACCTGCCTTTACAAGGACGACCTGTACCCCATCATCCGCTTCAATACCCATGACGTGACCCGCGTCCTGCCCGGCCGGTCGGCCCTGGATCTGGTGTTCAAGCGGATCGAGGGGTTCCTGGGCCGGTCGGACAACATGGTGAAGATCCGCGGCATCAACATCTTCCCCCAGGCCGTCGGCCCCATGCTGGGGGAGGTGGCGGGTTTCGCCGGGGAATTCATCTGCCGCGCCCGGCGCGATGCCGCGGGGCGGGACGAATTCGTCGTCGTGGCGGAAACCGACGCCCCGGCGGCGGAGCGTCAGGCTGTGGCCGAGCGCTGCCGGGAGACGCTGAAGCGCAAGATCGGGATCGAGGTGGCGGTGGATCTGGTGGACCGCCGCGCCACCGCCGACCTGACCCAGATCGATGTGCGCCAGAAGCCCATCCGCCTGATCGATGAGCGGTTCGGGCGATGATCGTGGGGGAGGAGACCTGTATAAACGCCGGGGCCGCCGGTCTGGCCGCCCTGTACGCGGCGGGCCGTACCGATCCGGTGCGGGTGGTGGAGATGTACCTGGACCGCATCGCCCGGATCGATCCGGCCATCGGCGCCTATGTCCATGTTGCGGGGGATGAGGCGCGGGAGACCGCCCGCCGGTCCGCCGCCCGCTTTGTCGCCGCCCGCCGGGGGGAGGGGCGGCCCCTGTCGCCCCTGGACGGGGTGCCCCTGGCGGTGAAGGCGAACATCGCCCTGGCCGGAGCCCCCTGGCATGCCGGGATCGGCGCCTACCGACACCGGATCGCGGAGCACGATGCCGCCTGTGTCGCGGTACTGAAGGCCGCGGGGGCTGTGATCCTGGGGCTGGTGAACATGCATGAGGGTGCGCTTGGCGCCACCACGGACAATCCCTGGTTCGGGCGGACCCAGAACCCGCTGCGCCCCGGCTGGACCGCCGGCGGGTCCAGCGGAGGTTCGGGGGCCGTGGTGGCGGCCGGGCTTGCCGCCGCCGCCCTGGGGACGGACACCATGGGCAGCGTGCGCATCCCGTCCGCCTATTGCGGGCTGGCGGGGTACAAGCCCGGGTTCGGCGTGATCCCAACCGACGGGGTGGTCCCCCTGTCGACCACCCTGGACCATGTGGGCAGCCATGGCCGGTCGGTCGCCGACTGCGCCCTGGTGGCGGCGGTTGCGGCAGGTCGCGGGGACCTGATGCCACCCTTCGGCACCACCCTGTCCGGCCGGTCCATCACCATCGGCCGGATGCCCGTGCTGCGCCGGCGGGTGGACGCGGCGGGGGGGGTCTGGGCGGCGGAGGATGCGGCGGCGGCGCGGCTGGCGGCGGCGGGGGTGCGCTTCGTCGATCTGGACCCCGGCGATTACGACCCGGGCGCCCTGCGCCGCCAGGGTCTTCTGCTGTCGGAGGTGGAGGGGCGGGCCGTCCATTCGGCGATGCTGGAGCGGGACCCCGACGGCTTTGGCGCGGAGTTCCGGGCCCTGCTGGACTGGGGTGCGCGGCAATTGCCGTCCAAGGTCGCGACCGCGCGGGATGCTGTAAGGGCGGCGGGGGAACGTCTGCGCCACCTTCTGGCGGGGGTGGATGCAGTGCTGATGCCGACCGCGCCGCAGACGGCCTTTCCCTTCGGCGATCCGGTCCCGGCGAACCAGGCGGATTTCACCGCCATGGCGGATTTCGCCGGCTGTGCCGCCGTTTGTGTTCCGGCCGGAGCGGCCTCGAACGGGATGCCCCTGTCGGTGCAGGTCATGGGGCTGGAGGAGGCGACGGTGCTGGCCGTCGCCTCCCTGCTGGAATAGGCGCATCCCCCCGTCCGGATCGGGCCGGACGGGGGGGAGAGCGGTCAGAAGCGCCGGGTCAGGGTCGCCTTGATCCGGCGCGGATCGCCGTAATAGTACCCGTTGAACACCGATGTCAGGTACAGCTTGTCGGAGCAGTTCTTGCACTCCACCGCCAAGCGCCAGGCGTCGTCATCGGAGACATAGGCGACGGACAGGTTGTAGAGCGTGTACCCCTCCGCCAGGGTGTTCAGCGCCGTTGGGGTCCGCGGATTGGCCGGGGTCGTGTTCGACGCGGTCGTCCAGAAATCATCGGTGTAGGTCAACTCACCGGAGAAGATCAGCTCTCCGAACAATGCCTCCACCGGCAGGGTATAGGTGGCGCCCATGGCGAAGCTTGTCTCCGGCAGGCGGGAAAGGGCGTCGCTTTCGTCGATGGCGTTCACAAAGGCACCGGCCGGCGTCGTGAAGGACTGGGCGTCGGGGCTGACGCGCGTGTATTCGCCGTCCTGGATGCCCAGGGTGGCGAAGACATCCAGCCCTGCCACCGGCCGGGCGCTCACCTCCAACTCCAGGCCCTTCACCCGGATGTCACCCACATTGTCCTGGGTGGACAGGGTGGTTCCGGCGATGGGGCCGGGGGTGGTGTAGGACAGTTGCAGCCCGTCCGTTTCCGCCACGAAGGCCGTGGCGTTGATGCGCAGGCGGCGGTTGAACAGGTCGCTCTTGATCCCCGCCTCATAGGACCAGGTGGTTTCCGGGTCCATATCCTCGAATGTTTGTGGGATGTAGGCGGTGCGGCTGTTCCAGCCGCCGGCCTTGTAGCCATTGGTCACCGTGGCGAAGACCTGGATGTCCGGGTCCACCTGGTAGGTCAGGCCGAAGCGCGGGGTGATCTTGTCCGTCTCCAGCCGGGTGGGCGTGCCAATGGCCCGCAGATTGGCGGAGGTGATGCCACCGAAACTTGTCGGCCGCAGGTCCAGCTTCTTCACCTCATTGGTGTAGCGGGCCCCCAGGATGGCGGTCAGCTGCTCCGTAACGCTGTAATCGACCTGGAGATAGGCCGCGTAGGAGGATGTGGTGTTGTTGATGTCGCGGACGCTGGAATAGCCCGGCCGCCCGTTGCAGGTCATGTTGCCGTCGCCGAACAGCCCGTTGGAACAGGAGACGGCGGTGCCGAAGACCTGCCCGGCGACGGTCTGGTTATCCTCATAGAAATAGTAAAGGCCGGCCACATAGGACAGGCGGTCATCCAGCAGGGACCCGACGGCCTTGAACTCCTGGCTGAACATCTCATACGTGCCCTCGTTGGTCAGGACGAAGGGCAGGGGTACCGCCGCCGCGGAGACGGGCAGGGAGAAATCCAGCACGAAGCTCTGCCCGACATTGCGGTAGCCGCTGATGGCCTGGATGTTGCCCGTATCGTGGCGCCATTCGATATTGGCCGTGGCGGCGGTGCTGTCGTAATCGGCACGCAGGCCCCGCCCGGCCACCGCATCCGCCACCTCATCCGACGTGCCGCCCGACTGGGTCGCCCGCAGGATGGTGCGGCTGTTGCTGCCGGCGAAGGACCGGATATAGACACCGCCGCCGTCCATATGCTCCGCCGACAGGTCCACGGTCAGCCGGTCGTTAGGCAGCAGCCGCACCGCCCCGCGCAGGCCCCAGTTCTCCAGCGCGTTCAGCTTCTCACCATTGCCGACATTGGTGATGTAGCCGTTATCCTCCGTGTAGAAGCCGGTGACCTTGGTCAGCACCTTCGGGCTGACGGGAAGGTTCACATCGCCCCGGACCAGGACCTGGTCGAAGGAACCGTAGCCGACCTGAAGGAACCCGCCCGGATCCTCCGTCGGCTTCTTCAGGCGGACGGAAATGGCGCCGCCGGTGGCGTTGCGGCCGAAAGTTGTGCCCTGGGGGCCGCGCAGCACCTCGATCTGTTCGATGTCGAAGAAGCCGTAATTGTTCGCGTTCTGGCGCGGCACCACCACATCGTCCACATAGGTGGAGACGGCGGGATCAATGGTGGCGATCTGTTCGGTAGAGCCCAGGCCGCGCAGGAAGTACGTGTTGGCGCTGGCGACACCGGTGTTGTTGGACCCGAACAGGTTCGGCACCGTGCGGACCAGGTCCAGCGTCGTGCTGATCTGCCGGTTCTCCAGATCCTCACTGGTGAAGGCCGACACCGCCAGCGGCACCTTCTGCAGGCCCGATGCCCGGCGGGTTGCGGTGACAATGATCTCCTCCAGCTGGATAGGCTCAAGCGTCGTGCCGCCGGTGGCTTCGGCCTGGGCCTGGGCGTTTGCCGCGGCCATTGGCATCAGCAGCGACAGAACGGCCCCGCACTGTATCAGTATCCTGGATTTGTTGTTCCGGATCACGGTGTCGAACATTTTCCCTCAGCCTCCTCTGTGCATGTTTGTATTGTCGGTTTCATCAGGCAGGACACGCGGACGCACGGGTCGTCTTGGGCCTTTTCGGAAGATTTTTTCGTTGCGGCAGACGGCGGTCAGGAAACGACCGCCGCTGTCCGATGCTGTTCTTCGGGGTCGCGGTCGATCAGGTTGATCAGGACACCGTCCGGATCGCGCAGGCACCCCTCCATCTGCTGGCGGTGGGGCATCCGGAACAGGATCGGGTCGGGGGCCCAGGTGGCGCCCGCGGCGCGGCAGGCGGCGACGGCATCGGCGATCGGCCGGGCATAAAGCACCAGCGCCACCTCCCCCAGCCGGGGGGGACCCGTGGGGGAGGGCAGGGGGTCCAGCGCCGGATTGCCCACCTGGAACAGGCCAACCATGCCGAAATTCGGGCCCCCGGCCCGCTTCAGGATGCAGCAGCGCACGGTACTCCCCTCCGGGATGTGCAGCGCCGCGGCGGCGGATGGGCCGTCCAGAAGCCCTTCGTAGTAGACGGCGTCGAAGCCCAGCGCCCGGTAGAACGTGATCGACCGGCCCAGGTCCCGGACGAACAGGGCTGCGCGGATCAAGGCCGACAGATCATGGCTCATTCGTCTCTCCAGGGCCGCAGGGGTGTTCGGGCTATGTCAAGGGTCGGGATCGTGAGGTTTTCACCAAGGGTATATTGTATCCATAATCAAACAATTTTTGGTCATGTTTCCCGGTGCCGTCCGGACAATCGGGAACCGGACCTGTGTCCGGTGCCCGCGATGCCGTCAGATGATCCCGGCATCCGCCAGGGCGTCGATCACCCGTTGCTGGCGCTCCCGATAGAAGCCGGGGCCGGGCGGCACGACAGGGTTCCCCTGGCCGTCCAGCAGGGTATTGGCCGGCTGCACCACCCGGTCGGCATAGGTGTCGGCGAAAAGCTGAAGCGGTTGGCGGGCCAGGATGTTACCCATGCCCGGCCGGCGCCTGTACCGGCGCAGGGCGGCCAGATCCACCTCCGCATAGGCCACCATGCTTTCGCCGGGCCCGGCCTCCGCCAGGATCTGGCCGCGGAAATCCACCACCTTGGACCCGCCGTCGGTGCTGGCGGCGGGGAAGGCGATGCCTGTGATCCCGGCGGAATTGGCGGAGACCACATAGGCCAGGTTTTCGATGGCGCGGGCCTGCTTGGCGATGTTCTTCGGGGTGGGCAGGGGTGATCCCACCTCACTGGAGGAATGGACGAAGACCTCCGCCCCGCGCAGGGCGTGGGCCCGCGCGATCTCCGGATACAGGATCTCCTCCGACGCGATGGCGGCCAGACGCCCGATCTCCGTCTCCGCCACGGGGAAGATCGCGTGGGCCCCATAGACGGACAAATACAGGTCCCAGACGTCATACGGGCTGGGCGCGAACAGGGAGATCAGGCGGCGGTAGCGCAGCACCACCCGCCCGTCCGGTCCCAGCACGACACTCGCCTGGAAATACAGGCCGGGGAAATGGTCATCCACCTCATAGGCGTTGGTGGCCAGGTACACCTCCGCCTTGCGGGCCAGGACGCCCAGGGCGGCGTATTCCGGCCCGTCCGGGTGCAGGGCCGCCTTCGCCGCCCACAGGGCCGGCCCCTCCCCCATGGGGAAGCCGGTCAGGAAGTATTCCGGCAGGACCACCAGGCGCACATCCGGCCCGACGAAGCGTTTGGAGCCCAGAACCAACCCTTCGATCCGGGCAAGGGAGGCGGCGATGCGGGTCCGGGCCGACGGGCCGTCCGGGTCGGCGTTCACCGCCGCACAGGTGGCCTGCAAGGCCAGCGCGATATACGACGTTCCCGGCGCGCCCGTGTCCATCCGTCCCTGTCCCCCAGTCTTACTTAGTGCCCCGGCCTTCTTGCCCCGTGGCCCGCCGGCGGTCGTGGAAGCGATCTTGCCTCAAGGCCCGGTCTATTGATATATCTTTATACCATCTGGTGCCTGGAGGGAAGGAGCATTGCGCGGATGACCCTGGCCCTGATCACGCTGCTGCATGTCTTCGTCCTGGTTTTCTGGGTCGGCGGGGATCTGGGCGCCTATTACGCCTCCTACGCGGTGGCCGATCCGAAGCAGCCGCCGGCGGCGCGGCGGCTGGCGGCCCGCCTGATCTCCGGCATCGACATGGCGCCCCGGACCAGTTTGGTCCTGGCCTTTCCCACAGGTCTGACGCTGGCCGCCGCCAAAGGCTGGCTGGACCCGGGGCCCGCGGCCCTGGCCGCTGTCTGGATCATCGCCGCCCTGTGGCTGGTGGTGGTCTGGACCGTCCATCTGCGCGACCCCGCCCCGGGCAGCCTGGTGCTGCAGGCGGACCGGGCCCTGCGCTTGGGCGCCATCGCCGGTTTCGCCGCCTGGGGATTGGCGACCGTGGCCGGGCTGACCGGCTGGCCCCTGTTCCTGGGTGTGAAGCTGCTGCTGCTGGCCGCGGCCATGATCTGCGGCGTGATCATCCGCCGGGTCCTTCCCCCCTTCGCCCAGGCCTTCGCCCGGGTGCTGGCCGATCCCGCCGATCCCGCGGCCCAGGCCGCTGTGGCGGGGCTGCTGGCCCGCGTGCGCGTTTTCGTGATGGGCATCTGGATCTTCGTTTCCCTGGCGGCGCTGGTGGGCCTGTGGCGCCCCGGCATCGCCTGACCCGTTGGATGGAGCCCTCCCGTGGCCGATGATCCGATCCTGTCCCTGCTGGATGAACTGCGCTGTCTGCTGGGGCCGGATGGCCTGGTGACGGACCGGGATGCCGCGGCCTGGATGACCCAGGACATCTGGGCCGCCGGGGCCCCGCCGCTGGCCGTGGCCGCCCCGGTGGATACGGACCAGCTTTCCGCCTGCCTGCGCCTTGCGGCAGGGGCGGGGGCGGGGGTGCCGGTGCTGCCCCGGGGTGGGGGCCTGTCCTATACCGGCGGGTACAGCGGCCCGGCCGATGCGCTGCTGATCGACACGCGGCGGATGAACCGGATCCTGCGCCTGGACCCGGTGGACATGGTGGTGACGGTGCAGGCCGGCTGCACCTGGGCCGCCCTGCGCGACGCCCTGACCCCGCTGGGCCTGCGCACGCCCTTCTGGGGTCCGCTGTCGGGCCTGTCCTCCACCATCGGCGGGGGGGTCAGCCAGAACAACGCCTTCTTCGGGGCGGGTACCTATGGGACCACGGCAGAAAGCGTGGTCGGGCTGACCGTGGTGACGGTGGACGGCACCATCCTGTCCCTTGGCACTGGCATGGTCCCCGGCCGCCCAACCTACCGCCATTTCGGGCCGGACCTGGCCGGGCTGTTCTGCGGCGACACGGGCGCCCTGGCTGTGAAGGCGGAGGTGACGCTGCGGCTGATCCCCGCCCCGGCGGAAACGGGGAGCGTCAGCTTCGCCCTGCCCGATGGGCCGTCCCTGCTGCGGGGGATGAGCGGCCTGTCCCGCGCCGGCATCGGGGCGGAGGTGTTCGGCTTCGACCCCGCGCTGACGGCTGTCCGCCTGCGCCGGGCAGGGCTGGCGGGGGACCTGCGCACCTTGGGCAATGTGCTGGGCGGCCAGGGGTCCTGGACCAAGGGCCTGGCCGCGGCGGCGAAGGTGGTGACCGCCGGCCGCAGCCATCTGGAAGAAGCGGGGCACAACCTGCATGTGATCGTGGACGGGCGCAGCCGGGCCGCCGTGCAGGCGGACCTGGACGCCGCCCGCCGTCTTGTGTCGGGGGAGGGGGGGCGGGAGATCGAGAATGCGGTGCCCACCATCGTCCGCTCCCAGCCCTTCACCGCCCCCACCAGCATCCTGGGCCCGGCGGGGGAGCGGTGGGTGCCGGTCCACGGCATCGTCGCCCATTCCCGCGCCCCCGCCTGCCTGGCGGAGATCGAGGGGATCTTCGCCGACCGGGCGGGGGAGATGGCGGCCCATGGCGTCACCCGCGGTTGCCTGACCACCACCTTGTCCACCAACGGCCTGCTGATCGAACCTGTCTTCTACTGGCCGGAGGAGAGGCTGGCGGTGCATGAGCATCTGCTGGACCCTGCCCATCTGGCGAAGCTGCCCCGCCATGGCGCGAACCCGGCGGCGACCGCCCTGGTGGCCGATCTGCGCCGCGCGGTGGTGGCGGTTTTCCGCCGCCATGGGGCCGCCCATTTCCAGGTGGGGCGCTGCTACCCCCTGGCCGACGCGATTGCGCCGGAGGCCCTGGCCCTGCTGGCCGCGGTGAAGCGCCATCTGGACCCCCATAGCCGCCTGAACCCTGGAGCCCTGGGCCTGCCATGACCGATCCCCTGATGCCTGACAGCCTTATGACTGGCAGCCCAACAACTGAAATCCCGCGCAGCCTGGATGTGCGCAATCCCCGGACCGGGCTGGCCGATCACCGCCTGGACCTGCCGACGGCCGGGATGGTGCGGGCGGCGGCACAGCGTCTGCGCGCGGCGCAACCCGCCTGGGCCGCCCTGCCCCAGGCGGAGCGGACGGCCCGGATGCAGGGGCTGAAGGCGGCCCTGACCGACCATGCCCCTGCGCTGCGTGCGGCACTGGAGGTGGATACCGGCCGGCGGCGCATCGCCGGGCTGGAACTGGCGGGGGTGCTGGCGGCGATCGACGGCTGGTCCGCCGCGGCCCCCCACCTGCTGCCCACGGGCTGGACCGACGGGCGGGCCAATCCCGCCATCCGCCACGCCCCGCATTGGGTGCCCTATCCCCTGGTGGGGGTGATCAGCCCCTGGAACTTCCCCCTGACCCTGTCGATGATCGACACGGTGCCCGCCCTGTTCGCCGGCTGTGCCGTGCTGCTGAAACCGTCGGAGGTGACGCCCCGCTTCGCCGAACCGCTGGCGGCGGCGGTGGCGGAAGCCGGCCTTTCGGACATCCTTGCGGTGCTGCCCGGCGACGGCCCGGTGGGGGAGGCGGTGGTGGATGCGGTCGATTGCGTCTGCTTCACCGGGTCCGTCCCGACGGGGCGGAAGGTGGCCCTGCGCGCCGCCGGCCGCCTGATCCCCGCCTTCCTGGAGCTGGGGGGCAAGGACCCGCTGATCGTGCTGGAGGGGGCGGATCTGGACGCGGCGGTGACGGCGGCCCTGCGTGGATCGGTGCTGTCCACCGGCCAGGCCTGCCAGTCGATCGAGCGCCTCTATGTGGCGGCGCCCCTGTACGACGAATTCATGGAGCGGCTGACCGCGGCGGCGGCATCGGTCCGCCTGAACACCCCCGATATCGGGGTGGGGGAACTGGGGCCGATCATCTTCGTCCGCCAGGCGGAAATCCTTCAGGCCCAGATCGATGATGCCGTTTCCCGGGGGGCGACCATCCGCTGTGGCGGGCGGGTGGAGACGATCGGTGGCGGACTGTGGCTCCGCCCCACGGTGCTGACCGGGGTCGATCACACCATGGCCGTCATGCGGGAGGAAACGTTCGGACCGATCCTGCCGGTCATGCCCTTCGACACGGTGGAGGAGGCGGTGGCCTTGGCCAATGACAGCATCTACGGCCTGTCCGCCGCCGTCTTCGCCGGGAGCCTGGACGCGGCGGAGGCGGTGGCCAAGCAATTGGGCGCCGGGGCGGTCTCCCTGAACGATGCGGCCCTGACCGCCCTGTTCCACGAGGCGCCAAAGCAGAGCTTTGGCCAGTCGGGCCTGGGGCCGTCGCGCATGGGGGCGGATGGCTTCACCCGCTTCTTCCGCCGCAAGGCCCTGATCGCCCAGACCGGCCGCCCGGCCCCCCTGGCCGCGTTCCGGGAAGAGGGGTAACACCATCGGTCAGAAATCCCGACCCTTGATACGGTAACGACCGTCGCAGAACCGTTTGTGCGGCGTAGCCAAAGCCACAGATGCGGCCGCCCGGCGACCGAAGGGGGCGGGAAACAATGCCGCCTTTGATCCGGCGGAAATCAACCAGGGATCAAATTGACGCAGAACCTATACTTTTGGCGCGTGATGGTTCATTCCCCACTATGGCATTAACTGGTTGACGTAAACCGGTGTGGCGCATCCGGACGATGGGGCTAACCCTACGTGCCGGCGTAGTGCTGCCTGGGTCTGCCGAACGGGCCGTTCACGGATTCATGGTGCGGACCGGATTTTGAGTGGGGAAGGAATCTTTAGGATGAGCAGACGCGTCGTCACAGCCGCCATGGCCGCCATGGTCACGGCAGCCGCCCTGGTGTGCGGTGGGCCGGCCCAGGCGGGCATGTCCCAGAAGGATCTGGAGGTGCTGGGCCGCGCCCTCTCCTTCACCGTCAACGGTCCTGGCGGGGAGGTGCCGGCTGCTGTCGTCTTCGTGCCCGGCAATGCCGAGTCGGAGGCGGAGAAGACGGCGATCATGGGCCTTCTGGGCAACGGGCTGAAGGTCGGCTCCATCACGCTGAAGGGCACGCCCGTCGCGGTCGGTGATGTCACCGCCACGACCGCCAGGGTCTGGCTGGTCACCACCGGGGCGGGTAGCGCGCTGGGAACCGCCGGTGCCCAGGCCAAGGCCATCACCGCCAGCACCGACCGCAGCTGTGCGGAGGCGGGGAACTGTGTCCTGGCCATCGAGACCACGCCAAAGGTGCAGATCTTCGTCAGCCGCAAGGCCGCGGACGCTGCCGGCGTCTCCTTCGAAAGCGCCTTCCTGATCATGGTCAAGGAACTGTGAGCCGGGTGCCAACCCAGCCCCGTCCCGCACGTCCAAGGAATATAATCCCATGAAAACCCGTTTCACGGCCCGTATCCTGGCCTCCGCCTCCCTCTCCGCCATCAGCATGGCCGCCCTCACCCTGGTCGGCGGGACCGCCCGCGCCCAGTCGCTGGATTACGGCACCCTGCAGGAGATGTTCGGGGAACCCGTCACCACCTCGGCCACCGGCAAGCCCCAGCGCGCATCGGAGGTGCCGGCCAACCTGACCATCATCACGGCGGAGGAGATCCGGCGCACCGGCTTGTCCACCATCCCCGATGTGCTGGCCCGCCTGTCCGGCATGGATTTCCTGCGCCATGGCGCCGCAAATGCCGACTTGTCGGTGCGCGGCTACAACCAGCCGGCCAGCCCCCGGCTGCTGGTGTTGGTGAACGGCCGTCAGGTCTATGCCGACCATTATGCCTACACCATCTGGTCCTCCATCCCGGTGCAGCTGTCGGAGATCCGGCAGATCGAGGTGGTGAAGGGACCCAATGCCGCCCTGTTCGGCTTCAACGCCGTGTCCGGCGTGATCAACATCGTCACCTGGAACCCGCTGCATGACGATGTGTCTTCGGCCAGCGTGCGGGCCGGCACCGGTGACCTGCGCGAAGCCTCCGTCGTGAGGGTCGGGCGGATCGGGGAGGGGCTGGGCTACCGCCTTTCCGCCGGTATCCGGTCGGAGGACGAGTTCGAAGGCGGGATCGTCCGCCCGGCGGAAGGGGGCATCACCGCCCAGGACCCGCTGTCGAAGTCCCTGGCCGGGGCCCTGGTGATGGAGGTGACGCCCGACATCCAGGCCCAGGTGGAGGCGACCCATTCTTTCACCCGTCTGGCGGAGATGTTCCCCATCAACGCCTACAACGCCAACAGCACCCGCACCACTTCCGTGAAGGCGGACGTGACTGCCAGCACCGATGCGGGGCTGCTGTCCGTCAGCGCCTACCGCAACTGGCTGGAGATCGATTTCCGCAACGGTCCCGTCGATGCCGGCGGAGAGCCCGTGGATGTGGAAACCACGGTCGTGCAGGTGGCCGACCTGTTCAAGATCGGCACCGACCATGCCGTCCGCCTGTCCGGCGAATACCGCCGGAATGAGATGGACGTATTCCCGGACCGTGGTTCCACCATCGGCTATGACGTCTATGCCGTCGGCGCCATGTGGGACTGGCAGATCAGCGACAGCCTGTCTTTGACCAACGCGCTCAGGGCCGACCGTTTCGTGCTGGACCTGTCCGGCCCGCCGGCATTCCCCCGCACCGCCGCCGCCTACGACCGGGCGGAGTGGGAATTCTCCTACAACGGCGGCATGGTGTGGAAGATGTCCGATCAGGACACCCTGCGCCTGACCGCCGCCCGCGGCGTGCAGACGCCGTCCCTGGTGGAGATGAGCTATACCGACACCTTGGGTGCCAATCCCGCCTTGAACGCCTCGCTCGGCCTGCCCGCCGGGTTCCGCATCCCGGCGGTCGGCGATCCGCAGCTTGAAAGCTCCACCGTCACCAATGTGGAAGCCGGCTGGGACCACACGATGCCCATCACCGGCGGCAGCCTGACCCTGTCCAGCGCCGTCTACTGGCAACGGACGACGGACATCAAATCCCCCATTCCCTTCCCGCCCGCCCTGCAGGTGGCGCAGGTGGCGGGTGCCGGCGCCGTCCCCTACCTGTCCTTCCGCAATGTCGGCGACAGTGAGGCGATCGGGGCGGAACTGGATCTGGAGGCGCGGTTCGACAACGGCCTGACCGCCACGTTCAGCTATGCCGTCATCGATGTGGACGATGATTTCCCGGCGGCCGGTCTGCGGGTTCCGGGGGCCAATACCCTGGCCTATCCGGTCCGCTATGAAGGGGCCGCGGCGGAGAACCGGGTGACCGCCGGCCTGGGCTATGTCCATGACGGCTGGACCGCCGACTTGTTCATCGCCTGGTCGGAGGGGCGCACCCTGCTGCGGGATTTGACCGGGTCCTATACCGCCGGGCAGGTGCCCTTGGTTCTGGACGATACTTGGTTGTCCACCGCCTCCCTGGGGCGGGAGCTGATGCCCGGCATCACCCTTCAGGCCACGGTGCAGGGTCTGTTCGGGGACGAACAGCTGGGCAGCGGGCTGGAGACGGAGCGACGGGCCTTTCTGACCCTGACCGCCGCCTTCTGACGGGCGGCGGCGGGGTCGGGTGAGGGGAGGGGGGCGGGTCCGGTTCCGGGCCGTCCGGCGGTTGCCGTGACACCGGTACCGGCGGGCGGCAGGGTTGTCGGACGTAGGACGCCATGACCCCAGCGGGATGGACAGGGCCCCTGAGCCAGGCCCTGCTTCTCCACACCCGGTATCTGGAGGGACGGCCGGGGGTCCGCCGCCTGGACCTCAAGGGCGCCGGTTTGAGCGGGGCCGTGCTGGACCAGCGCCTCCCTTGTGGGGGCCGATCTATCGGGGGCAGACCTGCGCGGGGCCGATCTGTCAAATGCCCGGCTGGAAGGGGCGGTGTTCGACGGCTGCAACATGGTCGCCGCCAACTGCGTGGGGCGCTGATAGGCCGGGGCCAGGAATCCCGTCCCGAATTCCAGCGCGCACGCCGCTAGACGCCGCCGCGACCGCTCCCCCAAGGTCGACGAGGATGCTGATTGGGGGGTAGCCCTTGCGCCCGCTTCCGGGGCATCATCCGCCCTGCAACACTCCGGGCCATCATGCCGATCCGACGCCAACACCGGTACCTCTACCCGATCGACTGGCAGCAGATCAGCCGGCGCATCCGCTTCGACCGGGCCAAGGGCCGGTGTGAGGCCTGCGGGCGGCCCCACGGCCTGCGCATCGCCCAGCTTCCCGACGGCCGCTGGCAGGACCCGCAGACCGGCGAATGGCGCGACGACCAGGGCAGCCCCACCACCCCGCCGGACCTGGTGGAACGGGTGGCGGCCGAGCGCAAGCAGGTGAAGCTGGCCGCCTGCCACCGCTCCCATGAGCCTTGGCGGGTGGAGGAGGGGGACCTGGCCGCCTGGTGCGGCCGCTGCCACTTGCGCCACGACCGCGACGAACACCGCCGCCAGCGCCGCATCACCTGGCTGAAGCGCCGCGCCCTGGGCGATCTGTTCCTGGGGCGCTACCCCATCCCGTGACCGCTGCGGTCGCCGCCGTACCAACGGTCGGGATTTCCGACCGTTGGTATCAATCCCGGCTTGGGGTCAGCCGCACTTTACCCAAAAGCGCGGCACCGGGGGGCAGCAGGCGAAGTCCCTGGTCGGCGGCCAGGGCGGGGGGGCGGTTGTGGGCATCCGTCATGTGGCTGACCGGCTCCAGGCAGAAGTAATCGGCGCCCGGCGGGCTGTACAGGACCAGCCGGCCGAAGACCGGATCGGCGGTCAGGGTCAGGCGGCGGTCCTCCCAGACCAGATCCGCCCGACCGTCCCAGCCGTCGAACACCCCGTCCAGCCCGATGGGCAGCGCCCCGCCGGTGGCCAGGGCCACCACGCCCGGATGGTCCGGCACCCTGTCGGTCGGCAGCATGTCCGGCCCGGACAGGTGGTAGGCCGCCACCCGCGCCCGTAGCCCGCGCAACCCCGCCGTCGGGAAATAGGGGTGCTGGCCGATGCCGGCGGGCATGGGAGCGCCCGACCGATTCTCCACCGCCAGGGTCAGGCCGACGCCATCGTCATCCAGTATGATCTCCTGCCATGCCCTGTAGGCCCACGGCCAGGGGCCGTCACCGTCCACGGCATGGGTCAGGGTCAGCCGGTCCGGCCCCTGCTCCCCAATCGTCCAGGTGCTGTCCCAGCCGAAGCCGTGGATGGCGTGGGGCTGGTTCGGGCGGTTGGCGGGCAGGCTGACACGTCGCCCGTCGACCACGAAGCGGCCCTGGGCGATGCGGTTGGAGAAGGGCACCAGGGGGAAACTCCCCGCCATCTCCGGAAGCCGGAAGCCTGGGGTGGCCGGGCGCAACCAGTCGATCGGACCGCCGGGCCCCTGGCTGCGCAGATAGGTCAGAACACCGCCCCGGGCGGGATCGACGCCCAGGCGCAGATCGCCCCGGGTCAGTTCGATCCCGGTCATCTCCCCATCCATGATCGCCCGGCCGTTCATCGCCCCGGCCCTCAATCCGCCAGCCGCACCAGATGCAGGATCATGGCCGTCTGCGGCCAGGTGCGGGGCAGTTGCAGCCCGGCCTGCATCAGCAACGCCCCATCCGCCACCAGCCCGTGGCGCAGGTCGGCCACCACCGGTGACAAGGTCTTCAGCACCCCCGGCCAGACCAGGGTCACCCGGTAACGGGCCGCCGGATCCAGCCCCGACAGGCGCAGCCGCCCGGGTAGATAGGTGCCCGGTTCGCGGATGCGGGTATGGCTGACCAGTGCCTCCCCCCCGTCGGGGGCGATGATGGCGAAGGCATTCTCCGCCGCCGGCGTGTCCAGCCGGTGCAACTCCCCCCCATGGATCAGGGCGCGGTGGCGCTTGTGCAGGGCGATACCCGCCGCCAGCTCCGCCGTTTCCTCATCCGCCAGGGCGCGCAGGTCCGCCTCCACCCCCATATGGCCGAACAGGGCCGTGGCCACCCGCAGGGCCATGGACAGGCGCCGCCCGGTGATGTGGCAGTCGGTGGGACCGACATGGGCCCCCGTCACCTCCGCCGGGAGAAGGGTGGACAGACCGCGCTGGATCCACAGCCGGTCCAGGGCATCGTTGCTGTCGGAGGTCCAGACCCGGTCGGTCAGGGCCAGCACCCCCAGATCCGCCCGCCCGCCGCCGGAGGCGCAGCTTTCGATCTCCACCCCCGGGTGCCGGCTGCGCAGACGGGCCAGCACCTCATAGAGGCCGCGGACATGGGCATGGGTGCCCGGCCTGCCATCCGCCCCGCCAGGGTGGGACAGGTCGCGGTTCATGTCCCACTTCAGATAGGCGATGGGGTATTCCCGCAGCAGCGCATCGATGCGGGCAAACAGGTGGTCGCGCACCTCCGCCCGGCCGAAATCCAGGACAAGCTGGTTGCGGAAGGAAAGCTGCGGGGCGGGCGGCGTGGCCAGGACCCAGTCGGGATGGGCGCGGTACAGGTCGCTGTCGGGGTTCACCATCTCCGGCTCCACCCACAGGCCGAATTCCATGCCCAGGGACCGCACCTTCTCCGCCAGGGGGCCCAGCCCGTCCAGATAGATCGTGCGGTCCACGATCCAGTCGCCCAGCCCCGCCCGGTCGGACCGGCGGGCCGGGAACCAGCCGTCATCCAGCACGAACCGCTCCACCCCCACCGCGGCCGCCCGCTCCGCCAGGTCCAACAGCACCGCCGGGTCATGGTCGAAATAGACCGCCTCCCAGGTGTTGTAATGCACCGGTCGGGGCTTGGCCCGCAGCCGGGCGTGTTCCGGTCGCGCCCGCACATGGGCCTGGAAGGCGCGGGCGATCGCCCCCCGCCCGGCCTCCCGCCCCGCCCCGGCCACCGTGGCGTACAGGACCGGTGTACGATAGACGGCAGCGGGCTCCAGCCGCATCTCCCCGGGCAGGAACAGCTCCCCCGCCTGGACCTGGGCCCGGCCGTCGGACAGGCTGTCCACCAGGGTGCGGTGGTTGCCGCTCCAGCCCAGGTGCAGGGCCATCACCTCCCCCGCCGTCTCCGTCACCGCCGCCGATTCCAGCAACAGCAGGGGGAAGGCGTCGTGGGAGGTACGGCCACGCCGATTCTCCCGCATCCAGGTGCCGATGCGCCGCTCCTGCGCCTGATCCCGGAACTCCCCCGCCCAGGTGCCGGTGAAATCCCGGATCAGGGTCAACCAGGGCGGCACCGGCAGGGTGCAGGCGGCCAGCCAGTCCAGCACCAGCGGGCTGTCACCGGTGTTGCGGATCTCCGTCTGCGCCGTCAGCACGTCCCCGTCCGGGTCCAGGTGCAGATGCTGGACCAGGGTATAGCCATGGGCCGTTTCGGTGCTTTCCACCGCCACCCGGCCGGGGCCGGGCCGGTGGACCGCCGTCAGCAGGGCACGGCCCGCCCAGTTCCGCCCGTCGCGATGGGCGATCAGGCCGGGATGGCCGGGGAAGCCGGTGCCCGCCTGGGGCGTCAGGGTCAGGGTCGCCTCCACCGCCGGAGACCCCGGCGCCTCCTCCCGCGCCAGCAACCGGGCCAGGGCGGTGGGGTCGCTGGTGGGCGGCAGCATCGGGCCCCAATAGGGCACAGTCGCCCCCTCCGGCGTCAGGGCCAGGATCAGGGTGACACGGCGCCCGTCCAGGCGCAGGAAGGGGGTGTCGGCGGCGATGGCCTGAGGATCAATGGTCTGGGGATCTGTCATGGTCCGGTCGGGGCAGCGGGAAGGGCGGGGCCGGGGTAGATCGTCGTTGACGGGTCTATTTTATCGTATAAATATGACAGGTGACCAGGGCAATTGTCGGGTCGCGTCCATCCGGCATGCCCGGCCGGGCGTGCCCCACCGGACCATCCAACCGCATAGGCCCTGGCCCCTGCCCACACCGCCCCATGCCGCCGCAAGGTGCCGGGGCCGCACCGGATCACCGCCAAGGGACGGGCGGGCCGGGCCGGGCGGGACCGCGACAGAAGAATGTCCCGTCCCGCCGTGCCCGTCCAGGGTCCGGCGGACCAGGAGGGAACGGTGATGCTGGGCGTCTGCTATTATCCCGAACACTGGCCGGAGGAATGGTGGCCCGATGATGCGGCGCGCATGGCCGCCCTGGGGCTGACCTATGTCCGGATCGGCGAATTCGCCTGGTCCCGGTTCGAGCCGGATCCCGGCCGCTATGATTTTGGCTGGTTCGACCGGGCGATTGATACCCTTCACCAGGCAGGACTGAAGGTGGTGATCGGCACGCCGACCGCGACCCCGCCGAAATGGCTGGTGGACCGGTATCCGGAGATCCTGCCCGTGGACCCGGCGACGGGCCGGGTGCGGGGCTTCGGCTCCCGCCGGCATTATGATTTCTCCAGTGAGGTGTATCTGCGGGAATCCCTTCGGATCACGGAGGCGCTGGCCGACCGCTACGGCAGCCATCCCGGCGTCGCCGGCTGGCAGACGGATAATGAGATCGGCTGCCATGACACGACGCTCAGCGGCTCCGCCACCGCGCTGGCCGGGTTCCGCCGCTGGTGCAAGGAGCGCTATGGCGATATCGGCAGCCTGAACCGCGCCTGGGGCAACATCTTCTGGTCCATGGAATACCGCGGCTTCGAGGAAATCGAGCTGCCCATCCTGGCGGTGACGGAGACGAGCCCGGCCCACCGCATGGCCTGGAGGCGCTACTCCTCCCATCAGGTGGTGCGCTGGCACGATGCCATGGTGGCGGCGATCCGGCCCCGGTCGCCCGGGCGATTCATCACCCATAATTTCATCCCGATGCATGAGACGGGGGTGGACAACCACGCCCTGGCCGCCCCGCTGGATTTCGCCAGTTTCGACAACTACCCCCTGGGCCGGACAGACCTGTTCATGGCGGACCGCCCGGCCGAGGAATTCCGGCGCTACATGCGCACGGGCCATCCCGACATGTCGCCGTTCCTGTTCGACCAGACCCGCGGGCTGGTGGACCAGCGGCCATTCTGGATCATGGAACAGCAGCCGGGGCCGGTGAACTGGGCCAACCACAACCCGCGCCCGGCCCCGGGCATGGTGCGGTTCTGGACGCTGGAGGCCTTCGCCCACGGGGCCGCGGTGGTCAGTTACTTCCGCTGGCGCCAGGCGCCCTTCGCCCAGGAACAGATGCATGCGGGCCTGCTGCGGCCCGACCGCACGCCGGGCGACGCCTGGCCGGAGGTGGAGCGGGTGGCGGCCGAACTGCCGGCCCTGGCCCTGGACGGGAACCAGCCGGAAGGGTCCCGTGTCGCCCTTCTGGTCGATCACGAATCCCAATGGCTGGGGGAGATCGAGCGGCAGGCGCGGTCCTACGACTACACCCGCCTGCTGTTCGAATGGTACCGGGCCACCCGGTCCCTGGGGTTGGATGTGGATTTCATCGGTCCCGACGCCGATCCTTCCGGTTACGACCTGGTCTTGGTCCCGACCATGTCCCTGGCGACGGAAGCGCAGGTCGCACGGCTGGGGGAATCCGGTGCCGTCACCCTGTTCGGCCCGCGCAGCGGTGCCAAGACGGCGGACATGACCCTGCCCGACGGCCTGCCGCCGGGCGCCCTTCGCGCCCTGCTGCCCTTCCGCGTGCTGTCGGTGGAAACCCTGCGGCCGGACTGCCCCGGCACCCTGTCCTGGGGCAACGCGACCTATGAAGCGGGGCAGTGGCGGGAATATGTGGATCCGGGCGCCTGCGATGTGCTGGGCACGCTGGAGGATGGGGCGCCCGGTCTGCTGCGCCGGGGCGATGCCCTGTACCTGACCGCCGTGACCGACCGCCGCTTGCTGGCCGACCTGATCGCCGGCCTGTGTGAGGAGCGGGGGATCCACACCCTGCGCCTGCCCGACGATCTGCGCCTGCGCCGCCGCGGCGGCCTGGTCTTCGCCTTCAACTACGGCCAGGGGCCGGTGACGGCCCCGGTGCCGCCAGGCACGCGCTTCCTGTTGGGCGGCAGCACCATTCCGCCCAGGGACCTGGCCGTCTGGGCCGATCCGGACCGGGCCGGGAGCACAGTGCCATGAAGACGCGCTGGCTGGTTGCGGCGGGTTTCGTCGTCGGTGCGGGCATAGCCGGCTGGCTCCTGTTCGCCCCACCCGCGGGCAAACCCCTGCCGCCCGTGGTCGTGGCCGCTGCGGATACCCGGACGGTTCCGGCCGATGCGCCGGAACTGGGCCGGGCCGGGCCCCATGCCGTGGGTTACCGGGTGGTGACCCTGGTCCAGCCCGGGCGGGCCGACCTTCTGGGCTTCAACCCCCTGACCGGCAACATCCCGGTGCGGGATCGGACCCTTCCGGTCCATCTCTGGTACCCGGCCGCCGCCCCGGCGGGGGCGGAGCCGATGGCGTATCCTGTCGCCACCCCGCCGACGGACGGGGTCGATCCCGCCAGCCTTCCCGCGACCGTGATGGTCCAGGGCCGCGCCTTTGCCGAAGCCGAACCGTTGCGCAACCGGAACTTTCCCTTGGTGGTGATTTCCCACGGGTTCCGGAACTGGCCCACCATCATCAGCACCATCGCCGAACATCTGGCCGGCCATGGCTATGTTGTCGCCTCCATCGGGCATGGGGATGCGGAAACCAGCCTGACCGTGCCGATCGAACTGGCCTTCGGTGCCGTGGTCGTCAGCCGCACACCGGATCAGCGCTTTGTCATTGCGGAACTGCAACGACGGGCCGCCGATCCCACCGATCCCCTGGCCGGCCTGTACGACCCGTCGCGCACGGCGCTGATGGGCTATTCCATGGGCGGGTTCGGGGCCCTGGCCACCATGGGGGCCGGGTATGACCCGGCGGGTGCCTTGGCGCAGAACGTGCCCGGTGGCCTGCTGACCCCGATGACGGAAGGGGCGGCGGAGCTGGTGGCGGGCGTGCCCCCGCAAGTGCGGGCCATGGCCCTGATCGCCCCCTGGGGCGGGGGTCCCGCCCTGCGGTCCTGGACACCGTCCGGCCTTGCCGCCGTGACGGTGCCGACCCTGATGGTGGCGGGCGATCTGGATGATGTGTCGGGCTATGCCGACGGGGTGCGCTGGCTGTGGGAGAACATGACGGGCGCCGACCGGCACCTTCTGGTTTTCCAGGGGGCCCGCCACAACCTGCCCACCGATCCCCTGCCGCCGGAGCTGGCGGCCCATTTCGCCTATCGGGAACGGTATGAGGAACCGGTGTGGCGCAAGGACCGGATGCTGGCCGTCACCAACCATATGCTGACCGCCTTCCTGGACACCCACCTGAAGGGTGAGGCGGCGAAGGCGCGCTATTTGGCCGTACCCACCCCCATCGCGGCCGACGGCGCCTGGCCGCTTGAGCAGGGGCAGCAGGCGGGCGACCGCACCGCCGGCCCCGACGATCCGGCCAGCGCCGGCTACTGGCCCGGGTTCCAGCGCCGCTGGGCCGTGGGCCTGGAACTGCATCATCGACCGCCCGGCCGTTAGGCCCGCGGACAAAGCCCGGCACAACGGGCAGCACTGACCGGAACAAGGGGAGGACCGGCGTCCATGGAACTGCAGATGACCCAGGTCTGGGTCTGTATCCTGGTGACCGCCATCATCGGCGCGCTCACCTTCTGGAAATGCCGGCAGCCGACGGTGATCCACAGCAAGGACGGCAACAAGGAATACTTCCTCGCGGGCGGCGGCCTGTCCTGGATCTTCATCGCCGGGTCGATCACGCTCACCAATCTCAGCACCGATCAGCTTGTGGGCATGAACGGCAACCAGATGGCGCTTCTTGCCTTGTGGGAACTGGCGGCTGTGGTGGGTTTGCTGATCCTGACCTTCGTTTTCCTGCCCATCTATTACCGCTACAACTGCACCACCACGACGGAACTGCTGGAAAAGCGATACGACAACAAGCATATCCGGGCGACGGTGGCGGTGCTGTTCCTGCTGGGCAACATCCTGATCTACCTGCCCATCATGCTGTATTCCGGATCGCTGTTCCTGCGGTCCATGTTCGGGCTGGACGTGCCGATCCTGGTCCTGGCCGCGATCCTGGGCGTGATCGGCGGGGCGTACGCCATCTTCGGGGGCCTGCGCGCCGTGGCCGTGTCGGACACGTACAGCGGTGTCCTGGTCCTGGGGTTGAGCCTGCTGGTCGTCTATCTGGCCTTGTCGGCCATCGATTTCGACCTCAGCGGCATCCCGGCGGAACGGCTGACCCTGATCGGGGACGACCAGTCGCCGATCCCCTGGCACACCCTTCTGACCGGCATGCTGTTCATCCAGATCTTCTACTGGAGCACCAACCAGACGATCACCCAGCGCGCCATGGCGGCCCCCAACCTGCGCGAAGCGCAGAAGGGCGTGCTGACGGCGGTGGGGATCCGGCTGCTGATCGTGCCGGCCATCGTCGTCATCCCGGGCATCGTCTCCTACAAGCTGTATGGTGATATCGGCGATGCGGCCTATGGCCGGATCGTCGCCGACCTGCTGCCGCCCTGGCTGGCCGGTGTCTTCGCCGCGTCCATCGTGGCGGCGGTGCTGACCAGCTACAACTCCGTCCTCAACGCCTCGGCCGCGCTGTACGTCTGCGACATCCATGAGAAGTACATCGGGACGTCCATCAATGTGCCGAAGTTCAGCGCCTGGTTCAGCCTGGGGCTGGTGGTCCTGTCCCTGGCACTGGTGCCGATCTACAGCGGGGCGGAAAGCATCATCAACCTGGTGCAGCAGTTGAATGGCCTGCTCAGCATGCCGATCCTGTCCGTCTTCATCGTCGGGCTGATGTTCCGCAACGTGGATGCGCGGGCGGCGATCGCCGGGCTGGTCTTCGGTGTCGGGCTTTATGCCGTCTTCACCTTCGCCTGGACGCCGCTGCACTATATCCACCTGATGTTCATCACCCTGTGGCTGACGGTCGGCTTCGCCTTGGCCCTGAACCGGCTGGTCTTCGGCCGGGCAGCGGTGCCGGTCTGGGTGAAGCGCCCCGCCACGGCGTGACGGGGCCACGCTGTCTGCCGGGGGTTCAGGCGCCCCCGGCGGCTCCTTCGCCGCCGCGGATCAGGTCCAGCACTTCGGACAACAGGGCCCGGGTGGTGGTGGCGGCAAGGTCCGGGTCGGCGGCGGCGATGGCGTCGGCGATCTTCTGGTGGTCGGCCACGCTGGCCAGACGCACGCCCTTGCGCTGGTTGGTCAGGCGGATGGAGATGCGCAGGGCCGCTTCGATGATGTCACGCAGCTGGTCATAGAAGCGGTTGCCGCTGGCCTTCAGGATGCTGACATGGAAGGCGATGTCGGATTCCAGGGGGTCATCCTCCCCCCGTTCGGCCGCCCGCATTCGGGCGAGCGCGTCGGCGATGCGGGCGATGGCCACCGGATCGGCGCGACGGGCGGCCAGGGCCGCCGCCTCCGGCTCGATCGCCAGCCGGATCTCCGTGAACTCGATCAGCAGCCGTGGGGAGAATTTGCGCTCCAGCAGCCAACGCAGGATGTCCGGGTCCAGGAGGTTCCAATTGTCCTCCGGCTCGATCCAGGTGCCCTGGCGCGGGCGGGCACGCAACATCCCCTTGGAGGTCAGCATCTTCACCGCCTCCCGCAGGACACTGCGGCTGGCGTTGTGCTGCTTGCACAGGGCGGCTTCCGTGGGGAACGGGTTCTGGGGGGAATAGACACCGGTGACGATGTCATGACCGATCTTGTCAACCAGGCCGTAGGTGAGATTGCGACTCTGGTTCCTGCGCATCGGCCGCCTTATCCCGCACCAAAACCCGAAAAGCGTACAGCCCGGGGCGCGTATGCTGCCGGATCACCCGGCGTACCGCCCTTCTTCCAGCCCGCGTACGGGCCCTTGGAACAGGAAGACGTGCCCCGCCTGGGGTTGCGCCGCGAGGGCGCCCGGTGACAGCCCATCCCGTGCCGAGGTGACGCATATCACATCCATTCCCGGCCCGCCAAAGGAAACACAGGTCGGTTGTGCCACCGGTAGCAGGAGGCGCCCGTCCTCCGTCCCATCCGCGCTATACCGGGACAGGCGGGACCCGCCCCAGATGGCGGACCAGTATCCGCCGGCATCGTCCACCGTCGCCCCGTCCGGACTTTCCCCCGGGGAAAGCTGCAGCCAAGGGGCGGGATCGGACAGGACGCCGGTGGCCCCATCCTGGCGGTAGCGGGTGACCGTGCCGGGGACGCTGTCGGCCAGGTGGAGCAGGGTGCCGTCCAGGCTCCAGCCCAGGCCGTTGCTGATGGCGATCCCGTCCACGCGGCGGTGCAGGCTGCCGTCCCGGTCCAGGCACCAGAGGGAGGCCGTGCCCGCCCCGGCCTTGGCCTTGTCCTCCACCATCGTGCCGGCCCAGAACCGGCCCTGGCGGTCGACCCGCCCGTCATTGAAGCGGCGGCCGGTGCCTCCGGCTTCCGGACGGTGCAGCCAGGCCAGATCCCCCGTTTCGGGATCGAAACGGGCAAATCCGGTCTCAAACGCCGCGATGATGCCGGGCCCGGCGGCGGGGAAGCAGAAGCTGCCCAGCCGTTCCGGCAGATCCCAGTGGCGGGTGCTGTCCGTCGCCAGATGGTGGCGGTACAGGCGGCGGGCATGGATATCCGTCCACCAGAAGGCCTGGTCGGCCGCGTTCCACTGCACCCCTTCGCCCAGGACATTGGCGACGGGCAGGACCCGGATCAGTGCCGCCTGCATGTCACGCCCCCATCCCGCGCCAAGTGGCGGCCAGGACGGCGGCCCGCTCACCCACGATCGCGGCCCCGTCGCCCGGCTTGTACAGCTCCCCGCCGATGCCGAAGCCGGTGGCCCCGGCGCGGCGCCATTCGGCCATCGCCTCCACCCCCACCCCGCCCACGGCATAGACACCAATGGCGGCGGGCAGCACGGCGCGCAGGGCCTTCAGATGGGCCGGGCCATAGCTGGCGGCGGGGAACAGCTTCAGCCGGGTGGCCCCGGCACCGATGGCGGCAAACGCCTCCGTCGCGGTGGCGAAGCCGGGCATGACCACCAGACCCAGGGCGACCGCCCGGGCGATCACGGCAGGATCGGTGTTGGGGGTGACGATCAGCCGACCGCCCGCCGCCGCCACCTGGTCCACCGCCGCAGGCGTCAACACCGTACCGGCCCCGACCAGGGCACGGTCGCCGCAGCGGCGGGCCAGCCGGGCGATGCTGTCCAGCGGATCGGGGGAGTTCAAGGGCACCTCGACGGCGCGGAACCCCGCCGCCACCAGGGCCTCGCCCACCCCTTCCACCGCGTCGGGCGTGATGCCGCGCAGGATGGCGACCAGGGGCATCTCCGCCAGGGCGGCATCCACATCAAGGCTCATGTCTGTTACCCGGTCTTGGTGGAAAGGGTTGTGTGAAGGGCGGCCAGCCCGGCCAGCGACGCCTCCCCCCCATCCACGACGCAAGCATTCACGCCATGATGGGCCAGGGTGCGGGCATACAGGGCCGCCAGGGCGGGGGCGCCGATCACCGTCACCGGCGTGCCCCGCGGGGCGAGGGTCAGCCCGTCCACCACATCCGCCCCGATGATCAGGCCGGACAGGAAGGACGCCGCCGCCGGACCGGTCATGCCGCCGCGCAGCTGCCGCGCCCGGGTTTCAAACAGCAGATGCAGCAACCCGGTACCCGCAGCCGCCCGCGCCATCCCGTCGGCGAAGGCGGCATCGTCCGGCACGGCATCCGCCGCCACCCCGCGCAGCAGGACACTGTGGCCCCGCAGCACGGCATACAGTTCCCCGGCCAGCGCCGTGCGGAAGGCCGGAATGCGCCCTTCCGTCAGTATCGCCCATTTCGTATGGGTCCCGGGCAGGCACAGCAGGTGGTTCCCCACCGTCAGGCGCGGATCGCGGGCGATGGCGCCGGCGATCTGCACCTCCTCCCCCCGCATCACATCGGGCACGCCGCCGTCGCGGACGCAGGCAAGTCCGGGCACGATGGCGATGTCCAGCCCCGGCACGGCGGGGCCCAGGCGGTGCAGCCCGGCCGCCAACCCGTCCAGCCCGGTGGGGCAGTCTAGATACGGCACCTCCACCCAGCCGATGGTGGATCCGACCATCCCACCCAGCAGTGTGGGCAGGACCGCACCCTCCGCCCGCCATGCGGCGGTCAGGTCGGCGATCAGGGCGGCGAAGCCGGCGGCCCCTCCCGCAACCTGCGCCACCCCCGGCCCATCACGGCGGTCAAGAACGCGGGGGCCAAGAACGCGGGGGCCAAGAACGCGGGGGCCAAGAACGCGGGTGCCGTCACACAGGAACAGGCGCAGGCTGGTGGTGCCCCAATCCCCGGCGATCCAGGTTCCGGCCATCAATGGGACTCCCGGTCCACCCGCTCCCCGCTGGATCCGACCAGGAAGTCGAAATCCGCCCCGCGGTCGGCCTGGAGGACATGGTCCACATACAGCTTGGCATAGCCGCGGGTATAGGTCGGGGCCGGGCGCTCCGCCTGCCAGACGGCAAGGCGCGCGCTGATCTCCACCTCCGGCACCAGAAGCTCCAGCCGGCGGTTCGGCCCGTCCAGCAGGATCTCATCCCCGGTGCGCACGATGGCCAGCGGCCCGCCCGCATCCGCTTCGGGGGAGACGTGGAGGACGACGGTGCCGAAGGCCGTACCGCTCATCCGGGCATCCGATATGCGGATCATGTCCCGCACCCCCTGGGCCAGCAGCTTCTGCGGGAGGGGCATGTTCCCCACCTCCGGCATGCCGGGATAGCCCTTCGGCCCGCAGCCCTTCAGCACCAGGATGGACCCGGCATCCACGGGCAGGTCCGGATCGTCGATCCGCGCCTTGAAATCCTCGATGCTGTCGAACACCACCGCCTTGCCCCGGTGGGTCAACAGGTCGGGGGAGGCGGCGTTCGGCTTCATGATCGCCCCGCCGGGGGCCAGGTTGCCGTGCAGCACCCAGGTGCCCGACCGGTCCTTCACCGGGGCCGCCAGGGTGCGGATCACCTCCCGGTCGAAGCATTCGCCCTGGGCCGCGATATCGCCGATGGTGGCACCGCCGACCGTGGGCGCATCCAGGTGCAGCAAATCCCGGATCTCCTTCAGCACGGCGGGCACGCCGCCCGCATAGTGGAAATGCTCCATCAGGAACCGGCCGGAGGGCTGGAGATCCACCAGCAGCGGCACCTCCTGGCTCAACCGGTCGAAATCGGCCAGGTCCAGGGGGATGCCCAGGCGCCCGGCGATGGACAGCAGATGCAGCACCACATTGGTCGATCCGCCGATGGCGGCATGCACCCGGATCGCGTTCTCGAATGCCTGCCGGGTCAGGATGTGGGACAGGCGGATATCCTGGCGCACCATCTCCACGATCCGGCGGCCGGTCTGATGGGCCAGGGTGCGGCGGCGCCCGTCCACCGCGGGCAGGGTGCCGTTGAAGGGCAGGCAGAGCCCCATCGCTTCCACCACCGAGGCGACGGAGGAGGCGGTGCCCATGGTCATGCAGGTGCCGGCGGAACGGGACATGCCGCTTTCGGCAGCCATGAAATCCTGCAGGGTCATCTCCCCCGCCCGCACCGCCTCACTGAACTTCCAGACATCGGTGCCGGAGCCGATGTCCCGCCCGCGGAATTTGCCGTTCAGCATCGGGCCGGTGGAGACGACGATGGTGGGCAGGTCCACACTGGCCGCCCCCATGATCTGGCCCGGCGTGGTCTTGTCGCAACCGCCCAGCAGCACCACCCCGTCAATGGGATTGCCGCGGATCGATTCCTCCACATCCATGGACAGCAGGTTTCGGAACAGCATGGCCGTGGGGCGCATCTGGGTTTCGCCCAGGGACATGACCGGGAATTCCAGCGGCAGCCCACCCGCTTCCCACACACCGCGCTTCACATACTCGGCGATGTCGCGCAGGCCGGCATTGCAGGGCGTCAGTTCCGACCAGGTGTTGCAGATGCCGATCACCGGGCGGCCGTCGAACACATCATCCGGCAGGCCCTGGCTTTTCATCCAACTGCGGTGGATAAAGCCGTCCCGGTCCAGCTTGCCATAGCTGCGGGCACTACGAAGGGGCCGGGCCTTGGGGTCGCGGTCGCCGCTCATCTACCGGGGATCCTTGTGGACAGGGTATCGTCGTGGACAGGGTATCGTCTGGTGGGGCCCGTTCACCGGGCCATTAAGTCTAATATATATGATAAATGAGGCTTGCTGTAAAGCAGCCCCGGTGCTATCGCAGGGCCGGCCGCCCGGATCCATCCCGGAACGATGCCGGTTCGGTCCGGGAAAATGATGGAACCACACCGTGGGCGTTGATGGGGAAAGGATCGCTGCCATGACTGCCGATACCCAGCCTTCGGGCACCCAACCAACCGCCGCGCCTGCGACCGCTCCCTTGCCCGAGGGCATCGGCGACCGGGATTATCCGGTTTTCGCCGATCTGGCCGGGCGGCATGTCTTCATCACCGGCGGGGGATCAGGGATCGGCGCCTATCTGGTCCATGCCTTCGCGACCCAGGGGGCGCAGGTTTCCTTCGTCTCCCTGTCCACCGATCCGGCGAACGCGCTGTGCGATGCGGTGGCGGAACGCGGCCTGAAACGCCCGCTCTTCCAGTCCTGCGACATCCGCGACGTGCCGGCCCTACAGACTGCGGTGGCGACGGCGCGGGCGCGGTTCGGCGGTATCTCCGTCCTGGTCAACAACGCCGCCCGCGACACCCGCCACACCCTGGACGATTTGACGCCCGCCGCCTGGGACGACAGCCTGAACACCAACCTGCGCCCGCATTTCTTCGCGGCCCAGGCGGTGGCGCCGGACATGCGGGCGCTTGGCGGCGGCAGCATCATCAATGTGGGCAGCAATTCGGCCAATCTGGGCCTGTCGGGCTATCCCGCCTATGTCACGGCCAAGGCCGGGATCATCGGCCTGACCAAGGCGCTGGCCCGGGAACTGGGCAGCGACGGAATCCGCGTGAATGCCCTGATCCCCGGCTGGGTGATGACCCGCCGGCAGAAGGACCTTTGGGTGACCCCGGACGGGCTGGCCGATTGCCTGGCCCAGCAGGCCCTGAAACGCACCATCGACGGGGAGGATGTGGCAGCCCCCACCCTGTTCCTCGCCTCCTCCGCCTCGGCCATGATCACGGGGCAGAGCTTGCTGGTGGATGGCGGCCGCGCCATGCCGTGACGGATCCGCTGGTGTCGTATCGCGACCTCCAGCCTTCAGGGACCCTGTGATCCAGGGACGCTCGCAGCAACCGCAGCGGATTGCGACATTGGCAAGAAGCGGGGACGTGTCGCGCCAGACGCAAGCGTGGGGCGGCCCCTAGGCCTTGCGCCGGTCGGGGGTCCATAGGGCGCTGGTGTCGACCAGGGTGGTGACTCCAGCCACGCCCGGCAGCGCGGACAGGTCGCGGCGGGCGGCTTCGGTGAAATGGGGGGCCTGCATGCAGCCGGGGAAGGTGACGCAAAAGCGCAGCGTGAGATGCGCCGACCCCGCCGGTCCCGTCCATTCCCAGCCCAGGACCAGTCCCAGATCGTAAAGCCCGACCGGCCGGCCGGCAGCGATGCTGCACGGGTCCTTGATCCGGTTCAGCACGTCGATCAGGGTCGCGTCCCCAACCGGCGGTGCCTGAACCACCGGGCGGTCGCATTGGGCTGCCACGGTTGCGATCATGCGACACCTTCCGCAACCACCCGTCCGGCCACCGCCGCCGCCCAGCGGCTGTACGGGACGGCCAAGCCCTCTGCCCGGCGGGTGCGGGCGAAGGCATCATCGGACACTGCGGCCTTCATCGCCGCCGGTTCCCGGCCGATCATCCGGGCATAGTTCTGGCCCAGGATCATCCGGCGCACCGGTTCGGGCAGGCGCCCATCCGGCTCCAGCCAGTCCAGCCCGTATTTACGGCGCACATCGTCGGAGAAGCGCAGGTTCCAGAACAGGTCCACCGTGTGCCGGGGATGCAGCAGGGTGCAGCCGGTGGCAAACAGGATGCGGTCCGGCCCGCCGAAGAACAGCAGCTTGGCCAGGATCTCCTCGAACAGGCCGGGGGCCCGCCAGAGCAGGGCCGTCGTCGTCTCCAGGTTGGCGCGGACATTGGGGAAGCGGGCCAGGGCCAGGGCGGTTTCGTCCAGGAAGGCCATGCCTGCATGAATGATCTCGAACGCCATGTCGGGCAGGGCGTCGCACGCCACCTCCATATCCTCCACCGCGTAGGGGGCCAGCGGGACGGGGCCGTTGGGCAGGGCCTTGTGGATGGCTATGGTTTTCAGGCCCAGGTCGCGGGCCCGGGCGAACAGGATCAGCATCTCCGGATCATCGGCACGCCGCACCCGGTAGGGGTCGATCTGGTGGGGATAGAGCTTGAGCCCCACCGCCCCGGGCAGGGCGGCCACCTGCGCCTCCAGCTCCGCGATGCAGGTCTCCAGCGGCCGGGTCGGATCGATGCCGACATAGCCGATGAAGCGGTCGGGCCAGCGGCGCACGGCTTCCTCGGTCTTCGCGGCGGAACAGAACCCGTCCTTGAACCAGGTATCCAGCCGCAGGGTATGGGTCACCGCCACATCCACCGGCGATTCCAGGAACATCGTCTCCGCCAGGGCCGCCACCGGCATGTCGGAGAGGTACAGGTCGGCCGGGGCGGCGATGCCGGGTGGGTTGAAATGCACATGCATGCCATGGCCCATGGCCCAGAGCGCCTCCCCATACCGGCTGGCGATGTTGGACTGGTCGAAGTTGAAGGCGTGGACCACGGCATCCACCACCAGAACATCGTCCGGCAGGGGCTCCAGCCCGTCCAGCACCGCCGTTCCGGTCATCATCCCCTCCCTACCCGTTCTTGTCCGCCGATCGTGGCAGGGTAGGACCGTCGCCGCCAGCCCCCCCAATGAAATGGGGGCGGCCGGCGATAACCGGTCGAGGCCTTACGTCCAAAGCGTCAGGGGCAGCAGACCGTAGGCCGCCAGCGTGGCCGCCCATTGCAGCACCGCCAGCAGTGCCGCCGCGTCGATCCGTGACCGCAGGCTGGGGTATCCGACCCGCCAGCCCTGGACCAGCCCGGCCAGCAGGGCCAGGGGCAGGACAGCCGTCGCCCCCGCCAGGAGCAGGCTGCCCGGCGACGGATCGCCCAGGGCCAGGAAGTCCCCCGTCGCCAGGAACGGCAGCGGCAGCAGCAAAGCCAGGGTGGCAAGGAAGGGTGGAACCATCGGATCCACAGGCCGGCCGATCAGCCGCCGTATCCGGACAAGGCCGGATCCGAGGATCCAGACCAATCCGCCGATCCCTGCCGCGGCCCCGGCCCAGAGCAGCCCTTGCGCCAGGGGATGCACCCGCTGCCAAGTGCGGAAGCCGGTGGACAGGACCCGGTCCCCCGTGGCCGTCAGGTACAGGATGTGGGAGGGGGCGACCCGTCCCTCCGCCCGGAACAGCAGGCCGTCGGCCGGATCGGGGGCCCGCCCCGACGGGCCGCCCACCGGGTGCAGGCTCCGGGGGGGTGCCTGGAACGGCGTCAGGGTGACGCCGGATCCAGCCGTACCGACCTTCACGGCAGCGGTCAGCCTGTCCAGGTATGCCGTCGTCTGGAATCGGACGGGGGCCGGCACATAGGTCCCAGACCAGTCGGCCAGGTCCGCCGCCCGACCTTCGGCAGGCGTCCCCGCCTGGCCTCCGGCCACCGGTGCCAGATCCAGGACGCGGGCCAGTTCCCGTTCGGGGGCGGCCATATCCGCCGTCTCCGAATCGGCGTTCATGGCCAGGAAGAACGCCTTGCCCTGGTCTGGGAACAGGCAGAAGGCTGCGTTGAAGCCAACCATGCTGCCGCTGTGGCAGCGGGCGGGCACACCGAACCGGTCCCGGCTGTCCAGCCCCATGCCATAACCGGCCGCAAGCCCGGCCTCCGCCGCCTCCGTCCCGGCGGGAGGGCCCATGGCGCGCAACAGATCGGGGCGAACCAGAAGGCGGCCGTCCACGCCGCCCTCCCCCAACAGGAACCGGGCAAATCGCGCCATGTCGGCCGCGGTCGTGGTGAACTGGGTGCCGGTGCGCAGCCACAGGGGCAGGGCGGGCGCCGGTTCCCCCGCCTCGAAATGGCCCATGGCCAGCCGGGGATCGGTGGCTTGGTCAACGAAAGCGAAGGTGCTGTCCGCCATCCCCAGGGGCCGCAGCAGATGGGCATCCAGCCAGGCCTCGTAGGGCTCGCCCGTCACCCGCTCCATCACCATCCCGGCCAGATGGTAGCCCAGGTTGGAATAGGAAAACCGGCTGCCCGGGCGCACGCGGACCCGCAGCATGTCATCCGACCCGGTGAGGGCGGCGGCCAGGGGCGTATCCGCCTTGGCCCGGCGGCTCAGGATATGCCACAGGCGGGCATCGTCCAGCCCGGCCGTATGGTCCAGCAGGTGGCGCAGCCGGACGGGATGGGTTTGATCCCAGGGATTATCCAGCGCCACCTCCGGCAGGAGGTCGGCCAGGGGCGCATCCAGGGACAGACGCCCCTCCGTCACCAGGATCAGGATGCCTGTCGCCACCAGGGTCTTGGTGACAGAGCCGACATTGACCCTGTCATCGGCGCGTATGGCCGCCCCGGTGGCGGCATCGCGCCGTCCGGCGGCCCCGATCTCCACCCCCTCCGGCCGCACCAGGGACCAGACCGCCCCTTGCAGGCCCTGGCCCTCCAGCACGGCCGTCATCTCCGCCGGCAGGTCGGATGCCGCCGATGCGGAGGTTGGCCCCGCTGCCGCCGCCATGCTTCCCGCCAGAAGAAGGGCGCCCAGGGCCCGACGGGACGATCGCCAATCCATACCTCTACTCCCAGACCGGTTGTTCCGGCGGGGGCATAGCGCAGGCGATGTCAAACCAATGTGAAGGCAAGCCGCACCCGCGCCAGCACGCCCCCTTCCGCAGGCTCCGCAATCTCCAGGTCCAAGCCGTGGCGGTCGCACAAGCGCTTGACGATGGACAGGCCCAGGCCCCAGCCCGGGCTGTCCGTCCCCTTCGCCCCCGGCTGGAACAGGCTTGCCGCCACGGCGGGGGACAAGCCCGGCCCGCCGTTGCGGATCTCCAGCCAGGGCGCTGCCCAGGTTATGGACACAGGTGCTCCCCCCCCGTGCCGCACCGCATTGCCGATCAAGTTCGCCAGGATGATGGCCAGGACCGGGGCCGGAGCCTGGACGGTGCAGCCGTCCGGCACGGTGACCGTGATCTCCACCGGTGGATCACCGCCCCCCTCCGGCAGGTCCACCACCGCCCGTTCGACCAATCCCCCCAGGCGCACGGGGGTTGCCGCCACCCGATGGTCGGCATCCCGGGCCAGGGTCAGCAGCAGGTCCAACGTCCGCTCCATATCCCGGCAGGCGCGGGCGATGCGGGCCAAGGCCGCCGCTTCCGGCGGTTGGCGATCCGCCCGCCCAGCCAGCAGATCCGCATTGGCCCGGATCACCGCCAGCGGTGTGCGCAACTCATGGCTGGCGTCCCGGGTGAAGGCCTTTTCCCGCTCGATCAGGGTGGCGATCCGCGCCATCGCGCCGTCCAGGCTGCTGGCCAGCACATGGATCTCCTCGCCCGGCGGGATGCCGTCGGCCAGGCGGCGGGGAAGCCCGTCGGGACCGGCGGCGGCCACCTGCCCCGCCAGCCGGGTCAGCGGGCCCGTTGCCCGCCGCCCCAGCCAGACGGCCAGCACCGTCGCCACCGCCGCCATGGCGAAGGAAAGAAGGGTCAGCAGGGTCAGGATCTCCCCCGCCAGGGGGCGCACGACCAGATCCCGGCTCACCTCCGCCACCGCATAGGCGGTGCGGGACGATCCGGGCGGCACGAAGCGCAGGATGTGGTAATGCAGCCCGTCATCCCCCGCCGCCTCCTCCGCCATAGGGGCCGCCGTCAGGCGGGTGCGCAGGGCGGGGGGCAGGGTGTCGGGCGCCAGATGGATGCTGACGAACCCACGCAGCGGCGGGAGCGGTTGCCCGGTTGTGCGCAGGGCGGTCTGCTGGCGCGCCACCTCCTCCGCCAGCATGCGGGCGAAGAACGCATCCTCCACCACGAAGGCGAACAGGAAACTGACCCCGCCGAACAAGGCGCAGACACCCAGCCCATAGGCCAGCACGGCGGTGATGATGCGTCGGCGGAGCGCCCCGGGCGCCTTCATCCCGCGACATCCAGCCGGAAGCCGATGCTGTGCACGGTCTTCAGGATCGGGCGGTCGAAGGGGCGGTCCAGCGTCTGGCGCAGCAGGTACAGATGGGTGCGCAGGGCATCGCTGTCCGGCGGATCGTCCCCCCACACCCGTTCGGTCAGTTCCGACCGGGTGACGGTGCGCGGATGCGCCTCGGCCAGTGTCAACAGGATCTGCCAGCCGATGGGGTGCAGGTGGATCGACTGCCCCGCGCGGGTGACCGTGCGACGTCGACGGTCCAGCACCAGATCCCCCAGCACCAGCGCATGCCCCATGCCCAGCCGGTGCCGCCCGGACAGGGCAAGGCAGCGCACCTCCAGCTCCGCCAGGGCGAAGGGCTTGCACAGGTAATCATCCGCCCCGGCCCCAAATCCGGCCAGCTTGTCCGGCAGGGTGTCGCGGGCGGTCAGCATCAGGATGGGCACATGGCGGTCAGCCCGCTCCCGCAGGCGGCGGCAGACCTCCAACCCGTCCAGTCGCGGCAGGGCGATGTCCAGGATCACCAAATCATGGGTGCCGGCCAGTGCCGCTTCCACCCCCCTCAGCCCGTCCGCCGCGAAATCCAGGCGGTGGCCCTTCGCCTCCAGATGATCGGCGACGGTCCGGGCCAGGTCGGCATTGTCTTCGACAAGTAGGATGGACAGGCTTCCACTCACAGGCGGGCATCCCAACGGGGCAGGCGGTGTGCGCGACGGATTGCGGATGCACCGTGTCAGATCATCCGGCCCCGCTCCAGCCCTGTCTTCGCCACCCCGCCATCCGTCTTCTGGTCGGCCATCCAGGCAGGGGCCAGCGGCCTTGGCGGGGGCGGCCTTGGCGGGGGCGGGGCGGCCTTGGTCACCCTGTTCCATAGCGGGGCGCCCTGGGGCCTGTCGCATAGGGAGGATCAGCAACTGGCCGGCCTGTTGGTATGGATTCCGGGCGGCTTCGCCTATCTGGCGGCCGCGGGCGGGCACAGCAGGATCAGGTGACCCTCCCCCTCCGCCGCCAGGCCCTGCCCCTCGGGGGAGGCGAAGGACAGTCCGCCATCCGCCTGGACCAGGACCAGCGCCCGGCCCTGGCCCTGGCCTTCGTCGTGGGCCCCGCCCTTGGGGCGGCCCGTGGGGCGGGTGGTGAAAC
>JBJOKR010000020.1:0-41013 GCA_046045995.1 Pseudomonadota bacterium | reverse complement strand
CGACCCTGGGGTCGGTGTCGGGGCTGGGGCCAGCATCGGGGCCAGGGTCGGGGCTCGGAACAGGGCCCGGGGCGCTCCCTGGGCGGCGCCGCGATCCCCGCATCCTGTTTGTGACCGACCTGCTGGCGGAGAAGGTGTTCCGGGAGACGCGGCTGACCCGGGCCGCCCGGTCCGGCATCGTCGCCCGGACCCGGTCGGAACGCTTGGCCCAGGTGGGTCTTTTCGCCCTGATCCTGATGCTGACCGTCGGCCTGTTCTTCACCGACCGGTCGCTGACCCGGCTGGCCGGCCATATCGAACATGCGCTGGACCTGATCCGGGTGGAGATTTCCGGCGCCGGGACACGGCCCGCGGGTACCTTCAACAGCCGTGTGGCCGGGGAACTGCTGGTGCGGTTCGAGAAGATCGACCGGAACAGCATGGCCTACCCCCTGCTCCCATCCTCCTGGGCTGGCGGGACGGAGGAAGCGGTGTCCCGGGCCTTCGGCATCGGGCTGAAGGCGCTGGTGCTGAGCGACCTGCACCACGCGCTGGAGACCCGGTATGTGGAGCTTGGGCGCGGGGGGGCCGCCGTCCAGGTGCCGCGGGAGCGGAGCCATCTCCTGCCCGGCGCGCCGGACATCGAATCGATCATCGCCTATCTGGGCCGGGTCCGCGATCTGGACCGCATGGCGACGGAATACGCCCGCATCAACAACGGCTCCGCCATGGGGCTGGCGGATCTGGCCAATGCACTGTTCGGGGCCCGGCTGGGGGGGGATTTCAGCCAGCACGCGAATCTCTACGAACAGGGTCTGCGTCTGATCGATGCGCCCCATGTTGGGCATGAGACGCATGAGAATGCGATCAATCCGGCCCTTCAGAGAATGTCCGGCCAGTTGATCCTGCGCATCGGGCCGGACGGGCCGATCGCCGCCCGGGCTGCCCGGCTGCGCGACGCGGTGGATGCCGTGAACGCCGCCCCGCCCCAGGCCAACATGTCCGCCCTGATGCAGGAAATGGCATCGGCCCTGATCGATGTGCGCCAGATGCTGGACGATCCCGGCTTCTTCTGGCTGGCCGCCCCGGACATCACCGGTGTACCCGTGGTGGCGGAACTGCTGAAGGCGGCCGATACCCGATCCATCCGCACCACCCAGCGGGAGCGGTTTGCCGAGTTCCTGCGCATGCAGCACACGTCCCTGCGCAAGACGCTGGACGGCATGAAGATCGCCCGCGGGGGGGAATCGCTGTTCGAGAAGTCGGATTCCGGTGCCGGCCTGCGCCTCAATCCCCGCCTGCATGCGCTGTCGGAGCATTTCCGGCCGACCCTGGAGCGCCCCTTCATGCAGGTGCAGGCGACGACCGGGCGGCTGCGTCCGGCCCCGGCCGCCGGATCGGGGCTGGAGATGCGCTGGGACCCCGCCCGTCTGGCCGCCATCATCGCCCATCAGCGCTCCTTCGAGGATCTGAAGGCGGTGGACCTTCAGCGCATCCCCGGCGATTTCCAAGGGGCGGTGCAGCGCATGGCGCTGCAGCGTCTGGAAGGCGCCATCCGCACCGAACTGGTCGCCGCCCAGCAGATCGGGCGCAGCCCCGATGGCCTGACCACCTTCGGGGAGGCGGCCCTGACGGCGGAGGTGCGGGACCTGCGCCTGGTCAGCGAACAACTGGTCGCGGTCATGACCATCCTGCGCCAGAACGGCATGGATGCCTTGAACGCGGAATTCCGAACCGCTGTCCGCGACCATGGCTACGGGCTGCTGGAACAACTGACCAGTCTGCTGGAATTCCAGTCCTTCTATGAACCGGTGGACGGGTTCGCCGGATGGGACGGTACCGGTACCCCCCTGGGGGCCGGCTTCTACGCCGCCGACCGGGTGGCCATGGCCCAGTACCTGGACAACATGCGCGGCCGGATCGAGCACCTTTGGGACAATGGCGGCGCGCCGCTGGTGATGCTGCTGTTGGACCGGGAACTGGGCACCGGTGTGCAGGACCCGACCGTGCTGACCGAATGGCAGCGCATCGGGCAGGAGATCCAGCGCTACCAGGCCCGGGCGCCGGGCAGCACGTTGGCAGCGTTGGAACAGTTCCTGCGCTTCGACCTGGAGGCGGTGCGGCTGGAAACCTGCGAGGCGACCCTGGGGGCGGAGGAGGGGGCGCTGTCCAGCGACTTCTTCCTGTCCCGACGGGACCGGGCGCGGGACCAGTTGCTGGACCGCTGCCGCTCCCTGACCGGTATCGCCATAGCCGCCGATTACGTCCGCCTGACAGAGCGGTTCAACCGCGATCTGGCCGGGCGCTATCCCTTCGTGGCCGGGGCCGCCACCATCGATGCGCCTGAGGCGGATCCGGAGGATGTGGCCGTCTTCCTGCGCGATTTCGCCGCCATGGGCGAACGGCTGGGCCGGGCCGTGGCGGGCCGGGCCAAGGTCGATCCCACGGCCGCCGCCGCCGCCCGGTTCCTGGAGCGGATGACCGCTGTCCACGCATTCCTGGCGCCTTTCGCCGCCCCCGGCGGTGCCCAGGTGCCCCCGCCCGCCGTGTTCGAGGTGACGGCCGATTTCCGCGTCAACCGCGCGCGGGAGCGGGAGGCGAACCAGATCATCGACTGGCAGCTCCAACTTGGCGCGGGGGATCTGCGCAACGGCGGCGCGCCCAGTGCCGTCTGGCGCCCCGGCGATCCGGTGGCTTTGCGCCTGCGCTGGGCAAAGGACGGGTCCATGGTGCCGCGGGCCCGCGGCCTGGACATGGGGGTGGAGGATCGCACCGCCGTCTTCGACTACCGCGGGCGCTGGGCACTGATCCGCCTTCTCCAGGCCCATCGCGGCGATGTGGAGGATTTCGGGACGGGTGGCGATCCCCAGCCCCATACCCTGAGGATCATCGTGCCGGTGGGGCCGGCTGCGGACCCGGGCAGTGGGGCCGACCTGGTCAGCGATGCCACGGCGGAGGCGCGGGTCTATCTGCGCCTGTCTCTGACCTCCACCGGTCCGGCGACCGAAACCCAGGACGCGCCGCGCCGCCGCCATGTGCTGCCCGTCTTCCCCGCCAGCGCACCGCCGCTGTCCGTCGGCCCCGAAGGAGATTCGTGATGGCGACCCAGGCCTCCCCCAAGGCCGGCTCCAAGGCCCAGAAGGCGGCCCCGGCCGTGCCGCCCGCACCGGCCGCGCCCACCCTGCTGGATGTGGAGGCGCTGCTGCGCGCCATCCCCCATGGCGACCCCGCCGGTGAGGACATCCGCTATGGCGCGGAACATGACCAGATCAAGGACGCCCGGCGGGAGGATGCGGACCTGCCCCAGGGGGTATGGAAATCGGACCGCAAGCGCGCCGACTGGGTGGAGGTGGTCCGGCTGGGCCGTGCCGTCCTGACCGACCGGTCCAAGGATCTGCAGGTTGCCGCGTGGATGTGTGAGGCGCTTCTGGGGCGCCATGGGGTGGCCGGGCTGTCCGCCGGTCTGCGTCTTCTGGCCGGTCTGGTCGCCACCTTCGGTCCAGCGGTCCATCCCCGTCCGGATGAGGATGGGGACCAGTCCCGCCGCACCCTGATCTTCGAATGGCTGGGCGACCGGGTGGTGGTCCAGCTTCTTACCCTGCCGGTGACAACCGCGCCCGCCGACCGGGAGACGGGCCTTACCTTCGGCGAACTGCTGAATGTGCGCCGCCTGGCCCAGGCCGGCCAGCGGGAGGCGAAGACACCGTCCAAGGCGGCGAAGGCAGGGCCGGCGACCCTGACCCTGCAATCCTTCAATGCCGCCGTCCGGGCCACGCCCACCGCCTTCTACCATACCCTGTTCCAGGGGCTGGTGGCGGCCGTGGCCGATCTCCAGGCCCTGAAATCGGCGCTGGACGGCCTTCTGGGCGATCAGGCGCCTTCCCTGTCCGACCTGCTGCAGCGGCTGGAGGACATGGGGCAGTGGACCTACACGACGCTGCGCGAACGGGGAGAGGATGCCGGCATGGCCCTGGAGGAACAGAGCTTGCAGGACGCGGCCGCCCTGGCGCCCGCTGCGCCCCGCGGGGCCAAGGCGGCGGAGGCCGCTGGGGGGGAGGAGGTGCCGGGTGTCGCCCCGGATGCCGCCGCATCCGCCGCCGCGCCCCCCGCGACCTCCCCCGCCGCTGCCGTGGCCAGCCGGCGCGATGCCTATCGGCGCCTGGCGGAGGTGGCGGATTACCTTGTCCGGACGGAGCCGCACAGCCCCGTTCCCTATCTCCTCCACCGGATCGTGCAGTGGCGCGACATGCCCCTGCCGGCCCTTCTGGCGGAGTTGAGCCGCGGCCGACGGGACGTGGCCGCCTTGTTCGAACTTCTGGGGCATCCGGAAGGGACCGATCCCGGGTGACCGGGGCCGGGTTTCCCATTACTTATTCTCGTAATTCGACATAATACGAATGATATTGCTGGTTTAAATGGTCACCGCAGGAACCGGCAGGAACCGGCGGGGATCGGGTACGACAGAAGACGCTACGAAAACTTCGGTACGGAAAGCAGACGCAGGAACCACGGAGAGAGCCATGTCAGAAAGCACGCAGCAGAAACTGAACCGGGTCCGCCCGCCCCGTGTCCAGATCACCTATGACGTCGAGGCCGGCGGCGCTGTCGAGAAGAAGGAGCTTCCCTTCATTGTCGGCATCATGGCCGATCTTTCGGTCAGCCCGGCGGAACCGCTTGCGCCGGTGAAGGACCGCAAGTTCGTCGAGATCGACCGTGACAACTTCAACGATGTCCTGGCGGCATCGAACCCCCGTGTTGTGCTCCGGGTGCCGAACCGGCTCCAGAAGGATTCGGATTCCCAGCTCTCGGTCGAGCTGAGCTTCAAGGACATGGACGACTTCGATCCGGTGGAGGTGATGGAGCGCGTTCCGGCCATGAAGAAGCTGCTGGATGCGCGCAAGCGCCTGCGCGACCTGCTGACCAAGCTGGACGGCAACGACAGCCTGGACGCCCTGCTGAACCAGGTGGTGAAGAGCACCGAGGAGCAGGCCGAGCTGAAGAAGCTTCTCGAGCCCAAGGCGTAAGGGGCGCCGGCTTCAACCTTCCGCGTTCCAACAATCTGCCGGAGCAGTGCCCGAGGCGCGCCCGGCCCCGTATAGGGAGACATCGATGTCGGACAAAGAGGCAACCACCGGCGCCGCGGCCGAGCCGGCGACGCTGCTGGACAAGATCATCGTCGAGGGCAAGCTGGCCCGTGACGACAGCCAGAAGGATTTCGCCCGCGATCTGGTCGCGGAATTCGTGAACTCCGTCCTGGCCGAAGGCGGTGCCGTCGGCAATGACGTGGTCGCGATGATCAACGACAAGATCGCCGAGATCGACGATCTGCTGAGCGACCAGCTGAACGAGGTGCTGCACCATCCGGACTTCCAGAAGCTGGAAGCCACGTGGCGCGGTCTCTCCTACCTGGTCCATAACACCGAGACCAGCACCCGCCTGAAGCTGCGCGCCCTCAACATCACCAAGGAGGAGCTGCTGAAGGATCTGGAGAAGGCGGTCGAGTTCGACCAGTCTGCCCTGTTCAAGAAGGTGTACGAGGAAGAATACGGCACCTTCGGCGGCCATCCCTTCAGCATGCTGATGGGTGACTACGAGTTCGGCCGTCATCCGAACGACACCAAGCTGCTGGAACTGATCTCCAACGTGGCGGCGGCGGCCCATGCGCCGTTCATCTCCGCCGCCAGCCCGCGGCTGTTCGACATGGACAGCTTCACCGAGCTGGGGGTTCCGCGCGACCTCTCCAAGATCTTCGAGAGCCTGGAGCTGGTGAAGTGGCGGTCGTTCCGCAACAGCGAGGACAGCCGCTATGTGGCCCTGGCCCTGCCCCATGTGCTGATGCGCCTGCCCTACGGGCCGGACACCAAGCCGGTGGAAGGCGTGAACTTCGTGGAGGACACGGACGGCCGCGACCACGGCAAGTACCTGTGGGGCAACGCCGCCTATGTCCTGACCGAGCGCATCACCAACGCCTTCGCCAACTATGGCTGGACGGCGGCCGTGCGCGGCGTGGAGGGCGGGGGCAAGGTCGTCGGTCTGCCGACCCACACCTTCCGCACCGATGAAGGCGATGTGGCCCTGAAGTGCCCGACGGAGATCGCGATCACCGACCGGCGCGAGAAGGAGCTGAACGACCTGGGCTTCATCAGCCTGGTCCACTGCAAGGGCACGGACTACGCCGCCTTCTTCGGCGGCCAGACCGCCAACAAGCCGCGCCTGTACAGCACCGATGCGGCCAACGCCAACAGCCGCATTTCCGCCATGCTGCCCTATGTGCTGAACGCCTCCCGTTTCGCGCATTACATCAAGGTCATCATGCGCGACAAGATCGGCAGCTTCATGACCAAGGAGGACGTGCAGTCCTACCTGAACGCCTGGATCGTCGACTACGTCCTGGGCAAGGACGATGCCGGTCAGGAGCTGAAGGCCAAGTATCCGCTGCGTGAAGCCCGCGTCGATGTCTTCGACGTTCCGGGCAAGCCCGGCGCCTACCGGGCCACGGTCTTCCTGCGGCCCCACTTCCAGCTGGAGGAACTTACCGCCTCCATCCGCCTCGTCGCCGAACTGCCGGCGCCCGCGGCCTGATCAGGTACCGCCTTCCCCCGGTTCCGGTGCGCCGGGCCGGGGAAGGGCACGCCTTTCCCCGATGATCGATACAACGGCCGCTGCCGCGATGGCGGGCCACGAGACGGAGAGTTGCCATGGCCGGCAATATGTTCATCAAGTTCACCACCCCGGATATCACGGGCGAAGCGACCGACAGCGTCCATGCGGGTGAGATCCAGGTCCTGTCCTGGAGCCATTCCTTCAACCAGCCCACCTCTCCCACCCGCAGCAGTGCGGGCGGCGGCACGGTGGAGCAGGCGAACCACGCCGACTTCTCCTTCACCAAGTACATCGACTCCTCGTCGGACGATCTGCTGAAGCAGTGCTGGACCGGTAAGCACATCCAGAAGGCGGTCTTCTGCGCCTACCGGTCCAACGGCGACAACAAGGCGGTGAAGTACCTGGAGATCACCATGGAGAAGGTGATCATCTCCAACTTCTCCATCGGCGGCGGCACGGGCGACATCCCGACCGAGACCGTCACCCTCAGCTACGGGACGGTGCAGTACACCTACATCCCGCAGAAGGAGGATGACGGCACGAGCGAGGGCGCCCAGCCCGTGAAGCACGACCTGATCACACAGGTCGTGTCCTGATCCCCCGGCCGGGGCGGGTGGCAAGCCTGCCCCGGCCGATCCCTTGCCATCCTGATTTCCCTCCCCGACCGGACCGGCGGATATGAGCGGACCAAGACTTCTCCCCGGGGCGCCCGTGCCCTTGTTCGACCGGCTGGTGGATGCGGATATCCGCACCCCCGCCCGGCACGGGGACGTCATGGCACCGCTGGACCGGGACAGGCTGATCCTGTCCATCGCGCTGGAGATCTCCGCCCTGGTCAACACCCGCTGCCCGCGATCGCGGGAGGAGATGGCGGGACGGATACGGACGACGCTGGATTACGGCGTGCCCGACCTGTCCACCTTCGCCCCCTTCAACGCGGAGGCGGAGGCATCGCTGATCCATGAGCTGGAAACGGCGATCCGCGCGTTCGAGCCGCGGCTGATCGATGCGCGCGTGCGGCTGCACCGCCTGACGGCGGAACGGCGCGGTGCCTTCCTGAAGGAATGGTCGGAACGGGCAGGGCGCCTTCCGGTCAATGAGGATCTGCGGCGCCAGGGCGCCATTGCCACGGTGTTGCCGGATGATCATGACCGGCGGTCGCTGCTGCTGGAATTGACAGGCCGCATCCTGCTGGACGGGCGGATGGAGCCGGTGGCCTTCCCCGTCGTGATGCATGACGGCCAGAGGATGCACCATGCCGCGTGATGAGGGGGACGATCTTTTCGCCTGTTTCGAGCGCGAACTGCTCTATCTCCGCAACGAGGGGGCGGAGTTCGCACGCACGTATCCCAAGATCGCCGGGCGGCTGGATTTCAACGGCCATGAAAGCCGGGATCCCCATACCGAGCGCCTGATCGAAAGCTTCGCCTTCCTGACGGCGCGTATCCAGCGCACGCTGGAGGCGGATTTCCCCCTGATCCCGTCGGCACTGCTGGAAACGCTCTATCCCCCCCTGGTCGCTCCGGTCCCCAGTGCCGGCATTGCCCGGTTCGAGGTGGACCCCGGCCAGGCGCGGGCCGCCCTGGGCTTCACCGTACCGGACGGCACAGCCCTGTTCGCCGAAAGCCGGAAGGACGGCCTGACCTGCCGCTTCCGCACCGGTTATCCGCTCCGCCTCTGGCCGGTGGAAGTGGCGGGGCTGGACCTGCTCCAGCCCGAACGCTTCCCCCAACTGGCCCGCCTTCCCGGCACGGCGGGCGTGCTGCGCCTGCGCCTGCGGTGCCAGGGGACGTTGACCTTCGCCGATGTGCGGCCCGACCGGCTGCGCTTCTTCCTGGATGCGGACACGGCCCTGGCCGGAACGGTGTACGAGCTGCTGCTGAACGCCACCCTGGCCGTGGGCTTGGGCGCGCCCGCCAGACCCGGCAAAAGTGGATCGGGGGGGGAGGCGCTGCACCTGCTTCCGGCGGAGAGTGTCCAGCCCGTGGGCTTTGGCCCGGATGAGGACCTGCTGGCCTTTCCAGCCCAGGCCCATCAGGGGTACCGGCTGATCCGCGAATACTTCACCTTCCCGCAGAAGTTCCTGTTCGTCGACGTGACCGGGCTGGAGGGCTGGCCCACGGGCCAGGAGGCGGAGTTGCTGTTCGTGCTGTCGCGCCTGCCCGACCGGGCCGATCGGCTGGACCGGGTGGCGGTGCGCACCAACTGCGTGCCCATCGTCAACCTGTTCCCCAAAACCAGCGAGCCCCTGCGCCTGGACCATACCCAGTCCGAATACCGGCTGGTGCCGGACAGCCGGTGGGAGCGCGCGACGGAGGTGCACAGCATCCTCAAGGTCTCAGCATTGTCCAGCCCGGCGGATGAAACGGCGCTGATCCGCCCCTTCTTCTCCTACGATCATCAGGCGACGGGGAACCAGGCGGCGGGGGCGGAACCCACCGCCTTCTGGATCGCCCGTCGCCGCCCGTCCACCCGGGCGGATATGGCGGGTACGGATCTCTGGCTCTCCTTCGTCGACCTGGCCCTGGATCCCGCCCAGCCGCCGACGCGGACGGTCTTCGCCCATACGCTCTGCACCAACCGCGGCGTGGCCGAACAGCTGTCGCCCGGCACCGCCCTGAACCTGGAGGTGGATGCGCCGGTGCGGGCCGTCACCTGCCTGACCCGGCCGACCGCCCAGATCCCCGCTCCCCGCCAGGGGGAGGCGCTGTGGCAGCTCGTCTCCGCCCTGTCCCTGAACCATCTGTCCCTGGGCGACCGCGCCACCGGGGCGGGGGGGGAGGAAACGGCGCTGAAGGCCCTGCGGGAAATCCTGATCCTGTACGGCCATGGCTGTGGGGCCGGGGTGCAGCAGCAGGCGGCGGGTATCGTCGCCCTGTCCTCCCGCCCGGTGGTGCGGCGCGTGGGGGCCGATGCCTGGCGCGGCTTCGTCCGCGGCCGGGAGGTGACGGTCACCCTGGACGAAGGCCTGTTCGCCGGGGCCGGCGCCTTCCTTCTGGGCGCGGTTCTGGACCGGTTCCTGGCGCTTTATGCCGGGGTCAACAGTTTCACCCAGCTGGTGCTGAAAAGCCGCCAGCGCGACGGAGTATGGAAACGATGGCCGGCACGGGTTGGCGAACGGATCGTTCTCTGATCCGGCAGATGCTGTCGGACCCGGCGTGGTTCGATGCGTTCCAGGCCATCCGCCTGATCGAGGCGGATGCCGCCCGTGCGGCCGCGGCGGGGGGGCCGGGCTTCCTTCCCGTGGGCCAGGGCAGCGATTCCGGGGCGGAGGTGCTGCGCTTCCACGGCAGCCTCAGCGCTGTCCACACCGGCAACCCGGTGCAGGAGGTGCGGCGGCGGGAAACTCCCTCGGGACGCCTGCGCTATGCTGTGCGGGTGAATTTCATGGGTCTGGGCGGGTCCTTCGGCCCCCTGCCGCAACCGATTTCGGACCTTTTGGTCGACCGGGTGCGGGCGGGAGATACCGCAATGCGGGACTTCCTTGACCTGTTCAACCATCGCCTTGTCTCCCTGATGGTGCGGGCGCGGCGGGCGCACCGGCCGGAACTGACCGGGCGGGCGCCGTGGGACAGCAATGTGGCGGGCTATGTGGCCGCCCTTTCCGGCCTGGGCACCCGGCACCTGCAAGGGCGGATGGCGGTACCGGATCGGGCGCTGAACCGCGTGGCCGGCCTGCTGAACCGGACCACGGCCAGCCAGCACGGGCTGGAGCGCATCCTCTCCACCCATTTCGGGGTGGAGGCACGGATCGAGCCGCTGGACGGCGCCTGGCTGGCCCTGGAGCCGGAGGACCGGACCATCCTGGGTCGTCGGGCGGAGGCCACCCGCCTGGGCCGCGGGGCCGTGCTGGGCACCCGGGTCTGGGATCAGACGGCGGGCATCGCCGTGGTTCTGGACGGGCTGGACATGGCGCGGTTCGTCACCTTCCTGCCCGGCCATGGCGGCGCGCGCGCGCTGCAGGATCTGGTTCGGTTCCATGCCGGCCCGGACCTGCGCATCCGGCTGGTGCTGCGCCTGCGCCCCGATGCCGTGCCGCCGCTGACCCTGCACCGTGGCGCGGGGGAGGATCGGGCGCTGGGCCGGACCGCCTTCCTGGGCCGCCCCAGGTCCGGCCCGGCCCAGGCCGTGATCCGGCTGGATGAGCGGTGATGGCGATGGGTCAATTCCGAATGGATCGCAGATTGACGCCAAATACTCCCAAGCCCTATTCTTGGGAACTCTTTGGCGGCATCGTGGGGGGAGGCGGATCGACATGACCGGTACCATTCTGCAAGGCCGCTTCGGCCCCGCCGGACCCCGCGTTCCCGCACAGCCGGGCGGGGGCGGGCCTTCGGGGAAGCCTGGACAGGTGGCGATGCCTTCCACCGGGCGGGCGGGGGCCCATCCCCATGCCAAGCAGCTTCCCGGTGGGATGATCCGCCCGTCCACTGGCGGACGCCCTCTGCCGGACCCGATCCGCACCAAGATGGAAAGCTTCTTCGGTGCCGACTTTTCCGACGTGCGGGTCCATGTCGGGCCGGAAGCGCCCAGCATCGGCGCGCTTGCCTTTACCATGGGCAGCAGTCTGTACTTCGCCCCCGGCCAATACAACCCGGACAGTCCCCAGGGCCAGGCCTTGCTGGGCCATGAACTGGCCCATGTGGTGCAGCAGCGCCAGGGCCGGGTCCGCAACCCCTTCGGCAGCGGCGTCGCCGTCGTCCAGGACCCGCACCTGGAGGCGGAGGCCGACCGCCTGGGCCAGCGCGCCGCGGGCCATCGTCCGCCGGATGCGGTGCAGGCGAAGATGCTGCCGACTGCCGGACAAAAATCTCCACGGCGTCCTCCGCAGTCGACCGGCAATGGCTTTACCGTTCAGATGTTCCGGCATCCGACAACGGGAAAACTGTTGAAGAAGGTCAATGTCGGTGGTTCCGAGCAGTATACGGACGGAACCAATTTCTATAAACTCCTGGCCAACGGAAACCTGCGGCAGATCAAGAAGACCAAAGTTGGAGTATTCAACCGGATTAACTTTGCCCGTCAAGAGGGTCGCGGCGCGCCGCGCGCGGGATCATTCAAAATGCGGGAAGGGTCGGGGGCAACTTACGATGAGGCCAAAATAACCAAGAGGATATTCAAGAATAGAGTTTACAATATCTCTTCGCCGATTTCCTCGCTGACCTACTCATCCGGAAAGCGCCGGGACTATGTTGCGAACATGCTGACCGCAACGACGGCTGAAGGATCGTGCCCGACTGCCAGCGCCACCACCTACGCGCAGCATTTCCTGGGGCCGACGCCGTCGAACTACAATTGGTGCCATCTGATCGGTCATGGTGGTGGGGGATCGGACACTGCGGACAATCTCGTTGCTGCCTCCACCCACTGCAATAGTGAACAGCTTCTGATCGAACGGATCGTTTATCAATATAAGCAAAGTAAACTGGCTGTCCGTGTGTCCGCAAAACGCCATACCGGAAGCCTGTACCTGGCGGATGAATTGCGCTACGAAGTTTTCTTCGATGGAAAGATGATCTATTCGCGAAACATGGATGCTCATCGAAACAGCAAGCCGAGCGGCTTCGAATTGGATGTCATTGAAGCTATGTTGACAACGGCCATTTCAGGCGCTTCTACATGATTCCCTGAAGGCTGGCTATGGTGCCGTGTGATAAGTGCCCTGGGTGCGCAACCATAGCGATATCGGGTGCTTATCAAGACAGATGGAACTGTGCTGCTTTATCACGTCGGTGAAGCGATCAATGATCTGAACTTTCCAAGGTGATTTCCCCCATGTCCACCCTCGCCACCCTGATCGCCCGCCTCAATCCCCTGACCAAGCGGGCGCTGGAGGGGGCGGCACAGCTCTGTCTGGCGCAGACCCATTTCGCGGTGGAGGTGGAGCACCTCCTGCTTAAGCTGGTGGAACGCACCGATGGTGATCTGGTCCCGGTGCTCCGGTACTATGAAGTGGACACGGGCGCCCTCCAGGGGCAGTTGACGGCGGCATTGGACCGGCTGAAGCGGGGCAACGGCCGCACCCCGGCCTTTTCCGAACACATCGTGCGGCTGCTGCAATCGGCCTGGCTCGTCTCCTCCCTTGACCTTGGTGCGCCGTCGGTTCGCTCGGGCGCCATCCTGAAGGCCCTTTTGGAGGATGAGGCGCTGCGCGGTCTGCTGCTGGAGCCGGTGCCCCTGCTGGCGAAGGTCCCGCGTGGCCGCCTGGGGGAGGATCTGCCGGAGTTGATCCGCGGCACGGCGGAGGATCCGGCCGGGGCGGCCCCGGCCGCCGCCACCTCCTTCGGGGCCGGTCGTGCGGCGGGGGCTGCCGGTCCGGCACCGACGGCTGGCGCTGCGGCGGCTTCGTCGGCCCCGGCGCGACCGGTCGGCCCGTCCAACAGCCCGGCGCTGGACAGCTACACCATCGACCTGACGGCCCAGGCCCTGGCGGGGAAATCCGATCCGGTGGTGGGCCGGGACGGGGAGATCCGGCAACTGGTGGATGTGCTGATGCGCCGCCGCCAGAACAACCCGATCCTGACCGGCGATCCGGGCGTGGGCAAGACGGCGGTGGTGGAAGGCTTCGCCCAGCGGATCGTGGAGGGGGCGGTGCCGCCGCCGCTGAAATCCGTGCGGGTGCTGTCCCTGGACTTGGGCCTTCTCCAGGCCGGGGCGGGGGTGCGCGGCGAGTTCGAAAACCGCCTGAAGCAGGTGATCGGGGAGGTGGCGGCCAGCCCCATCCCCATCATCATGTTCATCGATGAGGCGCACAGCCTGATCGGCGCCGGCGGCGCGCCGGGGCAGGGGGATGCGGCCAATCTGCTGAAACCCGCCCTGGCGCGGGGGGAGCTGCGGACCATCGCCGCCACCACCTGGGCCGAGTACAAGAAATACTTCGAGAAGGACCCCGCGCTGGCCCGCCGGTTCCAGGTCATCAAGGTGGATGAACCGGATGAGGACACGGCCGTCGCCATGCTGCGCGGCCTGGTGCCAAAGTTGGAAACCCACCACGGCGTGCGCGTGCTGGATGAGGCGGTGCGCGATGCCGTGCGCCTGTCCCACCGCTACATCCCCGGCCGCCAGTTGCCGGACAAGGCCATTGGCGTCCTGGACACGGCCTGCGCCCGGGTCGCCATCGCCCAGAGCGGCCCGCCACCCCAGTTGGAAGGTGCCCGCCGCCGGGTCCAGCAACTGGGGGAGGAGATCGCCCTGCTGGGCCGGGAAACCGCCCGGGGCCGCGACCATGGGGAGCGCATCGACACCCTGTCGGAGGAGAAGGACCGGACGGAGGAGGAACGCGAGCGGCTGGAGCAGCGTTGGCGCCAGGAGGCCGCCCTGTCCGGCCGGGTGCGGGAGATGGAGGAGAAGCTGGCTGGCGGCGGCCTGCGTGGCCCCGATTTCAGCAAGATGATGGGCGATCTGGAGGGGCTGCGCCTGGAGCTGGAGCAGATCCAGGGGCAGGAGCCGATGGTGCCCCTGTCGGTGGATCATCGGGCCGTCGCCTCCGTCGTGTCGGGCTGGACCGGAATCCCGGTGGGCCGCATGCTGACCGACAACGTGGTCGCCGTCCGGTCCTTGCGCGACCGCATGGCCGACCGGGTGGTGGGTCAGGATTCCGCCCTTGATGCGATTGCGAAACGAATTCGCACCTACTATGCCTCCCTGGCGGAGCCAGGCAAGCCCACGGGCGTCTTCCTGCTGGTCGGGCCGTCGGGCGTTGGCAAGACGGAAACGGCGCTTGCCCTGGCCGATCTCCTGTTCGGCGGCGAACGGGCCATGGTCACCATCAACATGTCCGAATACCAGGAAGCCCATAGCGTCAGCGGCCTGAAGGGCGCCCCGCCGGGCTATGTCGGCTTCGGCCGCGGCGGTGTCCTGACAGAGGCGGTGCGCCGCAACCCCTATTCCGTCGTCCTTCTGGATGAGGTGGAAAAGGCCCATGCCGATGTGCTGGAGCTGTTCTACCAGGTCTTCGACAAGGGCGTGCTGGAGGATGGGGAAGGCACGCCGGTGGATTTCAAGAACACGGTCATCCTGCTGACCAGCAATCTGGGTTCCGACCTGATCCACGACCGGGCCCGCCGCGCCGGCCCGCCGCCGGACCCGGCGGAACTGGCCGATCTGATCCGGCCGGATCTGGTCCGGCATTTCAAGCCCGCGCTGCTGGGGCGAATGGTGGTGGTGCCCTACCTGCCTTTGGCCGAACCCCGCCTGCGGGAGATCGTGCGCCTGAAGCTAGCGAAGATCCGGGCGCGGATGATGGATGCTTACGGTGCCGAAATGACCGTGGGGGAGGAGGTGGTGGCCCATGTCGCCGCCCATTGCCGGACGACCGATGCCGGGGCGCGGGCCATCGACCAGATGTTGACCAACGGCCTTCTGCCCGATCTGTCGACGGAGGTGCTGGAGAGGCTGGCCGCGGGCGACCCCATCGATCTGGTCCATGTGGGGGTGGCGGCGGATGGCAGCGGCCTGACCCTTCGCTTCGGCACCGACGGTGCGTGAGCCGCCGCATCCGGGACAAGCGGCAGCACGTGAGGCAGCATGAGCGACAGCCAGACCCAGGACAACCAGTCCCTGTCCTTGACCACGCCTTTGGGCAAGGACAAGTTGGTCCTGAAGGAACTGACAGGGTTCGAGGGCATCTGCACCCTGTTCCAGTTCGACCTGACGGCAACGGCCGATGCCGCCGACCTGGACATGGCGTCGGTGGTGGGGAAAGGCGTGACCGTCACCCTGACCGGGCCGGATGGGGGCAAGCGCTATATCAACGGCATCTGCACCCGCGCCGTGCAGGTGGAGAATACCTATCAGCTTCAGCTTCGCCCCTGGCTGTGGAAACTGGGCCTGACCAGCGGCTGCAAGATCTTCCAGACCAAGACGGTACCGGAAATCATCAAGGCGGTGTTCGGCGACTTGAGCTGCACCGATTTCAAGGACAGCCTGACCGCCACCTATGCGGCGCGCGATTACTGTGTGCAGTACAATGAAACCGCCCTGAACTTCGTCACCCGCCTGATGGAGGAGGAGGGGATCTTCTGGTTCTTCACCTTCGCCGACGGGACCCATACCCTGGTCCTGGCCGATGATGCCAGCGCCCATACCACCATCCCCGGCACGTCCACGCTGCCCTACCTGCCCCTGCCGGTCGGCAAGGAATGGCTGGAGGATGACCGGGTGGATAGTTTCACCATCGAAACGATGATGACACCTGGCGCGTTTCAGGCGGAGGATTTCAATTTCGAAACCCCTTCGACCGAGCTGAAGGTCAGTGTGTCCGGCACCGGCAGCCTTCAGATCTATGAATATCCCGGCGGCTACGCCAAGAAGGATGCGGGCGATGCCCGAGGCAAGATCCGCCTCGCGGAGCTGGAGGCCCCGGCCAAGCAGGCGCATGGGTCCAGCCGGGTGCGCGGGCTGGCGGCGGGGCTGAAATTCACCCTGTCCGGCCATCCGCGCAGCGATGCCAATGCCGCCTATGTGCTGCACCGGGTGGACCACAGCGTCACCTTCGGTACTTATTCCAACAGCTTCACCGCCCTTCCGGCCGACACCACCTACCGTCCGCCCCGCACCGCCATCCGCCCCCGCATCCCGGGGACCCAGACGGCCATCGTCTGCGGCAAATCGGGGGAGGAGATCTGGACCGACAAGTACGGCCGCATCAAGGTGCAGTTCCACTGGGACCAGGATGGCAAGAAGGATGAGAATTCATCCTGCTGGGTCCGCGTGGCCCAGGGCTGGGCGGGCAAGAACTGGGGCAGCTTCTTCCTGCCCCGCATCGGGCAGGAGGTGGTCGTCACCTTCCTGGAAGGCGATCCCGACCGCCCCCTGGTCACCGGTTCCGTCTATAATGGCGAACAGCCGGTGCCCTATACCCTGCCTGATGATCAGACCAAGAGCACGATCAAGTCCAACACCAGCAAAAGCGGCGGTGGCTACAACGAGATTCGGTTTGAGGACAAGAAGGATTCGGAAGAATTCTATATGCAGGCGCAGAAGGACATGAAAGTTCTGATCAAGAACAGCCGCACCACCACGATCAACGAGGCCGACGATACCCTGACCCTGGACAAGGGAAACCGTAAGGCCACCATCACCAAGGGCAACGACACCCTGACCATCACGGAAGGGGACCGTACCCTGTCCGTGGCCAAGGGCAAGGAAACCCACAGTGTGAAAGGCACCCGCGCTATCACGGTGGAGGGGGATGAGACAAAGACCAACAAGGGCGATGTCACCTGGACCGTCAGCGGCAAGTTCACACTGAAGGTGGATGGGGATATCAGCATCGAAGCCGGGGGCAAGATCACTCTGAAATCCGGCGCCGACCTGACCGCCCAGGCGGGTACGGCGGGCACTGTCAAGGCGGGCACGGGCCTGACCCTTCAGGCCGGGACGGAGCTGTCCGCCAAGGCGGGCACGGATGCCAGCGTGGAAGGCCTGAACGCCACCCTGAAAGGGTCCGTCGGCGCCAAGGTGGAAGGCGGGGCCACGACCGACATCAAGGGATCGGCCATGGCCACGGTGGATGGTGGCGGCATGCTGACCCTGAAGGGCGGCCTGGTGAAGATCAACTGAGGCCCATCCCATGGACAGCCCCGATCCCACCACCGCTGCCGGCCCCGATGCCGGCCCCGCCCCGGAGCTGCGGGAGGATCGCGATGCCGCCGGCACCCTGCGCCGGCGGTTCCGCATGGTGGGGGGGGAACTGGACGGGGTGCTGGAGGAATTCGATGCGGCCGGGCGGCCGGTGGCACGGATGACCTTCCGCCGGGGTCTTCTGCACGGGCCCTGCACGATCTTTACGGCGGGCCGACCGGCGACGGAAATGACCTATGCCGACGGCCACCTGCATGGGGAGGTGCGGAGCTTCGACCCCGCCGGGCGGCTGACCGCGGTCACGCCCTTCCTGGCGGGGAAGAAGACCGGCACCGCCACCATCCTGCGCCCCGATGGAACGGTGATGCGCACCGAATCCTATCTGGACGATCAGTTGCACGGCGCGGCTGTGGATTACCACCCCAACGGCCTTCCCCAGCGGGAGGCGCATTATGCCGCCGGCTTGGCCCAGGGCGACCTGGTCACCTATGACGCGGCGGGGGCGGTGCGGGAACGGGTCCGCTTCAAGGACGGGCTGCAACAGGGGCCGGTCCAGGTGCTGTCCGGCCCGGGCGCGCGGAAATCCCTGCGTGACCGGCTGTTCGGCTCCAAGGACTGACGCGGGGGAGGGGGGATCGCATGGGACAGCAGGTGGTGGCAGGCGCCTTGCTTCAATGCAGCTTCGGTGTGGCGCCCAGCGCCCTGTCGGTGCTGCCCATCAACCGCACCATGGCGGGTGGGCCGCCCGCGGCCAACATCATGGATTATGTGCCCATGCTGAACATCATGCCCTTCGGCATGTGCAACAGCATCGCCAATCCCATGGTGGCGGCGGCGACGGCGGCGGCCCTGGGTGTGCTGACGCCGATGCCCTGCATCCCCATGACGGTCGCCCCCTGGATCGTCGGCGCGCCGACGGTCCTGCTGGGCAATATGCCCGCGCTCAACAACTCCTCCAAATGCATGTGCGCTTGGGGCGGGTCCATCTCCATCAACTTCGCCGGTCAGGTGACGGTCCAGGTGCCGTGACCCGGCGCCTCTCCAATTCCCACCGCATTGCCGGGCCCGCCCGGTGCCGGTATCCTATGCCCCCAGCTCTGGAATGGCGGTCCCCCCGATGAAGACATTCGATGCGCTGCGTACCCCCTCGACCCACCGCGGCCCGGCGGGGGAGGAACTGGTGCCGGCGGGGGATGACCTGTTCCAGATCCGCCAGGCGGAACGGGGCGTGATGGTCCGGCCCGATGGCACCTATAATTTCGTGCGGGTGGTGGGGGAAACGCGCAACGCCGCGCGCACCCTGGTCTCCGCCAAGGCTGGCCATGCCGCCATCGCCGGCGGCCACCCCGTGCTGTTCGCCGGGACCGCCCGGTTCAGCAACGGCACGCTGGACTGGTGGAGCAATTATTCCGGCACCTATCAGCCCAATGCCGCCTTCCGCAGCCAGGCCGGCCTGCCCGATGAACGGTTCACGCCCTGGCAGCAGTTGCAGATGGGTGGCATCGGTTTGCAGCGGGGCACCTTCCTGGACCGCCGGGCGGCGACCAGCCCGCAGCAGCCGGAGCCACCGACCAAAGCGGAGAAGCCCGGGGCCGGGAAGGCAGGCGCCGACACGCGGGCCGCCGGAAAGGTCACAACGGCCCGTGGCGCGAAACCGGCCGCCGCCACCGCCCCCACTACCGTCCCCACCCACACTACCCCGACTGTCGGGCCCACCCCGGGCCCAACGGCCCCGTCCCGCAGTGCCGGGAGATCGCCTGGCTCCCCCGCGGCCCCTGCACCCGCTGCCCCGGCGCCTCGGTGGGCGGGGGTGTCGTTCCCCTCCGCCGACCCGTCACCGACCCAGCCTGCCCCGACCCAGCCTGCCCCGACCCGGACCCAGGCACCTCGGCCCGCCCCGGCGGCTGCGACCGCCCGACCCTCGGCAGGTCCGGCCTCGCCGGTCGGCACTTCCGCGCCCTTCACTGCCCTGTCCCCGGCCAATGCCCCGGCCCCGCCGGTGCAGGCAAAGCAGGCGGCGGCGGGTGGTGTGCCGCGGACGGGGGCGCCGTTCCGGCCCGCGATCGGGGCCCGGCGATGACCCGGGGTCAGGTGATACTTGCCCTGATCGGAATGATCCTGTTCGGGTTGGCAACCTTCGGCATCGGCGTGATCGTCGGCCGGGACCTGGGGCGGGGTGATGGCGGGCCGCAACCGGGCGCCACCGGCGGCTACCCCGCCACCGCCGTTGTCGCCGCCCCTGCCCAATCCCCGCCCTCGCCGGGGGGAGCCGATGCCCCATCCCCAGCCGCCAAACCTGATTCTGGTGCGCCGGCAGCGGCTGCGTCTGCCCCGGAACCGGCCGCAACCTCGGCGAATGGGGCTGCGGGTGGAGCGTCGGCGGCTACAGCTGCCGCCCCGGCCCCTGCCGCTGCCCCCGTCCGGGCGGTCAGCGGGTTCAGCAGTGCGCCGCCGCTGGAGGCTCCCGTCGTCTCCCCCCTGTCCGGACCCTTGGCGACGGCCGCCGCCGCCCCGGTCCTGCCCCCGCCGGTGGAACCCCCGCCGCCCAAGGCTGCGCCAGGGCCCCATGTCTTCGCGGTACAGGCGGGGCGGTTCCTGCGCCGGGAGATGGCGGATGAACTGGCGGACCGCCTGAGCGGGGCGGGCATCGCGGCGGAGATCGTCACCACCGCCCATGCGGGCACGGCCGCCTGGTACGTGGTCATCCTGGGGGAATACGCCGATGAGGCGACCGCCCGCCGCCATGCGGCCGATGTGGCGGGGCGCACGCCTGTGACCCCGGTCGTCGTCACCTGGGCCCGGCCGGGACCCTGAGCGGATCCGCCCCGCCGGGCACGCCATGCCGACAGTCAGGCTGTCCTACCGTCGGCATGGAACACCGGCTTCGTCCCGCCTAGTCGCCGGGCGGCCACGCCGTGGCCTTGGGCATCGCCGGTCGCGCGTCGCGGCGGCGGTCGCCGCCGTACCAACGGTCGGGATTTCCGACAATTGGTATTGCCGATCAGAACCCGGTCCAGCCGAAATCGACCGTCGCCATGTCCGGCAGGGCGCCCAGGATGGTCAGGTCCATGCTAGCCGCATCGGCGAACATATCCTCGAACAGGGCGGCGAAGTCGAAATCGGCCGGGAGGATGGTGATCCCACTGAAATCCAGGTCGACCGGCAGGATCGTCACCTCATCCGGGCCCAGATCCACCGGCCCGTCGAAGCCAAGGGAGCCCATCAGGTCCCGGTATTCCGGCACCGACCAGAGGCGGGCCTGCAGTTCCTTGAAATTGCCGGTGGACAGAAGCTCCGCCAGGGCATCCGCGTCCAGGAAATCGGCCAGATCGATCACGCCGGACCCGATGACCAGGGACCCGTCCCCGCTGACCGGCAGGGTGCCCAGCGTGATCTCCCCCCCCGTATCGCCGCCGGTGCTGCCCGGAACGGCGCCGGGAAGGGCGGTGATGCGGATCAGGTTATCGGAAGGCGGCGTGGTATCGCCCGTGTACATTGGTCTCACTCCTTCGAAACGGTCTGAACAGCGATGCCATCCAGGCCGGATGGCGTATACAGTAATCTTGAAACTCAAAAATAGAGTCAAGCGAATTTGATCAAGGTAGCCCTGACGCCGGGGGGCCCCACGGCTTGGCTTTTCACGTTGAGCCGGGCCGGACCCGGTGTTACACATCAGTGGATATGAAACGCCGAAGGGCTTGACGCCGATGGCTGAAGCAGCGATCCGGGCCGCCGACCGTGGGGCGGAAAAGACGGGGGAGAAGGGGGCCGCGGCCAAGCAGCTCCGCAAGCAGGCGGGCCGCTGGCTGAAGGTCATGCGCGAACAGGCCGGCCTGACCCAGGCGGATCTGGCCGATCGGCTAGGCCTGCGCTACTACACCTTCATCTCCCAGGTGGAAGGGGGGCATGGCCGTGTCCCCTCCGAACAGTTCGAGGCCTGGGCCGTGGCCCTGGGCATCGACCCCCGGCATTTCACCCAGGTGATGCTGAAGCACTACGATCCGCCGGTTTACTGGCTGCTTTTCCCGGTCGGCCACGGCAGCGCTGCCGGGGACGGGGCGGCCAGTGGGATGGCCAGTGGGATGGCCAGTGGGACTGGCAGCGGGACTGGCAGCGGGACTGGCAGCGGGGCGGCCTGACGGCGGCTGGGGACAGGAAGGGGGCATCCCTTGGCTGAGATCATTCCATTCCTGCGCGCCGTCGCCGCCAGCCGTGACTGGACCAACCAGGAAAAGGCGGAATTGCTGCGCCTGGCCAATCTGCTGGCCCGCGGTGACCTTCCCTTTGAAACCGCCCATGGCGTGTCCGACCAGGGGGATCCCTGGTTCGTCGTCACCTCCGCCCTGACCGGCGATGTGCTGCTGCACCTGGCCCGGATCAACGGCCAGTTCGTTGCCCATACGGTGGTGTCCGATCTTTATGCCCAGGATGCCAATCTGCGCCGCCTGATCGACCGGATGGTCAAGGATGCGGGCATGGATGATCGCCGCTTCGCCGAATCGGCGGTGTTCCAGTCCTCCCCCCTGGCGGTCCTTTTGCTGCTGGCGGTGGATTTCTATCTGGCGACGGAGCCGGGGGCCCTGGACGGGGTGGACCGCCCCGCCGATGCCGACGCCGCCGCGGCGTTGGCTGCCGACCTGTCCTCCCTGCTTCCGCCCGAGCCCTCGGGCAAGGGGGGAGAGGGGGCGTCCGATGGGGCCGGCGACGCCGTCCCGGGCACCGAACCGGCAGGGGGGGAGGAGGTGCGGGCCGCCGCCCTGGTCGCCCTGTCCCTGATCGCCACGGCGGCGGAGGCACGGGTGGCCGTTCCGCCCGCCGGATCGACCGCCGCGGCAGCGGGGACCGGCAGCATGTCGGTCGGCGGCACCACCCCGTCCGGGACCCTTCCCGGCCTGATCCTTTCCGGCACGGCCGGGGCGGACAGTCTGGTCGGCGGGGCGGGGAATGACCTGATCCGGGGCGGGGCGGGCGACGATTCCCTGATCGGCGGCGCCGGGAATGACACGCTGGTGGGCGGGGAGGGGCGGGACCTGCTGATCGGTGGGGAGGGCGACGACCTGCTGATCGCGGGCGGCGGGCCGGGCATTGCTATGGATGTCGCCTCCCTGGCAACCGGCCGCACGGGCCCCGGCGATACGCTGGATGGCGGGGCGGGGGACGATATCCTGGTCCTGGCGGTGGGAACGGTGGCCATCGGTGGTGACGGGGCCGACAGCTTCGTCATCGGCGCCAGCCTGATCGGCACGCCGCTGCGCCATGCGCCGGACAGCGGCGCCGTGTCCGGTGGAACCACGATAGGCGGGGGCGGCCTTCCCATCCTGGCCCTGATCCGGGATTTCGATGCGGGTGCCGGGGACCGGCTGGTGCTGGACGGCATGCCCGATGCCCGAATCCTCTCCCTCCGCCCGGTGGAGGGCGGGATCATCGACTGGGGCGGCGGAACCCTGCAAGGCGGCCTGACCGGCGGCTCCACGATCACGGAAGTGGTGGTGGACCAGGACGGTGACGGCCAGGGTGATTTCACCATCGCCATCGTCGGCGGATCAATTGTCGGCGGATCAATCGTCGGCGGATCAATCGTCGGCGGATCGATCGATGGCCACGGCGATGACGATCCAGGCCCCGCCGGCATATTGCCCCCGTCTTCCCTGATCATCACATCCACTGTGCCCGCCCCTACCGGCCCGCTCGCCCTGCTCGGCAGCCTGTCCGGCCTGGCGGGGCTGGAGGGATAGGCGGTTCCGGCGTTTTTGGGGGGCGTATGCTTGTCCTCCCGGCCGGGATGGTGATCCCTTCCCCCTGCAAGCGGGCTTGATCCAGGCCCGCGGTGCTGGCATCCCAGGTAGGGGGACCGCCCTGGAAGGGGCATGGATGAGGGGCATGGATGCCGCAGATCACCCTTGATGACCGCGTGCTCAAGAAGCTTGACGCCACGACGGTGCAGCGTGGGCGGGGCTATGCCGCCGATCGGCAGGTGACGGACCTGCGCGTCATCGCCGACAATGCCGACAGCATCCATCTGACATCCGTCGTCAAGGGCACGGCACGCACCCCGTACAAGGTGGCGGTGCTGGTCCGGTCGGGGCCGGGCGGCTGGCTGGTCGACGGCACCTGCACCTGTCCTGTGGGATACAATTGCAAGCACGTGGCGGCCACACTCCTCATCGCCCTGGACCGCAGGGCGATGCCGACCACGGCGCCGTCGCCCGTCGCTGTATCCGCGCCCGCCGGTCCGGGGCCGCAGCCGCTGTCCATCCCGGCAACCCATTTGTCCCACCTGGCCTCCTGGCTCAACGATCTTGCCGCCGACGCCGTGCCGTCCCCCGAGGCGGCGCAGCAATCCGAACAGGTCCAGTACCTGCTGGGGCTGTCCCGGTATGTGGCGAGCGTACCTGTTCTGGATCCCGTCATGGCGCGGCCGATCCGCAAGGGTGGATGGGGGAGCATCCGAAAGATGACCCTTGCCACCCTGGCCCAATCCACGGCCAAGGGGGTAACACCGGTGGATCGGGTCATCGCCCGGCTGGCCAGTAGCGGCACTTACACAACAGAAAACCTGCTGCCCGACGATCCCACCCTGATGGAGGAGGTGCTGCGCCGCACCCTTGATCTCGGGAGGTTGTGGTGGCGGGATCTGAAGGGAGACGCCCTGCGCCCGGGGCCGACCCTGCCCTCCCGTATCGCCTGGAAGGTGGACAGTGCAGGCCGGCAGGTGCCGGTGCTTGAAGCTTACGGCGATGTGCCGGACCCGATCCCCCTTGGCGCCACCCCCTGGTATGTCAGCCCGACGGCGGGGGTGCTGGGGCGGCTTGACCTGCCCGCCGATCCGCCGGTGGTGCGCCGCCTGCTGAACGCCCCCGCCCTGGACCCGGTGGCGGCGACCATGGTGGCCACGCGCCTTCAGGACCTGCTGCCCCATCTGGCCCGCCCCGCCCGGGGGGAGAAGACGCCGCGGCTGGCCCTGCCGACCAGCTCCGTGGCGGTGGAGGTGGTCACGAAGCCGCCCGCCATCCACCTGCTTCTGGCGACCGTCTCCACGACGCTGCCGGGGTCGGGCGCGTGGCATGGGTCCACCATGGTCAGGGATTATGCTTGGCTGGCGTTCGACTATGGGGCGGGACCGCTGGTGTCCTTTGCCGACGGCCCATTGGAATTCCGGGAGGTGGAGGGTGGCCGGGTCCGGGTGCGCCCCCGTCTTCGGGACCTGGAAGCCGATGCGGTGCAGCGCCTCAAGGCGGCGGGATTCCTGGTCGCCGGCTTTCCGGTCTATGCGGGCGGCAGTATCGGGACCATCCCGCCCGGTCAGACCCTGTTCGCCCCAGGTCAGCCGGAGCAAACCTGGCTTCCCTTCATGGCAGAGGTCGTGCCCGACCTGCGCCGGGACGGGTGGACGGTCACTGTGGCCCAGGGCTTCCGCTGGCAGGTGCTGTCGGTCGACTCCTGGGAGGGGGAGGTGCAGCCGACCGGGCCCGGCTGGTTCGATCTGGACCTGGGTATCCAAGTGGACGGGGTGCGGATACCCCTGTTGCCGCTTCTGCTCGCCGCCTTGACCCAGCGCCGTGATCTGGAGGCGATGCTGGCCGCCAACCCGGACGCCGCCCTGTTCGCCCCGCTGCCAGATGGTCGGCAGGTCGCCCTGCCGGTGGCCCGGATCGCCCCCCTGGCCCGGGTGCTGATGGATCTGTTCGCCGGCAGTGGCCGCCTGGACGATCGCGGTCGGGCGCGGATCGACCTGGGCCGGGCTGCCATGCTGGATCAGCAGACGGATCTGGCGATCCCGGACCTGCTGCGGCCGGATCATCGTGCCCGGCTGCGCGCCTTGCTGGAGCCGGTGGGGGAGGCGCCGGTGCCCTCAGGCCTGGCCACCGATCTGCGCCCCTATCAGCGCCGCGGCCTTGCCTGGCTCCAGGCCCTGGATGCCGCGGGCACTGGAGGCATCCTGGCGGATGACATGGGCCTGGGAAAAACCCTGCAGGTGATCGCCCTGCTGCAATCCTGGAAGGAAGCCGGGCGGCTGACGCGCCCCGCCCTGGTGATCGCCCCGACCAGTGTCGCCCCCAACTGGCTGCGGGAGGCCGGGCGCCATGCGCCGGGGCTGCGGGTGCATCTGCACCACGGGCCGGACCGCGGGCTGACCTGGCCGGACCTGACAACGGTCGATCTGATCGTCACCAGCTACCCCCTGCTGCTGCGCGACCATGTGCTGCTGGGCCGGCTGACCTGGTCGCTGCTGGTCCTGGATGAGGCGCAGGCGGTCAAGAACCAGGCGGGCAAGCTGGCGGCCCTGGTTCGCACCCTGCCGGCGGACCGCCGCCTCTGCGTCACCGGCACACCGCTGGAGAACCATCTGGGGGAGCTTTGGACACAGATGGATTTCGTGATGCCTGGCCTGCTGGGTGATTCCAAAAGCTTCACCAAGCTGTTCCGCACCCCGGTGGAGAAGAAGGGGGACACGGAGCGCCAGCGCCTGCTGTCCGCCCGGCTGAAGCCCTTCATCCTGCGCCGCAGCAAGGGGGAGGTGGCGACCGATCTGCCGCCGAAGACGGAAATCATCGAGCGCATTCCGCTGGGCGATGACCAGACCGACCTGTATGAGGCGCTGCGCCTGGTCATGGATGCCAAGGTGCGCAACGCCATCGCCGCAAAGGGCCTGGGCCGCAGCCATATCATCATCCTGGAGGCGCTGCTGCGCCTGCGGCAGGTCTGCTGCGATCCGCTGCTTCTGCCCAAAACGGGGGACAAGGTCGGGCGGCATGACCGGCGGATGGCGGGCAGTGCGAAACGGACCCACCTGATGCAGATGCTGCCAGGCCTGGTGGAGGAAGGGCGACGCATCCTGCTGTTCTCCCAGTTCACCAGCATGCTGGACCTGATCCGCCAGGATCTGGACCTTTTGGGACTGCGGCATGTCAGCCTGACCGGCGACACGACCGACCGGATGACGCCGGTGGACACGTTCCAGTCCGGTGGCGCCGATATCTTCCTGATCAGCCTGAAGGCCGGGGGCACGGGGTTGACCCTGACCGCGGCGGATACGGTGATCCACTATGATCCCTGGTGGAACCCGGCGGTGGAGGATCAGGCGACCGACCGGGCCCACCGCATCGGCCAGGACAAGCCGGTCTTCGTCTACCGGCTGGTCGCCGACGGGACGGTGGAGGATCGTATGCTGGAATTGCAGGCCCGCAAGCGCGCCCTTGCCCAGGCGGTGCACGAGGTCGGTGCCGACAGCCCCGGTGCGCTGACGGAAGCGGATATCGACGCCCTGTTCGCCCCGATCCGCGCCTGAACCGGGTGGGCAGGGGATGTGGGCAGCCTTGCCCTGTCCCCGCCTACGCCTCGCCCCCCCCCAGGGCCTCCGTCACTGCGCGGTCCAGCCCCCGTCCACCAGCAAGGAAGCCCCCGTGATAAGGGAGGCGGCGGGGCTGGCCAGGAACAGGACGGCGTTCGCCACCTCCTCCACCGTGCCCAGGCGGCCCAGGGGGATGCGGCCCAGGACGAAGGACTGGAAGGCCGGATCCTCCAGCATGGGGCGGGTCAGCGGGGTTTCGATGAAGGTGGGGCCGACGGAATTCACCCGGATCCCGGCCGGGGCCAGTTCCACCGCCATCGCCTTGGTCAACCCCTCCAGCGCGTGCTTGGTCATGCAATAGACTGTCCGGTTCGGGCTGCCCACATGCCCCATCTGGGACGACATGGTCACCACAGATCCGCCGCGCCCGGCCCGGATCATCGCCCGCACCGCCGCCTGGGCTGTCAGGAAGGCGGCGCGGACATTCAGGGTCAGCAGCCTGTCCAGCGTCTCCGCCGTCACCGCGGTGAAGGGTTCCGGCTGGTTGGAGCCGACATTGTTCACCAGCACATCCAGCACGGGCAGCCCCGCCACCCGGTCCAGGAACGCCGCCTCCGTCACATCGGCCACCCAGGGCTCGATCCGGCCGGCGGCAGCGGGGACCGTATCCGCCGCGGCGGCCAGATCGTCCAGATCCGGCGCCGTGCGGGCGACCGCGATGACCTGCGCCCCCGCCCCCGCCAGGGCAAGCGCACAGGCCCGCCCGATCCCCCGCCCAGCCCCGGTGACCAGGGCCGTCCGCCCGTCCAGGCGGAAGGGGGCGGTGGTGTCGGCCGCTGACGGGTTCTGCTGGGGCATCGGAATCTCCGGGATGGTAACTGCATTCGCATGCAGAGAAGCGCAGAACGCGCCGCCGGGCAAGACCCGTCGCGGGGGAGGGGCCCACAAACCCCTCTCTCTGAGGGTGAGAGGGAGGGGCCATGCGAAAACCCCTCTCCCTCAGGGAGGGGGTCTGCGACAGACCCGCGCGTCCATGCCGAAATGGAATGTTGCATGCGAATGCAAAGACATTTATCGTCCCGTTGACCGGTTCGCCCGCGGTTCCGGCCGGTTGCGGCGGCGGGCTCCGAATGAAAACTGTCAGCAGATCAAACCCAGCAGATGACGGGACGGGAGTGACGGCGATGGCACGCTGGCTGAAGACGGGTATGGAAGCGGCGCAGGTGGCGTCCGACGATGCGAAGGTGCGGGCGACGGTGGAGGGCATCCTGGCCGAGATCGCGGCGGAAGGGGATGCCGCCATCCGCCGCTATTCGGAGAAGTTCGACCGCTGGTCGCCGGAGAGCTTCCGCCTGACCCGGGCGGAGATCGACGCCTGCTACGCGGAGTTGTCGGCCCGGACGATCGAGGATATCCGCTTCGCCCAGGAGCAGATCCGCACCTTCGCCCAACACCAGAAGGCAGCCTTGCGGGATGTGGAGGTGGAGACGCTGCCCGGCATCGTGCTGGGGCATAAGAACCTGCCCATGAACTCCGTCGGCTGCTATGTCCCCGGCGGAAAGTATCCCCTGGTCGCCAGCGCGCATATGAGCGTGGTGACAGCCAAGGTGGCGGATGTGCCCCGGGTCATCGCCTGCGCGCCGCCCTACCAGGGCAAGCCGAACGCGGCCATCGTCGTCGCCATGGATATGGCCGGGGCGGATGAGATCTACAGCTTCGGCGGGGTCCAGGCGGTGGGGGCCATGGGCCTGGGTACCGCCACCATCGCCCCGGTGGACATGATCGTCGGCCCCGGCAACGCCTTCGTGGCGGAGGCGAAGCGCCAGTTGTTCGGCCGGGTCGGCATCGACCTTCTGGCCGGCCCGACGGAGACCCTGGTCATCGCCGATGACAGCGTGGACGGGGAGCTGTGCGCCACCGACCTGCTGGGCCAGGCGGAACACGGCTACAACAGCCCGGCCATCCTGCTGACCAATTCGGAAAGCCTCGCCCGGGACACCATCGCCGCCATCGAACGCCAGTTGCTGGTGCTGCCGACGGCGGAGATCGCGGGCCGCGCCTGGGCCGATTACGGCCAGGTGATCGTCGCCGACGGGTATGGGGAAATGGTGCGCATCGCCGATGAGATCGCGTCGGAGCATGTGCAGGTGATGACCCGCGATCCGGACTACTTCCTGACCCACATGACCAATTACGGGGCGCTGTTCCTGGGGCACCTGACCAATGTCTCCTACGGGGACAAGGTCATCGGCACCAATCACACGCTTCCCACGCGCAAGGCGGCACGGTACACGGGAGGTCTGTGGGTTGGAAAATTCATGAAGACCTGCACCTACCAGCGCGTCCTCACCGAGGAAGCCTCCGCCATGATCGGTGAATACTGCTCGCGGCTGTGCGCCCTCGAAGGCTTCGCCGGTCACAAGGCGCAGGCAGACATCAGGGTGGCGCGCTATGGCCGGAAGGCCGCCTAAGGGCAGGAACACAGCCTCCGAACCCCTCCCACCCGGGGAGGATATGGCCAACCGGCGGGTGACGTCCTACGACGTTGCCCGTCTGGCCAATGTCAGCCAAAGCTCCGTCAGCCGTGCCTTCACCGACGGGGCCAGCATCTCCGACGATGTGCGCAAACGGGTGATGGAGGCGGCGACCCGGCTGGGCTACCAGCCCAACGCCATCGCCCGCAGCCTGATCACCCGCCGGTCCAACCTGATCGGCCTGCTGATCGGCACCACCACCAACCTGCATTACCCGGAGGTGCTGTTCGAGCTGTCGCGCCGCATCTCCGCCGCCGGGTCCCGCGTTCTCCTGTTCTCCGTCGACAGCGTGGGGGAGATGGACACGGTGATGGAGCAGGTGTGGCGATACCAGGTGGACGGGGTCATCGCCGCCGCCCGCATCCCGGCCGAAAGGGTGGAGGAATTCGTGACCCGACGGGTGCCGCTGGTCCTGTACAACCGGGTCTTCCCCGGCTCGCCCGTGCCGGCGGTGACGGTGGACCATGCGGATGGGGAGCGGCGGCTGGTCGATCGGCTGGTGAAGGCCGGCCACCGGCGCTTCGGTGTCATCGGCGGTCCGGCCGACAGCGAGGTGAGCGTGGAGCGGACGGAGAATGCGGTTGCCCGCCTGCGCCAGCACGGGATCGAAACCCTGGTCCTGGCGCGCGGCACCTATTCCTATGAAAGCGGGGTGGAGGCGTTCGAACAGGTGATCGAGGAGCTGGGGGGACCGCCGGACGCGGTCGTCTGCGCCAATGACACCATGGCCCTGGGCGCCCTGGACTGTGCGCGCCACCGCTACGCCCTGTCGGTGCCGGAGCAGGTTTCCATCGTCGGCTTCGACGGGACCGGCCCGTCCCGCTGGATGTCCTATGAACTGACCACCATCCGCCAGCCGGTGCGACGGATGGCGGAGGCGGCGGTGTCCATGCTGGCGGAACGGGTGGACCAGCCGCTGCTGGAACCGGAAACCCGCCTGTTCGCAGGCGAACTGATTCCGGGCCGGTCGGCCCGGCTGGGATGATCCCGGGCCGGTCGGCCCGGCTGGGAAAGCGTGCGACGGACCGCACCGGAACAGGACAGACCATGATCGCTGCCGCCCTCCCGCCCGATGGGCCACCCACCCTGGTGCTGATCCCCGGCCTGCTTTGCGATGGGCGGCTGTGGCGGGAGCAGCAGGCGGCGCTGGCTGTCACCGGCCGGTCCGTCGTCATCGCCGATATCACCGGGGCGGACCATGTGGATGCCATGGCCGACGGCATCCTGGGCGCGGAGCCGGGCCCGCTGGCCGTCGCCGGCTTCTCCCTGGGCGGGATCGTCGCCATGGCCCTGGTCCGCCGGGCGCCGGGGCGGGTGGCGCGGCTTGCCCTGCTGAACACCACCGCCCGCCCCGATCCGCAGGAGCGCCAGGCCATCCGCCACCGCCAGATCGCGGAGGCCGAGGCCGGCCGCCTGGGGGAGATGGTGGCGGCGGAGCTGCTGCCCCGCTATTTCGGCGGCCCGGTGCCCGACAGCCTGCCCCGCGCGGTGCTGGACATGGCCCTGTCCCTGGGGCCCGCCGTGTTCCGCACCCAGTCCCGGGCCCTGATGTCCCGCGCCGATGCCCGGGCCTGGCTGCCGCAGGTGCGGGTGCCCACCCTGGTCCTGGCGGCGGAGCATGATGCCCTCTGTTCCGTCGCCATCCATCGGGAGATCGCCGACGCCATACCCGGCGCCCGCATGGAGATCATTCCCGGCTGCGGCCACATGGCGCCGATGGAGGCACCGGCGTCTGTGGCCGATGCCCTGAACCGCTGGCTGGCCGAGCCCTGAGCCGGTTCCGGTGCCTGCTCGCCGGCCAGACATTGCATACGCATCCAGCATACCCATTCAGCAGGCCCATCCAGGGGGATTCCGATGACGAATACCGCGACCGATCCGTTCCACATCCGCTTGCGGCGGGGGGATACCCTGGTCGGCACCTTCTGCAAGATCCCGTCCGCCCTGGTGACGGAGGTGCTGGCCGGTACCCCGCTGGACTGCCTGTGCCTGGACGGGGAGCATGGGCCCTTCGGCCCGCTGGAGATGGACCAGTCCCTGATGGTGGCCCGGGCGCTGGGCAAGCCCGCCATCGTCCGCACCCGGACCTCCGCGCCGGAGCATATCCTGGCCGCCCTGGACGGGGGGGCGACGGCCCTGCTGGTGCCCCATGTGCGCAGTGCGGCGGAGGCGGCGGCCGTGGCCCGATCCGCCCGCTTCGGCCCCGGCGGGCGCGGTTTCGCCGGCCATACCCGCTCCGCCCTGCTGGGGAACCGGGGCATGGCGGAGCATTTCGCCCGCAGCGGCGAGGAAACCTGCGTCATCGCCCAGATCGAGGATGCGGAGGCGCTGGAGGATCTGGACGCCATCGCCGCCACCCCGGGGATCGACGCCCTGTTCGTCGGCCGCATCGACATGACCGTCTCCCTGGGCGGGCTCGACCCCAAGGCCCCGGCGGTGCTGGAGGTGGTGGAGCGGATCTGTGCGGCGGGGCGGCGCGCGGGCAAGCCTGTCGGCATGTTCACCCCCGATCTGGCCGAACTGCCCCGCTGGCGGGCGGCCGGGGCCAGCCTGTTCCTGCTGGGCAGCGACCAGGGACTGCTGCAGCTGGGCGCCCGCAAGCTGGCCGCCGACATCGCCGTCGCCCTGGCTGTCCCTGCGGCTGTCCCTGCGGCTGTCCCCCCTTCCGCAGGCGCCTGATCCCGCCCTGTCCAGCGGGCGGGGAGGGGCGGGAACAGTCGTGATTTTCATCGTTGCATTCGCAGTCATTCCGGTGCAACAATCTTCCGGAATTGGATAGGACGGGGCGGCATAAATTGCCGGAACCCGGATTTGGCAACGAATGCAGCCCCGCGCCGACCGATCCATGGACGTCGCCGCAAGGGGCCTACCAGAACGGGAGTTTCATCGATGAAGGAGAGACTTTTCCATCATGGCCTCACCCTCGGCGCCGTCGCCCTTGTGGCCGGCACCGCCGGGCAGGCCTATGCCCAGGCCCAGGCCCAGGCCCCGGCCGCCGGCCCGGTGCTGGAGGAGATCATCGTCACCGCCCAGCGCCGGGCGGAGAATGTGCAGGACATTCCGGTGGCGGTCACCGCGGTGACGGAAGCGGGCCTGGCCCGGCGCGGCATCACCGATGTCAGCAAGCTGGACACCATCACCCCGGGCTTCAGCTTCGGCCGCTCCGGCTCCGACGCCCGCCCCGCCATGCGCGGTGTGCGGACGGAGAATGTGGGCATCAATGGTGACACGACGATCGGCTATTTCATCGACGGCATCTACCAGTCCCGCTCCGCCCAGGCCCTGTCCAGCTTCGTGGATGTGGAGCGGATCGAGGTGCAGCGCGGGCCCCAGGGCACGCTGTACGGTCGCAACACCTTCGGCGGCAACATCGCAGTTTCCACCAACGCCCCCACGACCAAGGATGTGGATTTCGGCGGCTCCCTGACCGTCGCCCGGTTCGCCAAGGTGCGGGCGGAGGGGTTCGTGAACGTGCCCCTGAACGACACCTTCGCCGTCCGCTTCGCAGGCGCCCGCGACAGCAGCGACGGCTGGGTCCAGAACAGCCGCCTGGGTGATGATGGCAACCTGTTCGATGACGATCTGTCCATGGGCCGCGCCAGCTTCCTGGCCCAGACCGACCGCCTGACCGTTGTTCTGCGCGCGGAGTATGCGGAGGAAGGGGGGAACGGGGGTTCCGCCTTCGGCTACAAGGTCCTGGGCAGCTATTACGACCCGGCCACCTGCTCGGCCGTGTTCAACGCAACACCCTTGTTCTTGAATACCCGCCCGACCAACCGGGACGGCGTGGACGACTGCCCCAATGTGGCAGGGGTGCAGGACCTGGGCGTACCCATCGCCCATCAGGACGATCCGTTCACGGTGGACAATGACTACCGGACGTTCCGCGACAGCGAAAAGCGGGCGATCACGGCGGATATCAGCTACGAACTAGGGGCGGTGACCCTGCGCAGCATTACCGGCTGGACCGATTTCGAGGTGGAGCGGAGCAGCGATACCGATTTCTCCGGCAATACCATCGGCATCGATTTCCAGCGAACGGCCTCTGAAACCTTCTCCCAGGAATTCCAGATCCTCTCCGATGACAGCGGGCCGCTGACCTATGTCGCCGGGCTTTATTACTTCGAGGATGATCTGAACGGGCTGTTCATCAACCAGCAGCTCACCCGCATCATCGGCGGTGTGAATACCGGCCTGATCGGCAACGGTTTCTGGGCCGATGACTACAGCGACACCAAATCCTATGCCGCCTATGCCCAGGCCAGCTACCGCGCGACCGATGACCTGCGCCTGACCGCCGGGGCCCGGTACACGGAGGATGAGAAGGGCTTCCGCTTCGTCCGCCCGGCCGCCCAGAACAGCACCATCCGCGTCGACCAGACGCCGCCGAACCTGTCCACCACCGCTCTGCCGGAACGCACCTTCGACAAGGTCACCTGGCGGTTGGCGGCGGATTACACGGTGGCGGAGGACAGTCTGCTCTATGGCTCCGTCTCCACCGGCTTCCGCTCCGGTGGGTTCAACACCCGGACGGAGGTGAACCTTTTCAGCTTCGAGCCGGAGAAGGTGACCGCCTTCGAGGTGGGCCTGAAGAACCGGTTCCTGGACAACCGCCTGCAGCTCAACCTCGCCGCTTTCTACAATGAATACAAGGACTTGCAGGAACAGCGCCAGGTTCCGACCGGCAGCACCACCGTTTCCATCATCTTCAACGCCGCGGAGGCGGAGGCCTATGGCCTGGAGGCGGAGGCGGAGTGGCTGGTGACCGATGAATTCACCCTCGGCGGCACCCTCTCCCTGCTCCAGGCGGAATACACCGATTTCCGCGACGCCCCCATCCCCGGCGGCTTCGCCAACCCGGTCGGTGCGGGCGGGGTGATCAACCCGGCCCTGGTTCCGCGCGGCCTCACCTGCGGGATCGTTACCGGCTCCGCCAACAACGCCTATGGCTGCGACCTGTCGGGCAACAAGATCCCGTACAGCCCGGAATGGTCCGGCTCGGTCTACACCTCCTACGCGGTCGATCTGGGCACCGCCGGGACGGTGACGCCGCTGGCGGTGCTGACCTATTCCGGGTCGTTCTACGGCCAGCCCTTCAATTCGCAGCTGGAAAAGACGGACAGCTATGCCCGCCTGGACCTGAGCGTCGAATGGGCGGATGAGGCTGGGCGGATCAGCGTGCGCGGCTTCGTCGACAATGTCTTCGACAAGGAGATCATCAACCGCACCGTCTGGGGCGGCGGCGGTGCCCTCCAGGCCAGCTATCAGCCGCCGCGCACCTATGGCGTGCGCCTGACCTACCGGCATTGAGATCCGGCCGTTTGCCCCTTTTGCCCCGTTTCCTCCCGTGACCTCACCCCGCCGTCCCCCCGGATGGCGGGGTTTTCCTTTTTGGGAAAGGTTCGTCGGCCGGCCGTCAGTGCAATGATGGTGGGACCGTTGGTCCGCCCGCGGCCGAAGCCGGCCTCCCGGAAGATACCTTTCCCAACGCCCGCCCCTGGTCCGCCGACCAGATCAAGGATCATGGGATTAGGGCTAGCGCGGAAGGCGGGGCGGGCGGCTACACCGCCAGATGCAGCCGCTCCGCTGTGATGCGGTTCCCGGTGATGCGGAACAGGGACAGGACGGGGAGGGCAAGCCGGTGGGGCCGGCCGTCGGCGCTGCGGCGGGTGCCGGTCAGGTGCCAGAGCAGGGCGATGGTGGCGGGGCTGCCGTCATCGGCGGGACTGTCATCGGCGGGACTGTCATCGGTACTGCCACCAGCCTCTGTGTCGGCGCCCGGCGCCACGACCTCCAGCACCGTCAGGCGCAGGTCGGGCAGGCTGTCGGCCAGGGCCAGCCAGGTGCGGGTGATGGCGGGGATTCCGGTCACGCTGCCGCCCGCGGCGATCGGGCTTTCCAGCACCGCATCCGGGGCATACAGCCCATCGGCCAGATCGAACCGGCTCCCGGCGAACAGGGCCAGCCAGCGGGCCAGCACCGCCCGGATCGGTGCTGGCAGGGTGGGTGGAAGCTCTGCCGCGGGATCGGGGGGAAGCTGGCCCAGGGCCGGGTCGAAGCCCAGGGGTGGTGGCGGGGTGAGCAGGGCCGGGCGGAGGCGGGGGGAGCCTGCCGGACCGGGGAAAGCGTCGGGGTCGTCGGCAGGTCTCCCGGTCGGGGACGGATCACGAAGAGTGGGCTCTGGCTCCGGCTGCGGCGCCTCCGCCGCAAAGCACCACAGCTCCGCCACCCGGCCTGCGGTCAGCCGCGCCAACCCGGCTTCCAGGCCGATGCGGTCCCCTGTGCGGGTGGTCAGCCGGGCGGACCAGACGGCATGGGGACCGGCACCGCACAGCCAGGGATCGGCATAGTGAACCCCGCCCGGCCCCCGGCACCGGGCGGTGGCCAGGGCGATAAGGTCGTCCCGCCCATACAGTTCACCGTGCGGGGTGGTGACGCGGATGGTGTGGATCGCTGCCCCGTGCCACAGGCCGCAGGCCGCCTGTTCCCGCACCGCGCGCTCCACCGCGAAAAGGGACGCCGCATCGGTCACCGTCATCGCCCATCCCCTTCCCGCACCTGCCTGCCTGCCGCCATTCGGCCGCCCCCGCCCCTCAAGCGGCGGGGCCGCCGAAGATCTGCCGCAGCAGGGCCAATTCGTCGAAGATGGTGCATTCGCGCTGGATCCGTCCAGCGGCGATGGTCAGATGGGTCGCCCCCAGGATCAGCAGGCGGCGGCCGGTGGCCGGGCCGTACAGGCTGTCCCCCCGGTGGGTGCCGGCGATCTGCCAGCGCACGGCGATATCCACCCCGTCCGCCGCTTCCGGATGGCCGACTGCGGCCACATGATCGACCGAAAGCCTGGCGTCGGGGACGGCGGCCAGAAGGGCGACGATCCAGCCGATGATCTCCCCATGGCCGAACAGGCGGCGCCCACCCGGCGCCTCCAGCCGGGCGTTGGGGGCGTAAAGGTCGCGCACCCGGCCCAGCATCCGCCGGTTCCAGAGGCTGTGGTACAGGCTGCGGACAAAGGCCTCCGGCTCCCGCACCGGGTCGGGGCGGGCGTGGTCCGCCGCCGGGGCCGTCTGGCCCAGCACCCGGTCGATCTCCCCCAGGCGCCACTGCTCATGGGCGGGGGCGGGCGCGCGCTCCGCCTGGGCGCGGGCGATGGGGACCGGGTCCAGCCCCAACTGGCGCACCAGATGGGCATTGTCCCGGACCAGCCATTCCTCATAGATCCGGTTGTGGCGGATGGCGCAGTCGGCGATGGTCGTCACCCGCACCCGGCGCCCCGTGGGGGGCCCGAACTCCCCCGGGCCCAGATGGGTCATCAGGCTGGTGATCCGGTGGGAGCTGTAGAAACCGGCCGCACCATCATCGCTCCAGATCACATGGTCGGCATAGAGCGTGCGGTCGGGGAAGGCGGCCAGGGTGCGCAAGGTGTTCTGCACCACCTCCTCCGCCCCGAAAGTCTGCCCGCCCAGGGCATGGACCAGACAGTCATGGGTGTAGAAATCGTAGCAGAGGCCGACCTGCTTCTCCTCCCAGATCCGGTGGGTGATCTTCAGGATGTAATCGACGATGTCCCCGAATTCCGGATCGAAGCCGGGCAAATCCTGCACCTTGGGCCGCGGGGCCAGCAGGACGGAGATGTCCTGCCCCGGCACATAGGTCACCGCGCTTTGGTTCACCGTGCCTGGGTTCACCGCGCCAGGATTCACCGCGCCAGGATTCACCGCGCCAGGATTCACCGCATCCGGGCCGGCCGGGGCAGGGGTCAGCCCGGGGGCTGGCAGTGCGGTGGGAAGGGGGCTGTGCCCGTCGGGCATGGATCGCTACTCCGGCTCGGGTATTGCGGAACTCAATCGAAAACCGGGGCGGCCGGGTGGTCGCCCCCGCGGGTGACGAAGATTTCCGCCGGCACCGCCCCGCCATTGGCGAAGCGTCGCCGCAACCCCTTGGGCACCGTCATGGTGTCCCCCGGGCCCAGGTCCAGCCGCCCGCCGTCCCACTGCACGGTCAGGGACCCGGTGCGGACGAACAGCACCTCCTCCTCCAGGCGGCGGTGGGGGCGGGTGGCGGCACCGGGGGCCAGGTCCAGCCGGCGCAGGTGGAACCCGTGGGCCCAGCCCAGGGGCGCCTGGGGCATCGCCTCCGCCGGGTTGGCGATGCCGATCACCGGGCATTCGGCCACGCCGGGTGCCGCCAACGGGCTGTCGGGATTGGCCACCATGTCCCGCCCGGTCACGATGCAGCGGGCCAGGGCCGCGTCGTCCACCCGCAGGAATTCCGCCACCTCCGCCGCCGTCAGGGGGGTGACGGGGCGGCCGCCCGGCGGCACCGTCTGGCCCTTCAGCGTGTCGATCAGGGCCCCGTTCTCCAGCAGGATCAAGCCATGGGCCCGCGCCTTCTCCAGCACGTCCGGTGCCCAGGTGACCCGGCCGGGATCGTCCCCGCCCAGCACGGCGTACAGGAAGCCCGTGTCGGTGCCCACATTTTCAAAGCCCCGGAACACCCGGGTGGGGATGGAGATGACATCGCCCGGCCCCATCAGCCCGGCGGCATCGCCCTTGTCCACACCGGCCACCATCTTCCAGGTGCCGGTATGGACGACGAAAACCTCCGCCGTTTCATGGCTGTGCTGGGAATTGGTGCAGTAGGGGGGCTGGCGGGCCGCACCGATGTTGAACCCGTGCGGCTCCGGGATATGCACATGCTGGTCCGGATTCTCCGCCACGCCGGGGCCGATGATGGTGAAATTCTCCTTCCGGTCGGATCCGGGGCTGCGGGTGTCGATGAAGGCGGTGGTGCAGGGGCGCAGATCGGCATAGCGCACCACCCGCCCCTCCATCACTGCCATGGGAAACACATCGGGCGGACCCGCGACGGCAGGGGCGGCGGCGTCTGTCTCCGCTCGGGCCGGTGGGGATGTCGGCAGGGTCATGGGTTTCAGCCTCCGGATGCCCGGGCGGTGGCGCCGCGGGCAGGGTTGCATTCGGATGCAGACGGGATGTGCCAAGCAGGATCGGCGCCGTGGTCGGCGGCGGGCCCCGCCCGGCGTCAGGGGCGACCGTTGCGCAGGCCGGGCAAGCGTTCCATCACGTCCACCCCCATCTGCAGCAACAGGTCGATGATGTCGATGAACACCCAGTTCTCCGCCAAAAGGGTTCCCTCCCGGCGCCAGAAATCCATCACCCGCATGCCGATGCGCCGTCCCGACGGTGGGCAGCCCAGCCAGCCCCCGCCCAGGTGGGTGGCGCGCACGCTGGGCCAGCCGGTGCTGGCCACATAGGCGTTCTGGCCGATGCGGCATTTGTGGTCCCCGCCCACCCGGTCGGGGAAGGCGGTCAGGAACGGGCGCTGGTGATGGTCCTGGAAACCCTTCAGCCCGCGGCTGGTGCCGATCCCGGCGGGCCCGTACCACAGCATGTCCGGGCGCCAGAACCGCTCCATCCCCATGCTCTCCAGGCTTTGCCCGTCATACTGCATCAGCCCGGCGATCATCGCCTCCACCAGGGATAGGCTCCGTGCCGCTTCCTCCGGGTTGCCCGCATCCAGGATGATGCCGTCGTGGCTGGCCGGGCCGGGCACGATCCCTTCCGCCCCGCGGGAGGGGGGAAGGGGCCAGACACCCGCCTGCCGCATCAGGCCGGGCAGGTCCAGGATGACGAAGCTTTCAAAGATGCGCCCGTCCTGGAACCGGCAGAACTCCCCATAGCGCAGGGTGACGACACCGCCCGTGGCGGGGATGCCAAGCCAGTCCCGGGCAAAGGTGCCAATCCAAAGTCCGGTGGACGCCACCCAGTCGCCCCCCTTGAAGCTGCCGGACATCAGGATATCGTCCCGCCGCCCGATATCGGGCAGGGCCTGGACCAGCGGCCCCCACACCCCGTCCAAAACCCCATCCGCCCCGGTCACGCTGTTCAGCGGGTGCGGCCCGTTCCAGACCGTGCCGGGGGCGTACAGATCGCGCAGGTTGGATGCGAACCCGGCCGGACCGGCATCGTTCAACCGGGCATAGGCGGCATGGAACAGGCGGGCGTTCTGATCGGGTTTGGTCATGGCGGGAAACCGTCAGCCAGTCGAAGGGTGGCAGGATGCACGTCTCTGAATGCGAATGCAAGACCCTGGGCGATGGCTCAGGCCACCGCGTTCAGCAGGGCCAGCCCGGCCAGGGTCAGGCCTAGGAACAGGATCAGGCCCCAGGCCGCCGGGTCGATGCGCCCGGGCACCTGATACCAGCCGTCCACCTTCTCCGGCACGCCCTCGGCCCGGAAGGCGGCGATCTGGCCGCGGATGGTGTAGCGGGACCATTCGGCCTGCCGCCCGGTCAAGGCCAGGCTGGCGGCGATGCCCACCGCCATGGTCACTCCGCCGCCGATGGCGCAGAACCAGGGCCAGGCGATGGCGGTGAAGCTCGCCACATACCAGACGGTGACGAACCCGGCCGCCACACCGACCAGCAACCCCCGTTCCGTCGTATGGCGGGAGAAGAAGCCCAGGCCGTACATGCCCAGCTTCGCCCCGACGAAATAGGCGCCGATCTTGCTCAACACCTCCAGGATCGACCCCTCCGTCTGGGCGTAGAGGGAGGCGGGGACCAGGATCACCAGGGCCCACAGGGCAGTGAAGATCCGCGTGGCCGACAGGTAGTGGCGGCTGTCGCGGTCGCGGCGCCAGAAACGCTGGTAGAAATCCAGCGTCGTCACCGTCGCCATGGAATTGAAGGCGGAGCTTAGGGTGGACATGCTGGCCGCCAGCACCGCCGCCGCCAGGATGCCCAGCAGCCCGGGTATCCCCGTCTCCCCGGCGAAGGTCAGGATGATCTCATTCGGGTTCTCGAACGGGCGGCCCTTGTAATAGGCATAGGCCAGCACACCGACGAAGAAGAACAGGAAATAGATGAAGAAGGCGACATAGCCCATCATCATGTAGGATTTCTTGGCATCGCCGATGCTTTTGGATCCCAATGTCCGCTGCACCATCATCTGGTTGGCGCCATAGACCGTGATGTGGAACAGGGTCATGGCGAACAGGCCGGACCAGATGGTGGTCGCGTCCGTCACATTCATGTCGGTCCGGATGGCGTCCAGCTTCCCTTCCGCCTTCAGGGCGGACAGGGTCGCCATCACCCCGTCCGGCACCGCGTCCAGCAGGGCCATCAGGATGATGATGGCGCCCGCCAGCAGCACCACCGCCTGGAAGGTATCGGTCCAGATCACCGCCAGCATGCCCCCCATCATGGTGTAGACCAGGGCCACCAGGGTGATCAGGACGATGGCGGTCATCACGTCCAGCCCGGTCATGAAGCGCAGGACCAGGGCGGTGGCATACAGGATGGCCCCGGTTGTCAGCGCCTGGGTCATCAGGAAAATCAGCGACATCACCGTCCGCGACGCAGGACCGAACCGCCGCTCCAGGTATTCGTAGATCGACGCCACACCGGAATTATAGAAGAAGGGCAGGAACACCGTGATGACGATCAGGATCACCAGCGGGTAATTCAGGTGGATGGCCAGGGCCGCCATCCCGTCACTATAGGCCCAGGCCGGCCCGCCCAGGAAGGACAGGGCGCTGACATAGGTGGCCATGACGGAAAATCCGATCGCCCACCACGGCGTCGTCCGATTGCCGACATAGAAGGACTCCGCCGTCTCCACCCGTCGGCTCAGGATGAAGCCCAGGGCCAGGTTCGCCAGCAGGAACAGGATGACGATGGACCAGTTCAGGACCCCGAATTCCGCCACACCATCCTCCCGCCCCGCTGTGCCTGACGGCACCCTTCATTCCCGGCGGAAGGGTAGTCTGGATTTGACTGCGAATGCAATAGACCTCTCCAGGCAGCTTTCGTGCGCGGATCCCGCCATGTGAATGTCGGCCCTCGCTTCGCTCGCAGTGACCTACGGGGGGCGGTGGCCGTAGCAACTGTGATCTCGGCCTTTGTCAGCTGTTTCGTGGCGTCCAATCCTTGTTGTTGTGGACCATGGCGTTGAGGGCGACGAGGAGGCGGCGCATGGTTGCGACGATGGCGAGTTTGTGGGG
>JBJOKR010000019.1:0-41609 GCA_046045995.1 Pseudomonadota bacterium | reverse complement strand
AAACCGGATCCGGGTCATAATGCCCGTGTGCGACGGTAAGCGTCGGATTACGCTTCGCTAATCCGACCTACCAATCTCCGACCTACGCATTCCCACGACTGCCGATCACCGCGCCCCGGCCCGGAAGGCGACGGCCTCCCCGAAGGCCTTGAACAGGGCGGTGGAGGCGGGGTTCTCCCAGAAGCGCCATTCCGGGTGCCACTGCACCGCCAAGGCGAAGGGATGGTCGGGCACGCGCACGGCTTCCACCAGCCCGTCCGGCGCCGTCGCCTCCACCATCAGGGCGGGGGCCAGGCGGTCGATGCCCTGGCCGTGCAGGGAATTCACCATCAGCTCCGCCTGCCCGGTGATGGTGGCCAGGTAACCGCCCGCCGTCAGGGCGACCGGGTGGGCCGGGCCGTACTGCACATCCAACGGCGACTCTTTGTCCTCCCGATGGTCGGCGAAGGGTCCGGCCTCATGCACCTTGGGGTGAAGGGTACCGCCCAGTGCCACGTTCAGTTCCTGGAACCCGCGGCAGACGGCCAGCACCGGCACCCCCCGCTCCACCGCCCGGGTCAGCAGCGGCAGGGTGGTGGCGTCCCGCTGGGGATCATGGGGGGCGACGGCCAGGGCGGCATCGACACCGTAGCGGGTGGGGTGGACGTTGGACGGGCTGCCCGGGAAGAACAGACCATCCAGCCGGTCCAGGACCGCATCCACATCGTACCAGTCGCCCAAGGCCGGCAGGATCACCGGCCAGGCCCCCGCCCCGTCGGCCACCGCCCGCACATACTTGTCCCCCACCGCATGGAACGGGTGCGGACCCAGGTCACGGGCATCGGCGGGAATACCGACCATGGGCAGGCGGGACCGGGCGGTCATGGGCAGAACCCTTCGGCAGTGGCAACCAAGGCCGCCAGGGTGGTCCCCCACCCCGCCGCCTGTCAACCCGGGCCGACAGGTCCCCACCCGGGCTAACCCACCTGGGCCGCGGGGGGGATTTGCGGGCGGATCTGTTGACAGCGCGGACGGCTTGCCTATCTTTGGCCGGTCCCGCCGCCACGCCCCGTGGCCGGCGCGATGGGTGTTGTGGAACCCCCGCGGGTGCCGGATCGCCGGTGCCGCGCCGCGGGGGGCGGAGTTCGCCTTGAAGAAGAAGCTCTTCATCAAGACCTATGGCTGCCAGATGAATGTCTATGACAGCGACCGCATGGTCGATGTCCTGGCGCCGCTGGGGTATGAGCCGACGGACGCGCCGGAGGGCGCGGACATGGTCATCCTGAACACCTGCCACATCCGGGAAAAGGCGGCGGAGAAGGTCTATTCGGAGCTGGGCCGCATCCGCAAGCTCCAGGCCGAGAAGAAATCGCTCGGCGGGCGCATGGTCGTGGCCGTGGCCGGCTGTGTCGCCCAGGCCGAAGGGGCGGAGATCATGGTCCGCGCCCCCCATGTGGACATGGTCTTCGGACCCCAGACCTATCACCAGCTTCCCGAAATGGTGACCCGCGCCATCCGCGGCACCGGCGGGGTAGTGAACACCGAATTCCCGGTGGAGAGCAAGTTCGACCTGCTGCCGGAAGAGGCGACACAGCCCGCGGGTCCGGCCGCCTTCCTGTCGGTGCAGGAGGGGTGTGACAAGTTCTGCACCTTCTGCGTCGTGCCCTATACCCGCGGGGCCGAATTCTCCCGCCCCGTCGCCCAGGTGGTGGCGGAAGCCAAGCGCCTGACCGCCGCGGGCGTGCGGGAGATCACCCTGCTGGGCCAGAACGTCAACGCCTATCACGGGGAGGGGCCGGACGGTGCCGTCTGGGACCTGGGCCGGCTGATCCGCCGCTTGGCGGAGATCGAGGGGGTGGAGCGCATCCGCTACACCACCAGCCACCCGCGGGATATGGATGACGACCTGATCGCCGCCCATGGGGAGGTGCCGGCCTTGATGCCCTTCGTGCATCTGCCGGTGCAGTCGGGCAGCGACCGCATCCTGGCCGCCATGAACCGCAAGCACACGGGCGATGATTACCGCCGGATCGTGGAGCGGATGCGGGCGGCCCGGCCGGACCTGGCCCTGTCCAGCGATTTCATCGTCGGCTTCCCCGGCGAAAGCGACCAGGATTTCGCCGATACCCTGCGCCTGGTTTCCGACATCGGCTATGCCCAGGCCTACAGCTTCAAGTACAGCGCCCGCCCCGGAACGCCCGCCGCGGCGATGGACGGGCGCCAGGTGCCGGAGACGGTGAAGGATGAGCGGTTGCAGGCATTGCAGCAGCTTCTGTCCGCCCAGCAGATGGCCTTCAACACGGCTGCCGTCGGGCAGGTGCAGGATGTGCTGCTGGACCGGCGGGGCAAGCATCCGGGCCAGTTGCTGGGCCGCGGGCCCTTCATGCAGTCGGTCCATCTGACGGGCAATGACCGGCTGTTCGGCACCACCGCCCGGGTCCGCATCACCGCGGCGTTCCAGAACTCCCTGGCCGGGGAGATCGTGACGGGTGAACAGGTAACGACGGCTCTCGCCGCGGCACCGGCCCTGGCGGAGGAGGCGACGGTTTGAGCGAAGGCCCCCCCGGCGGCGACAGCCGCATCGACCTGACCTTCGACGACAACCGCCTGTTGCCGCTGCTTTTCGGTGAGCATGAGCAGTTCCTGAGCCGGATCGAGAAGAAGCTGGGCGTCCTGCTGGTCAGCCGGGGCAACCGCCTGACCGTGGCCGGCGATGCCGGATCGGTGGAGGCGGCACGGGCTTGCCTGGATGCCCTGTGGACCCGGCTGAAGGCCGGCATGGCCACCGGCCCGGCGGAGGTGGATGCCGCCATCCGCATGGCGCTGGCCGTGGATGTGGGCCTGCGCGGTCAGGCCCTGGCCAGCCTGTCGGACCCCAAGGCCGGCCTGCGCACCAAGCGCGGCGCCATCGCCCCCCGCAGCCCGACCCAGCAGACATACCTGGAGGCGCTGGCCGCCAACGAGCTGGTCTTCGGCCTGGGTCCGGCGGGTACCGGCAAGACCTATCTGGCCGTGGCCCAGGCGGTCAGCCTGCTGATCCAGGGCAAGGTGGAACGCATCATCCTGTCCCGCCCGGCGGTGGAGGCGGGGGAGCGGCTTGGCTTCCTGCCCGGCGACATGAAGGAGAAGGTGGACCCCTATCTCCGCCCCCTGTACGACGCGCTGCATGACATGCTGCCGGGCGACCAGGTGGCGAAACGGCTGGAGACCGGGGTGATCGAGGTCGCCCCCCTGGCCTTCATGCGCGGCCGCACGCTGGCCAATGCCTTCGTCATCCTGGATGAGGCGCAGAACACCACAGCCATGCAGATGAAGATGTTTCTGACCCGCCTGGGGGAGGGAAGCCGCATGGCCGTGACAGGGGACATCACCCAGATCGACCTTCCGCCCGGCCAGACCAGCGGGCTGAAGGACGCGCTGTCCATCCTGAGGGGGGTGGAGGGGATCGGCGTGGTCCAGTTCACAGAGGCCGACGTGGTCCGCCACCCCCTGGTGGGCCGCATCGTCCATGCCTATGACCTGGCCACCAAGCGGCCCGCCGCAGACAAGCAGGGGGCAGACAGGCAGGGGACGGACGCCCGGCCATGACGACCGCGTGCGAGATCCTGGTCACCATCGAGGATGACGCCTGGGAGGATGCCCTGGCGGGGGTGGAGGGGCTGGCCCTGCGCGCGGCGGAGGCGGCGATCGCGGGCGCCCTGGCCGATGACCTGTACGAGATCCCGGCTGGCCCGGCGGAGCTGTCGGTCGTTCTGGCCGATGATGAGACGGTGCGGGCCCTGAACCGCGATTACCGGGGCAAGGACCGGCCGACCAATGTGCTGTCCTTCGCCCTGCACGCCGATGCCGACCTTCCCGATGAAGAGCACCCCGATGAAGAGCACCCCGATGGAGAGTACCCCGACGGGGAACACCCGGATGGGGAGCACGATGCCGAAAGCGGCGACCGGGAATCACTGGCGGAGGATGGCCCGCCTCCTGTACAATTGGCGCCTCCCATTGTTTTGGGGCCCCCCATTGTTCTGGGAGATGTGATCCTTGCCTACGGGACTGTGGTGCGGGAAGCGGCGGAACAGGGCAAGCTCCTGGCCCACCATCTGACCCACCTGATCGTCCACGGGGTGCTGCATCTGATCGGGTATGACCATATCGCCGACGACGAGGCCGACGAGATGGAACGTCTTGAATCCCGTATCCTGTCCAGCCTGGGCATCCCCGACCCCTATGCCGGCGGCGATGCCCGCGCGCCGGACGAGCCCGAACCCGACGGCCCCGGCGGGGCCGGTGCGGGGATGGCACCCACCAACCTGACATGACGATGGCCGATACAAGCGACAGTCGACTGCCCCGTGAGGACGGGGCCGAAGATCAGAACTCCCTCTCCCAGCATCTCCGGGGATGGCTGCGCGCCATCATCGGCGGACGCGGCGACAATTCCCTGCGCGACGCGCTGGAGGAATTGATCGAGGAGCGCGAAAGCGCCGAAACCTCGATCGCCGCCGATGAGCGGGTGCTTCTTGCCAACATCCTGAAACTGCGCGACCGCACCGTGGTGGATGCCATGGTGCCGCGGGCCGATATCGTGGCGATCACCGGCGATATCACCCTGCCCGAGCTGATCAAGCGCTTCTCGGTGGAGGCGCACAGCCGGATGCCGGTTTACCGGGACAATCTGGATGACGTGGTCGGCATGGTCCACATCAAGGACGTGCTGGCCTGTGTCGCCGACCAGAAACCCTTCGATATGAAGGCGATCACCCGTGAGGTGCTGATCGTCGCCCCCAGCATGCCGGTCCTGGACCTGTTGCTGCACATGCGCCAGACCCGCCAGCACATGGCCCTGGTGGTGGATGAGTTCGGCGGCATCGACGGGCTGGTCACCATCGAGGATCTGGTGGAGGAGATCGTCGGCGAGATCGAGGACGAGCATGACGAGGCGGTGGAGCTGCGCATGGTCCCCCGCCCGGACGGCAGCCTGATCGCCGATGCCCGCCTTCCCATCGAGGATTTCGAGGACCAGGTGGGCCGGGTCTTCGATCCGGAGGAGCTGGAGGATATCGATACCCTGGGCGGGCTGGTCTTCTCCCTGGCCGGGCGGGTGCCCGCGCGGGGTGAGCTGCTGCGCCATGCGTCTGGCATCGAGTTCGAGGTGATCGACGCCGATCCCCGCCGGATCAAGCGCCTGCGCGTGCGCAACCTGCCCGCCGGTGCCGGGTCGGTGGCAGGGGCCAGCACTGGGGCCAGCACTGGGGCCAGCGCTGGGGCCAACACTGGGGCCAACACCGGTGCCGATGCCGCCGGGGAGGGGGCAGACCGTCCCGCCCGGCGGGTCGCCGCCTCGTGATCCCCGGCCCCCTGGGCAGGATGGCGGGGGCAATCGACACGGCCGGGGTGCGGGCGGCCGCGGACAGGGTGGCTGCGGCGCTGGCCGGCCTGACCGGCGGGCGTCGGATGGCGGTGGCGGCCGGGCTGGGTGCCGTCGCCTCCCTGGGCCTGCCGCCCGCCTATCTGGTGCCGGTCTGGTGGCTGGTCCTGCCCGCCCTGATCTGGCTGTTGCGCGGGGCGGGGACGACGCGCACCGCCTTCTGGACCGGGTGGTGGTTCGGCTTCGGCCATTTCACCTTCAGCCTCTATTGGATCGCCGTCGCCCTGTGGGTGGACATCGCCCGCTTCTGGTGGGCGGTGCCGCTGGCGCTGGCCGGGCTGCCCATGGTGCTGTCCGCCTTCATCGGGGCGGCGACGGCTGTGTGGAGCGAGCTTCGCCGCCGCTTCGCCCTGACCGGCGTGGCGGAGGTGCTGGCCTTCGCCGTGCTGTGGTCGGCGGCGGAATGGCTGCGCGGGCACCTGTTCACCGGCTTTCCCTGGAACCTGGCGGGCTATGGCTGGTCGGTCTGGCTGCCGGTTCTCCAGACCGTCTCCCTGGTCGGGATCTACGGCCTGTCCCTGTTGACCGTGGCCGCGGCCGGTCTGCCCGCGATCCTGGCGGGGGGAAGGGGGGGAAGCCGCGCCCTTGCCGCCGTGCTGGCGGGGGTTCTGGTTTTCGCCGGGCTGGGCCTTTGGGGCGGGATGCGCATGGCGGGGACGGGGAGGCAGGTGGTGCCCGATGTCACCCTGCGCCTGGTCCAGGCCAGCATCCCGCAGCGCCTGAAGGGCACGCCGGAGGCGCGGGCCGCCAATTTCCAGGCCCATCTGCGCCTGTCCGCCGCCCCGGGCTGGGACCGGGTCACCCATATCATCTGGCCGGAGACGGCGGTGCCCTGGCTGCTGGTGGAGGGCAGCCGGACCATGGCGGATGTGGTCCAGGCCATCCGCAACGTCACCCCGCCCGGCGGGCTGACCATCGCCGGCACGCCCCGCGGCCTGGCCGACGGGGGCGACGGCCGCCCGCGGTTCTGGAACAGTATGGTGGCGGTGGACGGAAGCGCCCGGGTCGTCGCCACCTATGACAAGTCCCACCTGGTGCCCTTCGGCGAGTACATGCCGCTGCGCCGCCTGCTGCCGGAGGGGCTGGTTTCCGCCGTGGCCGCCGGGGCGGGGGATTACAGCCCGGGACCGGGGCCCCGCACCCTGTCCCTGCCCGGGCTGCCGCCGGTCAGCCCCCTGATCTGCTATGAGGTGTTGTTCCCCGGCAAGGCCGCCCCGCCCTACGCCGCGGATGCGGCGGGGGAGGGCGGGCGCCCGGCCTGGCTGCTGAACCTGACCAACGATGCCTGGTACGGGGAGACGGCGGGCCCCTGGCAGCATTTCGACATCGCCCGGGTGCGCGCGGTGGAGGAAGGGCTGCCCCTGGTGCGGTCGGCCAATTCGGGCATTTCCGGCATCGTCGATGCCTATGGCCGGGTCACCGCCTCCCTGGGGCTGAACATGGTGGGGGTGGTGGATGCCCCCCTGCCCGTCCCGGCGGCCCGGCCCACGGCCTATGCCCGCTGGGGCGACGGGCTGTTCGCCCTGATGCTGGCGATGCTGGCCTTGGCCACCGCGGCGCTGGCCCGCCGCCCCTGATGGGGTTCCAATCCTTCGCGGATCTGCACCCCGGCGGGATTGCCCCGGATGCCGTACGCACACCATTGTGTGTGGCTATGCTTCCGGTTAGGTGTGCCACCGCTTGACCACATATGATCGTATGCCTTAGTCTCCCAGGCAACAGAGACTTGAGGTTGAGCCATGCAGACAGAGACACGAGTGCGCCGCCCCGGTGGCCGTCCCCGCCTTGGGAAGCCCAATCCCGTCGACGTTCATGTCGGTGCGCGTGTCCGCCTTCGGCGCACGCTCCTGGGGATGAGCCAGGAAAAGCTGGGGGAGGCGATCGGCCTGACCTTCCAGCAGGTGCAGAAGTATGAGCGTGGGGCCAACCGCATTGGGGCGTCCCGCCTGTTCGACCTGTCGCGGGTTCTGGACGTGCCGGTGTCCTTCTTCTTCGACGACATCCCCATGGACGGGGAGCGTCCGACCACCGCACCCGCGCCGGAGCCGGGGGAGATGGACCCGATGGGCAAGCGGGAGACCCTGGAACTGGTCCGCGCCTATTACCGGATCGACGACCCGGCCGTCCGCCGCCGCATCTTCGAACTGGCCAAGGCCGTGGCCAATGCCGGTCCGGTGATCGCCGCCCCAGGCGAAGCCTGACAGCGCAAGTCATCGGCCGTCCTTATCCTTTTTCGCGGCTGTGACAAGGCATCGGCGTTAACCCCCCGGTTACGGCGCGGGCAACAGGCTTCCGGCACGTCCCGCCCGTGCCGGAGCCTGCGCCATGCTTCTTCCCCCCTCCTGTTCCGACCTGTCCCACCGGGCCCGGCGCCTGGCTGTCCTGGCCCTGCTGCTGACCAGTACGCTGGTCCCCGGCCCCGTCCCGGCGACAGGGGCGGCGACGGGGGCGGGGGCGGAGCATGCGCCGGTGACCCGGCCGGGTGGGGAGGATACGGCCGACGCGGCCGATGCGGCGGCGGAGGAGGCGGCTGGGGAGGAGGAGGCGGTGCGCCTGTTCCGGCAGGCCCTGCGCGCCGTCCGCTCCCGCTATGTGGACCCCGTCCCGGCCGGGGATCTGGTGGCCACCGCCATCCGCGCCCTGGTGGAGCGGGACCGCTGGTCCACCTATCTGACGGCGGAGGAGTTCGAGACCGTCCGCCTGAAGGGCGACGGGGCCATAGTGGGGCTGGGCCTGCGCTACCGCCCCGGGCCGGACGGGTTGACCGTCACGGAAACCTTTCCAGGATCGCCGGCCCGGGCGGCGGGGCTGTCGCCGGGAGACATCGTCACCGCCATCGACGGCACGCCCACCGCCGGTATGGACCGGGACACCGCCGCCACCGCCCTGAAGGGCACGGCGGGCAGCCGGGTCACCCTGACACTGGCCCGCGCCGACGGGGCCGCCGCCAGCCTGACCCTGGCGCGGGAGACGCTGACCGTCCCGTCGGTGGAACATCGGGCGCTGGCCGACGGCATCGGCTATATCCGCATCGACCGCTTCGACCGGCGGACCCCGCCCGCCCTGGAACGGGCCGTTGCCGCCCTGCGGATGGAGCTGGGGGACGGGGCGTTCCGCGGCCTGGTCCTGGATCTGCGCGGCAATCCCGGCGGCCTGGTCCGCGCCGCCGTCGCCATCGCCGATGATTTCCTGGAAGGCGGGACCATCCTTGTCCAGGACAGCCGCGTCCCGGCAGAGAACATCCGATTCACCGCCGAACCGGGGGATATCCTGGGCGGTCGGCCCATGGTCATCCTGGTGGATGCCCGCTCCGCCTCCTCCGCGGAGATCCTGGCCGGCGCCCTGAAGGATCACGGCCGGGCCGTGCTGGTGGGCCAGCGCACCTATGGCAAGGGCGTGATCCAGACCTTCCTGCCGGTGGAGGGCGGGGGGGCCGTGAAGCTGACCACCGCCCGTTACCGTACCCCCGCCGGGCTGGACGTCACCGGCCGCGGCATCGCCCCGGACCATGTTGTGCCACTGCCGGAGGAAAAGCCCGGCGACACCCCGCCCGCCGGCGAGCCCGCCCTTCCCGACCCCACCCGCGACCCCCAGCTTGCCCAGGCCCTGGCCCTGCTGCGCGGGCGGTGAAGAAGCCCCTCCTTAAGGGACGGGCGATGTGAAAGACGCCTCCCCCCTTGAGGGGGAGGGAGGGGCCCACCCGGAGCGATAGCGGAGGATGGGAGGGTGAGGGGTCCGGCAGCTCCGGCCCCATTGTTTTCCTAAAAGATCGAGCCCCGGGGCTCCCCCTCACCCTCCCAGGCTTCGCCTGGACCCCTCCCTCTCCCTCGGTGGGGAGAGGGGGTCGGAGCTTCATCTCCGGGTGGGGGGCGGTGGAATACTCCGCCCTCAGCCTCGCTGCCCCGCGACCCAGGTGGCCAGCGGCATCAGGTCGGGGTCCAGCAGGACCAGATCCGCGATGAAGCCGGGGGCGATGCGGCCGCGCTGGTCGTCCATGCCCAGGAAGCGGGCGGGGTAGAGGGCGGCCATGCGCAGCGATTCCTCCACCGGCACCCCCAGCAGGCCGACGGTGTTGCGCACCGCCCGGGCCATGTCGATATCCGCCCCGGCCAACACCCCGTCCTCCGTCTCCAGCCGGCCGTTGCGGCGGTGGATGGTGCGGCCGTACAGGGGGAAGCTGGTCACGTCCGTGCCTGTCGGCGGCATGGCGTCGGTCACCAGCATCAGGCTGCCCGGCGGCTTCACCGCCAAGGCCAGGCGCAGCAGGGCGGGGTGGACATGCACCCCGTCCACGATGATGCCGCAGACCGCGTCCCCCGCCAGGGCCGCCCCCGCCACCCCCGGCTCCCGGTTCTGGATCGGCGGCATGGCGTTGAACAGATGGGTGAAGCCGGTCATGCCGGCGGCAATGGCGGCCATGGTGCAGTCATACCCGGCAGCCGTATGGGCCCCCGCCACCACCACCCCCGCCGCGGCCAGCCGGGCGATATCCGCCGCTTCCACCACCTCCGGCGCCAGGGAGACCAGGACCCGGCCACGGGGGAAGCGGGCGGGCAACGCGCACAGAAGATCGATATCCGCCGCCGTGGGCACGCGGATGAAGGCTTCCTCATGCACGCCCTTGCGGGCGGGGGCCAGGAACGGCCCTTCCAGATGGATGCCGATGACACCGGAATGGGGGTCCCGCGCCGCTTCCGCCGCCGCCGCCGCCGCCCGGGCCATCTTGTCCGCGCTGTCGGTGATGAAGGTTGGCAGCAGGGCGGTGGTGCCGAAGCGGCGATGGGCGGCGGCGATGGCGCGGCAGGCATCGGCCGTGGGCATGTCGTTGAACAGCACCCCGCCGCCGCCGTTCACCTGGGTATCGATGAAGCCGGGGGCGAGAATGCTGCCCGCCGGCAACCCCGTCACCGCCGCCCCGACGGGCAGGTCACCGGCCGGAACCAGGGCGGCGATCCGCCCCCCGTCGATGACCAGGGCCAGCCCGTCCCGCATCCCCTCCCCGGTGAAGATCCGGGCCCCCGTCAACACCTGCGCCATGGCGCATCCTCCTGTTCTATCGGCCGGGAATTGCAGAAACCCCCTCCCCCAGAGGGGGAGGGAGGGGCCCGCGGCGCAGCGGAGCGGAGCCGTGGGAGGGTGAGGGGTCCGGCAGCACCGGCCCTGGATTACCCCTCACCCTCCCAAGCCTGGCGGCTTGGGCCCCTCCCTCTCCCTCAAGGGGAGAGGGGTTTTTTCCTCTCCCCATCATCCCTGCTCAAACCGTTTCCGTCACCTTGCGCAGGTTGGGGGGTACGTCCGGGTCCAGGCCGCGGTCGCGGGCGATGCGGGGGACGGCCAGGTAGAAGCTCTGCACCGCGGCGAAGGGGGCCACCTCCGGCGCCAGGCCGGGCACGACGGGCAGGTGGATCAGGGGATTGTCCGCCCCCTCCGCCGGTCGCTCATCGGCGGCATAGACGCTGGCCCCCAGTCCGGCCATGCGGGTCAGCACGGCGGTGGAGGTGGCGGCGGTGGCATCGTCCTGGCCGATGGCGACCACGGGGAAGCCGGGGCCGACCAGGGCCAGGGGGCCGTGCACCACCTCCGCCGCGCTGAACGCCTCGGCGTGCAGGCGGCAGGTCTCCTTGAATTTCAGCGCCATCTCCATCGCCGGGCCCAGGCCCAGGCCGCGGCCGACGACATAAAGGGTGCGGGCAAGGGACAGCGGCGCCAGGGCCGGGTACCAGTCCAGCTCCGCGGCACGGCGCAGGGCGTCCGGCACGGTCGCCACCGCCTCATGCAGGACGGGGCTGCGCGTCCAGTGGGCGGTCAGCTGCAGAAAGGCCAGCAGGGAGGTGAGGAAGGATTTGGTGGCGGCGACACTGGTCTCCGGCCCGGCGCATAACAGGATGGCGATATCCACCACCGTGGCCAGGGGCGATGTCTCGTCATTCACGAAGGCGACGGTCAGCGCCCCGCCGGCCCGCGCCCCTTCCGCCAGCCGCAGCAGGTCCGGGCTGCGCCCCGACTGGGAGACGGCGATGAACAGCTGGCCCTTCAGGTCCAGGGCCGTGCCGTAGACCGACACGACCGACGGCCCGACGGAGGCGACGGGCAGGCCCAGCCGGGTTTCCAGCAGGTATTTGCCGTAGGTGGCGGCATGGTCGGAGCTGCCCCGGGCGCAGGTGACCACCACCCGGGGCCGCAGGGCGCGCAGGCGCTGCCCCAGCTCCTCGAACAGGGGGGCGTGGCGGCGGATCTGGCGTTCGGCGGCCTCCGCCGCTTCCATCGCCTCCTGCGCCATGCGGGTATCGAGCGGGATCATCGGTCATCTCCACGGGCGTTTGCGGCAAGCAGGATCGCCCCTTCCATCGCATCGCCCCGGGCGGGGACGAGACGGGGCGGGATCCCGGGCGGAAGGAAGGCGCGGATCGGATCGGCCAATCCGCCCATCAGACAGACGGCGGGGGCGCCCAGCGCCACCAGACGGGCGGCGATGGCGCCGATCGCCTCCCCCGCCCGGGCCAGGATGGTGGCGGCGACGGGATCGCTTTCCCGGGCATAGGACAGGGCAAGCGGGGCCAGGCGGCCATATTCCGCCGGGCGGGCGCCGGTGACCCAGCCCACCACCCGGTCGGGCGTACCGCCCAGCATGTCCAGCACGGCGGTGGTGAAGGGGCTGCCCTCCATCAGTCCGTCATGGGCGTTCAGGGCGGCGCGGATGCTCTGCCGCCCGATCCAGGCACCGGACCCTTCATCCGACACCTCGAACCCCCAGCCGCCGATGCCCCGGCCCCGGCCACCGACGATGCAATAGCCGGCACTGCCGGTCCCGGCGATGACGATGCCGCCATCCTGCCCGCCGAAGGCGCCCAGGCAGGCGGTATGGGCATCGCTGGCGGCGCGCAGCCGGCCGAAGGGCGGGGCACCGGCGCAGAACCGGGTGGCATCCTCCGCCGTCATGATCCCGGCCAGGCCCAGCCCGGCGGCGATCCGCGGCAGGGCGGCCCGATCCAGCCGGGCGGCGGCCAGGGCCCCGTCCACCGCTTCCAGGATGGCGGCCCAGCTGGCGGTCAAGCCCAGGCGGATATTGGCCGGCCCGCCCCGGCCTTCGCCCAAGGTGGTGCCGTCGGCCCGGCGCAGGCGGGCGCGGCAGCCGGTGCCGCCGCCATCCACCCCCAGCAGCAGTTCCGGCCGGGGGCCGGACCGGTCGATGTGGCTGTCATACGGCATGGTTCCCTCCCGCGGGGAGCATGGGCTTCCCCCTCGACACCGGGGCGGCGCCATGGTCGCCTGGGCCCTGGTCACAAGGCCGCGAAGGGTGCCATCCATGGACCTGCTGGTGAAGCTCTACGATCTGCCCACACCCACGAAGGCCGCCGACGGGGAAGCCCCGGCCGCGGGCATCACCATCCGCCGCGCCCTGGCCCCGGAACGGGAACCGGTGCTGGCCTGGGTGGAACGCCGCTTCGGCCCCGGCTGGCGGGGGGAGGCGGCGGCCGGATTCGGCACCTGCCCGGCCCGCGTGATGCTGGCCGTGCGGGAAGGAGCGGGCGGGGCCGGAGAGGTGCTGGGCTTCGCCTGCTGGGATGTGACCGCCCGCGGCCTGTTCGGCCCCACCGGGATGGATGAGGCGGCGCGCGGCCTGGGCCTGGGCAAGGCGCTGCTGCTGGCGACCCTGCGGGCCATGGCGGCGGATGGCTATGCCTATGCCGTCATCGGCGGGGCGGGGCCGGTGGATTTCTATGCCAAGGCCTGCGGCGCCGTGCCCATCCCGGGGTCGGAGCCCGGCCTGTACAAGGGTTTGATCCGCGCCGGGTGAGGCAGGACGGATGACTTGGGCGTAGCCGGGGAGGGGAAGGCCCATCACGCCCCCTCCCAGGCACAGCGGCGGACCATGTGGCCGGGGGCGACAAGGACCAGGTCGCCGGGCAGGATGCTGGCGCTGCGGATCGCATCCGCCTGGGCGACCAGCCGATCCTCCCCCGCCAGGGGTGCGCGCCCCACCTCCGGCACCGCGGCCAGGAGAAGGCGGGTATAGGGGTGGCGGGGATCGTCGATCACGGCATCCGCCGGCCCCGTCTCCACCAGCCGGCCGCGGTACAGCACGGCGATATCCTCCGCCACCGCGCGGGCGGTGGCGATGTCATGGGTGATGTACAACAAGGCGATCCCCCGCTCCGTCTTCAGCCGGCGGAAGGTGTCCAGCACCGACAGGCGGATGGACACGTCCAGCATGCTGGTGGGTTCGTCGGCAATCAGCACCGCCGGGTCCACCGCCAGGGCGCGGGCCAGGTTCACCCGCTGGCGCTGCCCGCCGGACAGTTCATGGGGGAATTTCGGCATTGTGGCGCCCGGGTCCAGGTCCACCGCGGCCAGTAGTTCCGCCGCCGCGTCGCGCCGCTGGGCCGCGGTCAGCCCCGGCCGGTGCAGGGCGAGGGGGCGGATGATGTGGTGGTCCACCCGGTGGGCGGGGTTCAGGGCGGCGAAGGGGTCCTGGAACACCATCTGCACCGTGCGGCGGTATTCCGCCAGGTCCGCCGCCCCGTCCAGGCCGGTCACATCCCGGTCGCGGAACAGGATGCGGCCCGCCGTCGGCTGCCAGATGCGGGTCAGCAGCTTGGCGCAGGTGCTTTTCCCCGATCCGGATTCCCCCACCAGGGCCAGGGCCCGGCCGGGGGTCAGGGTGAAGGACACATCCTCCAGCGCCGCCGCCGCCTGACCGGGAAAGCGCATGGCCAGGCCTTGGGCGCTCAGGATGGGGGCGCTCGGATGGGATTGGGCCGGATGGCCGTTGCCGGACATGCCGATCATCACCGCACCTCCTGTTCCAGGACCGGCACCGGCGGAAGCGGGTGCAGGCGGGGGATGCTGTCCAGCAGGCGACGGGTATAGGCATGGGCGGGGTTGGTGAGGACGGTGCCGACCGGCCCTTCCTCCACGATGCGGCCCTTCAGCATCACGCCCACCCGGTCGCAGAACCGGCTCATCACCCCCAGATCGTGGCTGATGAACAGGACGCTGAAGCCCAGGCGGCGGCGCAGGTCGGCCACCTGGTCCAGAATCTCCCGCTGCACCACCACGTCCAGCGCCGTCGTCGGCTCGTCCATCACCACCAGCTTCGGCTTCAGCGCCAGGGCCATGGCGATCACCAGGCGCTGGCGCATGCCACCGCTGAAGCGGTGGGGATGGTCGCGCAGGCGGTCGGGCGCGATGCCAACCAGGCGCAGCAGCTCCGCCGCGCGCTCCCGCCCTTCCGCCTTGTCGCGGACGCCATGGGCGCGGAACAGGTCCAGGAACTGTGCCTCCACCCGCAGCACCGGGTTCAGCGCGTTCATCGCCGATTGCAGCACAACCGACAGGTCGCGCCAGCGCCAGGCGCGGAGGCTTTCCCCGGTCAGGGCCAGAACGTCGGTGCCATCCAGATCCACCCGCCCGCCGGTGATGAAGGCCGGGGGCCGGTGCAGCCGGGCGACGGCGAAGGCGACCGTGCTCTTGCCCGATCCGGATTCACCGGCCAGGCCCAGCACCTCCCCCCCACCGATGGTGAAGGAGACGTGATCCACCGCCCGGACCAGGCCGGTGGGGGTGGCGTAATCCACACACAGGTCGGCCACGCTCAGCAGCGGGGCGCGGTCCTGGATCGGGTTCCGCGGCAGGTTCCCGTCCCTCATGGCGGATTCTCCCTCCCGTGTACCGGTCATGCCCGACCTCCCCCCGCCATGCGGGCGGCAGCAAGGACGGCGCGCGGCACCCGGAGCGAGCGCAGGCGGGGATTCGCCACCTCGTCCACGCCGAAATTGATCAGGGACAGGGCACTGCCGAACAGCACCAGGGCCAGGGCCGGGGCCGCCACCTCCCACCACGCCCCCACCTGGATGGCGGATGTGCTCTGCGCGTGGTAGAGCGCGCTGCCCCAGGAGATGGCGAAGGGATCGCCCAGGCCCAGATAGGACAGCGTCGCCTCCGTCACCACGGCGTAGAGGATGCTGCCGATCAGGTTGAAGGCGATGATGGACACCAGGTTGGGCAGCAGTTCCACCGCGACGATGCGCCAGCCCGGCTCCCCGATCAGCTCCGCCGCCAGGATATAGTCGCGCTGGCGCAGGCTCAGCGTCTGGGCCCGCACCACCCGCGCGCCCCAGCCCCAGGAGGTCAGGCCGATGATGGTTGCCACCACCAGCGGCCCCGCCTGGCCGACAAAGGCGGCCAGGACCAGGATCAGGGGCAGGTTCGGGATCACCAGCACCATGTTGGTCAGCAGGTTCAGCCCTTCATCCACCCGCCCGCCGGAATAGCCCGCCGTCACGCCCACGGCGACGCCGATGATGGTGACGATCAGCCCGGTCAGCACGCCCACCGCCAGCGATGTGCGGGTGCCGTGGATGGTCTGGGACAGCACGTCCCGGCCCATGCGGGTGGTGCCCAGCACATGTTCCACACCGGGCGGCTGGTGCGGGCGGGCCACCCGTTCATTGGGGCCGTTCGGGGCGATCAGGGGGGCGAACAGGGCCACCGCCACGAACAGGGCGACGATCACCCCGCCGACCGCGGCCTTGGTATTGGCGAACAGGGTCGCGAACAGCCGCATCATGGCTCAGCCCCTCCGCATGCGGGGATCAAGGGCCAGGGTCGCCAGGTCGGCGGCGAAATTCGCCGTCAGCATGGCCAGCGTCATCACCAGAAGCTGCCCCTGGATCAGGGGGTAATCGCGGGCGATGATGCCCTGGTACAGGGTGAAGCCCAGCCCGGGGTAGTTGAACACCACCTCCGTGATCAGGGCCCCGCCGAACACCGCCCCCAGGGTCATGGCGCAGGCGGTGACCGTGGGCAGCAGGGCGTTGCGGGCGGCATAGGCATAGCGCAGGCGCCGGTCGGACAGGCCCTTGGCCGTGCCCAGGGTGATGTAATCCTCCCCCAGCAGGCCGATCATGCTGTTGCGCATGGTGACCAGGTAGCCGCCCACCTGGGCCAGTGCCAGGGTCGCCACCGGCAGTGCCGCATGCAGGGCGACGCTGCCGATGAAGGTGGCGTTCCAGCCGGGATCCAGCATCGGCTCCCAGGCATAGCCGGTGGGCAGCCATTTCAGATGCACCCCGAACAGGTAGACGGCCAGCAGCCCGGTCACCAGTGGCGGGGCCGCCTGCAGAACCAGGGCGGTGGGGGCGCCGATGCTGTCGAACAGGCCGCCGCGGCGCCAGGCCGCCAGGATGCCACCCAGGGTGCCGATGGTGAAGGCCAGCAGGGCCGATCCGACCACCAGCAGCAGGGTCCAGGGCAGGGCCCGCCACAGCACCTCGTTCACGGTCAGGGGATAGAAGCGCAGCGACACGCCCAGGTCCCAGGTGAAGACACTGCCCAGGTAACGCAGGTACTGGAGCGGCAGGGGTTCGTCCACGAAGCCGAAGGTGGCCTTCATCGCCTCCAGGCTTTCCGGCGGCAGGGTGCCGCCCGCCTGGGCGAACATCACGTCCACCGGATTGCCGGGCATCAGCCGCGGCAGCAGGAAATTGACGCTGGCCGCGATGATGAAGGCGGCGATGTAGAACCCGACCCGTCGGGCAATGAACTGCATGGGCCGTCTCCCGTCATTCGGTCGGCGTGGCAGGCGTGGGGCGGATGGCAGGATATCGGCGGTGGATCAGGACGGTCGGGCCGGCTCCAGCGCCAGGAGATGCAGCAGGCGTTCGGGCGTGCCGTCGAACACGTCCGGCCGGGCGACCGGGTTGTCGGCGTTGAACCAGCCCTTGAACCGGCGGGTGTTGTATTCGTACCAGACCGGGTTGCTGAACAGCGGGACCCAGGGCAGGTTGGCCGCCAGGATCATCTGCACCGTATCCATGATCCGACGCTGTTCGGCCGGGTCGATGGTGGCGGTGAAGGCATCCAGGGCGGCATCCAACCCCGGATCGACGAAGCGGGAGCTGGCCCAGCGGGTCTTCCCGGCGAAGCGGGAATGGAAGGCGCTGTCGAAGCTGCGGTGCGGCGTCTCCCCGGTGAAGAAGCCGTTGATGGCCATGTCGTAATCGCCGCCGATCAGCTTCTGCGTCCAGGCGGCGGGTTCCGGCGTGGCCACCCGGGCATCGATGCCGATGGCGGCCAGGCTTTCGGCCACCAGCTGGGCGGTGTTGACCCAGTCGGTCCAGCCGTTGGGCGCCAGGATGGTGACGGCGATGGGGCTGCCGTCGGGGTTTTCCACGAAACCGTCGCCGTTGACGTCGCGGAACCCCCGTTCCGCCAGCAGGGACCGGGCCGCCCCGGGATCGAAGCGGGTGAAGCGGCCGAACCTCTCCTCCGCCTCCCGGTTGACCCAATCGTGATAGACCCGGCCCAGGCCGCTGGCATATTCGTTCACCACCGGATAGCCGTAGCCGGCGATGTCCACGATGGCGGCCCGGTCCACCGCCATGGAAACGGCGCGGCGGAAACTCACATCGCGGAAGGCGCGGCGGTTGCCGTCGGCCCCGGCATCCAGGTTCACGGTCAGGGCGACCGTGCCGCCGGGCGGGAACCAGTAGCGGTGGTGTTCGGGATCGGCGGCCACATAGGTGCGTTCGATATCCGGCAGGAAGGCGCCGAACCAATCGATCTTGCCCGCCGCGGCCGCGGTCAGAAGCTGATCGTTGCTGCCCAGCTGGGGGAAGGACAGGCAATCCACATCCAGGGCGGCGGCATCCCAGTAATGGGGGTTGCGGCACTGGACATAGACCTGGGTGGTGAAGCGCGCCACCTCCGTCATCGGGCCGGTGCCGACCGGGTCCGGGTTGGTGAAGGTGACGGGGTCCGCCACCTTCGCCCAGACATGTTCCGGCACGATGGGTACCTTCACGATTTCGAACGCCATGTTGGCGTTGGCCCGTTTCAGGGTGAAGACGACCGTGCGGGGATCGGGCGCCTGCACATCCGCCACCCGGTCCCAGATGTCCAGGGTGTCCAGCGCCCGGTTGCGCTTCAGCAGGCGGAAAGTGAAGACCACGTCATCGGCATCGAACACCTCCCCGTCCGACCAGCGCACGTCCTCGCGCAGGGTGAAGGTCAGGGTCTGCAGATCGTCGGAGAAATCGTAATCCGTGGCCAGGCGGAAATGGGGTCGGCCGCCATGCATGGAATTGAAGATCACCAGCGGCTCGAACACGAAATCCCGCGCACTGGCCAGCCGCGTCGTCTCATTGAAGGGGTTGAAGTTCCGGACCCAGCCGGTGGACAGGCTGGCCACGACGGTCAGGGTGCCCGGGCCGCGGGCATCGGCGCCCGGCCGGTCCTGGGCCGCTGCCGTTTGCGCAGTCGCCCCGGGCAGGATACCGGCCAGGGTGGCCGCGACGGCCAGGCCGCGCAGTGCAGCGCCCCATCCGGGCTGTCTGTTTTCCGGCATCGCCGTCCCCCTCATCCGACCCCCCCCATCCGCGGCGGTGGACCGCCGTCTTCATCACGCTGCTTCATCACCCTGCGCTGCCGGACCGGTATCCCTTTCCCCCCGGGATGACAGGTCGGCCGTGGGTCCATGGTGTCCCTTGGGCCGGGTCCGGTGCCAGGGTGAAATCCCGTCGATTTCGTCACCACCGCTGCAAAAAATCCGCAAACATCCGGACCGGCGATCCGGGCGGGCGATCCGGGCGGGCCGGTCACACCGCCAGCAGGCGCACGATCTCCCCCAGCAGGTCCTGCACATCGACCCGCGGCTCCACCGGGCCGTGGATGCTGCGCCGGGCCAGGCGGTCCAGGGCGTCCGCGGTCAGGGGGCGGACGGATGCCGCGATCGGCGCCCATTCGTCCACATCGCCGTGGCTGGACAGGGCGATATCGATGCCGGCATCCAGCACCGCGCGGGCCCGCTGGGCCAGGGTGCCCTCCAGGCTTTCCATGTAGATGCAGTCGGAAATCAGCACGCCGTGGAAGCCCAGGCGCCCGCGGATCAGCGTTTCCACCACCTTGGGCGACACGGTGGCCGGGCGGTCGGCATCCACGGCGCTGTAGACCACATGGGCCACCATGGCCCAGGGCGCATCGGCCAGGGCGACGAAGGGCTTGAAATCGCTGGCATCCAGGATATCCAGGCCCGTATCCACCACCGGCCGGGCCTTGTGGCTGTCCACCGTGGCGCGGCCATGGCCGGGGATGTGCTTGATGATAGGGGTGACGCCGGCCCCCGCCATCCCCGCCACGAATTCCCGGGCCAGGGCCGCCACCGCATCCGGATCGGGGGAGAAGGCGCGTTCGCCGATGACCGGATCGGCCCCGCCCACCGGCACATCCAGCAGGGGCGCGCAATCCACCGTCACGCCATGGTCCCGCAGCAGCCCGCCGATGGCCGCCCCGTTCAGCCGGGCCGCCCGCAAGGCCAGATCCGGCGCCTTGGCATACAGCCGGCCGAAGCGGGCCGGGGCCGGGAAGGCGGGCCAGACGGGCGGGTCCATACGCTGATGCTCCCCCCCTTCATGGTCGATCAGGATGGGGGCATCGGCCCGACCCACGGCGTCCCGGAACTGGTCGCACAGACGGCGCACCTGGTCCGGGTTGAGGCAATTGCGCTTGAACAGGATCAAGCCCAGGGGGTCCGCGTCGCGGAAGAAGGCGCGCTGATCGGCCGTCAGCGCCGGCCCCGGCGCGCCGAAGACGACCGCCAGGGGCGCCCGGCCCCCGGGAGAGGACCCGGAAACGGCGACGGCGGGGGGAGGGGCGCTGTGATCCGTCATGATGCCTTCCCACTTGACGAGGGGCGGAACCTACGTGATGCGATAAAGCCAGGGAGCGCCGGCCGGGCTGCGCCGGCTTTGGGGTGCGCCAGTTGGGGTGCGCCAGTCCGGATCGTCGATCAAGCGGGTCTTTACCGAACGACGAATTTACCGGTAGGCTCCCCCCGGTCGGCAGTGGTAAGCGGGGAAGTAAATCCCCGTCAAAATCGTCAAAATCATAATGGGCGCCGATGCACGGCACAGTGGGGAGGAAAGACAGGGTGGAGGAGACTGGCCGCATGGGGGCGGGGCGGGTGGGGACCCTGCTGCCGTTGTTTGCCGTGCTGGTCGCCGCGGTCGCATTTCTGTTTCTGTCCATTGATCGCGTTGTCAACGCCCAGGTGGATGCCGCACACAGGGCCGTGCAGCGGGATCTGACCGCCCTGTATGATTTCGCCGGGGCCCAGAGTGCCGCCTTCGCCGGGACCGGGTTCATCGGTTACAGCGTCGGGCGCTATTACGGCTTCGCCCCGGCCTTCACCCAGATCTCCCCCGATCCGGAACGGGCGGCGGTGATGCTGCGGGCCGCCTATGGCCGCAACGGCGGCCGGGCGACGGACCTGCCGCCGCCCCTGCTGGCCTATGATACGGTGCATGGCCGGTTCCATCCCGCCTTCGTCGCCATGATCGAGGCATCGCCCTTCGACGACCTGTTCCTGGTCGATCGTCTGGGCCGGGTCGTCTACAGCCTGCGCAAGGATGGCGCCTTCGGCGCGGATCTGCGCGATCCCCGCTACCGCGACCTTCCCCTGGCCGCGGCGGTACGGGGGGTCATGGCCCGGGTTCAGCAGGAACAGGACCCCGACCGCATCCTGGTCGCCACCGCGCCCCGGATGACGGAGGACGGCCACGCCGTGATGCTGGCCCGGCCCATCGTCCGCCACGGTACGGTGGAGGGGATCGCCGTCTTCCGCCTGCCCGCCCGGGTGATCGACCAGCGCCTGGCCGCGCTGGAACGGCCGGGCCTGGTGATGGACCTGCTGGATGGGGACGGGATGACCGTCACCGACACGGCAGCTCCCGGGTCGGGTGCCGCTGCGGCCGATGCGGCGCCCCAGGGCACGCAAGACCGGGACACGACCCACAGCGGCACACCCGACCGCGGCACGGCCGTGCGCGGTGCCGTGGGGGGGGAAACGGGATGGACCTACCAGCTGCGCGCCGATCGCTGGGTCCTGGCGGGGGGCCTGATCGCCGGGGCCTGGCTGCTGACCGCGGCGGCCCTGGCGGCGGCGGTGTGGACGGTGCTGCGGCCCTGGCCCCGAACTGCCCCCGCCCGCCCCCTGGCCATGATGCCCCCGGCCGGCGCCGTGGGATTCCCGGTGGAAGGGGCTGTGGTCCCCGCCTTGCCGCCTGGGCCGGGCCCCGATCCCGCCCCTGCCGGAGCAGCCGAACCGGCGCCCGCGGCAGCCCCCCTCGCAGCGCCGTCATCCAGAGTGACGGAGCCCGCGCCGGCCCCCGCCAATCCGCCGGACACAGGCGACGCCGCGGAGATCCCGCCCCCCCGGGCGGAGGAGGGGGAGGAGGCGGAGCCTGCGGCCGACTCGGGCGATACGGCCGGGGAGATGGATGCGGATGAGGGGTATCGCCGGGCCCTGGTGGACACCATGACACTGACCCTGGACTATTGGCAGAAATGCCGGGGCAAGGGAAAGATCGAGCTGGCGGAGGATAGCGGCCTCTGGCGCGTCTACATGGACCGCAGCTCCCTGCAGACCCGCACCCTGGACAAGTACCTGCTGGTGGAGACCCTGCCCCGCAATCCCCGCTGGCGCGATGTGGTGCGCACGGCCGAATACGTCCTGCGCCACTGCACCGCCCCCGGCCCCGACCGCGACGCCGTCACCACCGCCCTTTCCCGCCTGAAACAGCACCTGCGCCAGGCGGAGCGGATTTGATCCCGATCCCCCCGATTGCGTAGGTCGGATCAGGCGCAACGCGCCGTAATCCGACGGGGCGCGGTGCCCGACATCCGGCCATGTCGGATTACGCTTCGCTAATCCGACCTACGTCCATCCGACCCACGCGGAAACCCGCCCCCTGCAAATCCGTCATTTTCGATGTATTGCCGTAACTCGCCTTTCGGAAAACCCCCGTTGCGCTTCCATGAACCCCACCGCCGGGGACCAGGGAACGGGCTGTCCGGCGCCTGGAACAAGCCGCCCGGAACCAAGGGCCGAACCAAGGGGAAGAACATGGAGGGAAGCAGAATGGGGATGATCCGGCCGTATCTGTGCGGCACGGCGAGCGCGCTCTGCCTGATGCTGGCGGCGGCCCCCGGTTGGGCGCAGCAGCCCGCTGGCGGCACCGCCCCCGGCGATGCGCTGGAAGAGATCGTCATCACCGGCATCCGCGGCAGCCTGCTGCAGTCGCTGTCCACCAAGCGCAATGCCGACGCCATCGTGGACGCCATCACGGCGGAGGATATCGGCAAGTTCCCGGACAAGAACGTCGCGGAATCCCTGTCCAAGCTGCCGGGCATCACGGTCGACCGTGACTTCGGCGAGGGCGAGCGCGTGGCCATCCGCGGCACCGACCCGGCCCTGAACCGCACCCTGCTGAACGGCCAGACCGTCGCCTCCACCGACTGGTTCATCCTGGACGCCCCGGGCCGCACCTTCAACTACACCGTCCTGGCGCCCGAAGTCGTCGGCCGGCTGGAAGTGTACAAGAGCCCCGAGGCCCGCATCGATGAGGGCAGCATCGGCGGCACCGTCATCCTGCACACCCGCAAGCCGCTGGACCTGGACCCGCTGACCCTGTCGGCCAGCATCGAGTACGGCTACAACGACCGGGCGGAGAAGGGGGCCCCGAACGCCTCCGGCCTGGTGAGCTGGAAGAACGAGGACAGCACCCTGGGCGTCCTGCTTTCCGCCACCCATCAGGAGCAGGACCTGCGCCGCGACGGGTTCGAGAGCCTGGGCTATCCCACGGTCACCCTGCCCGGCGGCGGCACGGCGATCATGCCGAACGTCATCAACGCCGCCCTGTTCCAGCAGAAGCGGGAACGCACCGGCGGCACCGCCACCGTCCAGGCCGTGGTGGACGAGGCCCTGGAGTTGGAGGCGACCGGCCTCTATGTGAAGGGCACCTACGATAACTTCAACCAGAGCCGCTACTACTTCAACAACTTCCGCGGCCTGCCCCAGAACCCGCAGATCCGCAACGGCGTCGTGGTCGGCGGCACCTATGCCAATGCCGGCAGCCCCAATGCCGGCCTGATGCTGCTGGACGCCATTGCGCGCGAGTCGGAGATCGAGACCTGGTCCGCCCATGGCAAGGCCAAGTACAACGGCGACGGCTGGTTCATCTCCGGTGAGGTGGGCAAGACCCGGTCCACCGGCGGCACCCAGCAGCAGTATTTCGGGGAGTGGGAGCAGCTGACCGGCTACAGCTTCGACATCTCCGGCGCGCCGGACCGCATCGCCACTGTCACGCCCCAGTTCTCCCCCACCTCCGCCACCGGGGTGACCCTGGGCTTCGCCCAGCTCCGCCGGCAGCCCACCTCGGACGAGGAGGTCTATGCCCAGGCCGATGCCGGCTATGACTTGGAGGATCTGGGCCCGCTGAAGCAGATCCAGTTCGGCGTGAAGTACCGCGACCATGACACGACCCAGGGCGCCCTGCTGCGCCGGGTCAACGGCGCCAACACGCCCCTGGCCGGCGTATCCGGCGGGCCGACGCCCGGCGGCTTCCTGGACGGGATCGATGTGGGCGACGCCCTGAAGAACTGGCTGACGGTGGATGAGGATCTGCTGAAGCAGTTCTTCAACACCCGCCCGGCCAACGGCTTCGTCGATGCGGCCTATTTCGATTTCCTGCCCGCCCAGTTCGCAGTGGCGGAGCAGATCTGGGGCGGCTACACCCAGGTCAACCTGGAAGGCGACAACTACCGGGGCAATTTCGGCCTGCGCGTCGTCCATACGGAGCAGGAGAGCACCGGCCGGCGTGACCGCCTGGGCGGGATCTTCGGCCCGCCGATCGTGCCGGCCAACCAGATCGTCCCCATCGCCGTGGACAACAGCTACACCGACTGGCTGCCGTCGGCGAATTTCAGCTTCGACGTGACCGACGACATCGTCCTGCGCCTGGCCGCGTCCAAGGTGATGGCCCGGGCGAACTATGCCGACCTGTCCACCTATCTGGAACAGAACAACACCCTGCTGACGGCCAGTGGCGGCAATCCGCAGCTGGACCCGTACCGGGCGAACAATTTCGACGTCTCCGTCGAATGGTATCCGGATCGGTTGAGCATGTTGGCGGCCACGGTCTTCTTCAAGGACATCTCCAACTACATCTACCGGGCGACCAGCACCGAAAGCCTGTTCAACCCGGAAACCGGCACCACCAACCCGGACGGCCCGGATTTCGATGATTTCGCCGTCAGCCGGCCGCGCAACGGCGGCTCGGCAGAGGTCAAGGGCTTCGAGCTGATCTACCAGGGCGACCTGTATGAAGGCTTCGGCGTCCAGGCCAGCTACACCTTCTCCGACAGCAGCACGTCGGACCCGACGGTGGCGCTGCCCTTCAGCTCCAAACATTCCGCGACCATCACGCCCTATTACGAGAACGACCTGTTCAGCGCGCGGGTGACCTACAGCTACCGCAGCAAGTATTTCCGTGAGGTCAACCGGGCCACCTCCGTCATCAATGACAGCTACACCCAGTTGGACGCTTCCCTGACCGTCAATCTCACCGACCAGGTGGCCCTGACGGCCCAGGCCCAGAACCTGCTGGATGAGACCCAGTACCAGTATGTCGGCAATGAGACCGTGCCCTTCGCTGCCTACCGCAACGGCCGCCGCTTCTTCGCCGGCATGCGCTTCACGTACTGATGCCGACAGCCGTCAGTCCTTACCCTCGCGGCTTGGCCTCATGGGATTGACGGCTTCGGCTGCGTGTTTTGAACCGATCGATCGGGCCCCCGGGCCCGATCCCCACTCCTCCCGGCCCCTCTCCTCCTTGCGGGGCTCGGATCCGATCCCGTCCCCTCCGCTTCGTCTGGACGGGATCGCCCCTTCCCCCGCGTCGGCCCGTCCGGCGCGGGGATTTTTTTGCTCAAGTGAAGCGCCCAGGGCTCGGCTTGCTGGTGGGGAGGGATTCCTTCACCACGGGGGCACAGGGTTCACGGGGATCCACGGGGTCCGCGATGACCGGCGCGGCCGGAGGTTCCTCCCGACCGGAGCCGACAAAGCCGCGCGAAGCGCCATGGAAATCAATGCCTGCGGCGCTGGCGGAGGGGCCCCTTGGTAATCTTGGTGACCTTGGTGTTTACAGACCAGCGATGAACGAGTGTCGGCCCTCGCTTCGCTCGCACCGACCTACGACGGAGAGAACGCGAAAACACCCTTCCGCGCTGTGATCCCCCGGCCTATCCACCGACGCCGACACCCCCGTGGAACCCCGTGTTCCCCCTGTCCCCGTGGTGAACGAAACCCGCGCTTCAGGACCAGAAGGCACGCGGTACCGCACCCGCGCCGGAGCCCTGGGGCAGGGACCAGACGGCGTGCATCAGGCGTTTCAGATCGGCCACCAGGGCCTGCTTGGCCTGTTCCTCCGCCGCCGGCGGGCCACCCAGGCGGGCGGCGGCGACGGCTTGCAGGACGTGCCAGGAGATCAGGCGGGTCAGGTCGAACAGGCGGGGATCGGCGGCCAGATAGGGGGCGTAGATGGCCCGGGCGATTTCCGCCTGGCGCTCGGTGAAGCGCTCCTGCACCGGGTCCAGCACGGCCCGCAGCTCCGCATCCGTGCGGGCGGCGGCCATCAGCTCCAGCCAGGCGGTCCACAGCGGCCCGCGGCAGATCTCCCACAGCACATCGATGGCGCTGTCGATGGCATCGGCCTTGGGCGGAACGGCGGACAGGCGCTGTTCGAACTCCGTCAGGAAACCGGCGGCGATATGCTCCGCCGTACAGGACAGCACCTCCGCCGTCGTCGGGAAATAGTACTGCACCGCTCCCCGGGTCAGGTTGGCGCGCTTGGCGATCTCCGCCGTGTTGGTGCGGTGGTAGCCGATATCGATGAAGCAGGCGATGGCCGCCTCCACCACCCGGCGGCGGGTGGCAATGCTTTTCGGCGTCTGGCGCACCCGGCTCTCCCGGCAAACGCCGATCTCACCCCCAATCCCGTCCTCTCCCGAATCGGCTCCGTCCATCACGCCTGTCGTCCCGCCCCAATGTCTGCCGCCGGAAAGCAGTTGTAGGCCCTGCCCCGCCCCGGGGCAACAGGGCGGGCCGATCGGGGCAAGATGGTGGGGTGAGCGGAAAACCCCTCTCCCCTTGAGGGAGAGGGAGGGGCCCGTCCGGAGCGAAGCGGAGGATGGGAGGGTGAGGGGTAATCCCAAGCACCGTCCTTGTGGACCCCTCACCCTCCCAAACCTGGCGGCTTGGGTCCCTTCCTTTCCCTCAGGGGGAGAGGGGGTTCTGCGCCTGATCCGAAGCCATCAAGTGAAACGGTATATCACTTGATGAACATGGATTTGGATCATGGATAATCCACACCAATCCCCCTCCCTCATCCGGCCCGGCAGGCGCAGCCGCGGTAGCCGGGGGGGCAGATGCGGGTGCCGGTGGCGGAGGTGACGGGCGGGGGTGGCCCCGGCGGGAGGCCGCAGGCGGCGCGGACCAGGTTGGCCAGGCCTTGGATGAAATCCGTGTCGGTGCCCACCGTGGGCACGGCGATGAAGTGGGGCACGCCGCTTTTCTCCGCCAGCTCCCGGTATTCCATCCCGATCTCCACCACCGTTTCGGAATGTTCGGAGACGAAGGTCATGGGCACGATGACCAGGGGCACCCGGTCATGGCCCGCCCGCTCCACCTCCGCCTCCGTGGAGGGGCCGATCCAGCGCAGCGGCCCCACCCGGGACTGGAAGCACAGGACCCAGTCCAGGTCCTGCATTTTCAGCTCCGCCAGGATGGCGGCCACCGTCTGCTCACATTGCCAGCGATAGGGGTCGCCGGCCTTCACCACCCGCTCCGGCAGGCCATGCGCGGAAAACAGGATGCGCGGCTTTCCATGGGCGACCGCGGCCGCCAACGCCCAGCGCAGCAGGTTGGCATTGCCGCGGATGAATCCGGGCTCCGTCGGCCAGCAGCAGATGGTGCGGGCAGGCACGGTCAACCCGGCCGCCGCCGCCGCCCGGTGCCAGACACCCAGGGAGGACGCAGTGGTGGTGGTCGAATACTGGGGATAGAGGGGCAGCAGCACCACCTCATCCGGGTCCCAGTCCTTCACGGCCAGAGCCGTCTCATCCGCCATGGGGTGCCAGTAGCGCATGGCGATGAAGCAGCGCACCTCTCCCGTATCCCACAGCACCTCCTCCAGCGCGCGGGCCTGGGCCTCCGTATTGGCCAGGATGGGGCTGCGCCCACCCATATGGGCATAGATCCCCGCCGCCACCTTGGCCCGCCGCCCGGCGATCAGATGGGCCAGCAGCAGACGGAACGGGTTGGGCAGGCGCAGGATGGCCGGATCGTTGAACAGGTTGAACAGGAAGGGGCGCACCGCCTCCGGCCGGTCGGGTCCGCCCAGGTTGAACAGCACCACGGCCACCCGCCGGGGCCGCTCCCGTCGCACACCGTCATCGGCGAACAGGGGCGCGCCGGTCGGTTTGAACGGGGCGGGCTTCCCGTCATCCTGCAAGCGGGGAGGGGCCAAGGGTGTCGAGGGCCGGGAAGGGGGCACGGGCATGTATCCGGACGGGAACGGGAACGGGACGGCACAGTGTTCCGTGCCCTGGAATCCGGATCAACAGCAATCCACCCCCCGGACAGGTACAGCCACGATATTCCCGCTGGCGGCGTGCCTGTCCCACCCGTGTCAGCCGCCGCGAAGGATCTCCGTCAACCGGGTCACATGCTCCGGTGGGGTTTCCTTGATGATGCCGTGGCCCAGGTTGAAGATGAAGGGCCCGCCCTCCAACTGGTCCAGGATGCGGCGCACCGCCTCCTCCATCGCCGATCCCCCGCTAAGCAACAGAACCGGGTCCAGGTTGCCTTGGACGCAGAGACGGGGCTGGAGAGTCCCTGCCGCCCAGGCAAGCGGAACCGCCGGGTCCAGGGAAACCGCATCCACCCCCGTTTCGGCAGCGTAGCGCTCCAGGTTCAGGCCCGCCTGGCGGGGGAAGCCGATGATCGAAATGCCCGGATGGCGCTGCTTCAGCGCCTGCACGATGGCCCGCGTCGGGGCGATGGACCACCGGTCGAATTCATCGGCGGTCAGGGCACCCGCCCAGCTGTCGAACAACTGGAGAGCCTCCGCCCCCGCATCCACCTGGGCGGACAGGTAATCGATGGTGGCCTGGACCACGATGTCGATCAGCTGGCCGAACCCGGCCGGATCGCGGAAGGCCCAGCCCTTGACATGCTGGTATTCCTTCGACCCGCCCCCTTCCACCATGTAGCAGGCGACAGTCCAGGGGCTGCCGGCGAAGCCGATCAGCGCGGTGGAGCGGAAATCCCTGTCCAGGCTGGCGCGGATGTTCGCGACCGTCTCGAATACCGGGGCTGCCTTGGCCCGCACGCTGTCCAGGGACAGGCGCGACAGGCCGCCTACATCCCGGATCGGTTCCAGCTTCGGGCCTTCACCTTCGGCGAATTCCAGGTGTTGGCCCAGGGCCCAGGGCACGATCAGGATGTCGGAAAACAGGATCGCCGCATCCATGCCGTAGCGGCGGAGCGGCTGCAACGTCACCTCACAGGCCAGATCCGGCTTGAGGCAGAGGTCGAGGAAGCTGCCCGCCTCCTTCCGGGTGGCGCGGTATTCCGGCAGGTACCGCCCGGCCTGACGCATCAGCCAGAAGGGTGGGTGGGCATGGGCCCGACCGGCGAGCGCGTCAAGGAAGGGTTTTGGGCTCCGGCTGTCGGTCATCGCGTTCGATCCACGGGTTCTTGCACACACCCCTTTTACAGTGAGTCTCTCTGTTAAAGGAATGGGGGTAGTGGTTGTGCCTGTGGATAACGGGAATTCCCGGTCATGCCCTGATTCGTCCCCAGGCGGCGGACGGGCGCGGCGGGCGGCGGAAAACCCTGTGGAAAAATCCTGGGGTATCGCGTCGGGACCCGCGCCTGGGCTAAGGTCCGGGACAGCGGGAGTCCCGTGGATGACCGGCGGGGCCAAGGTGATTCGTCCCGGACTCTCCGGCATACCCGCCCGCGCCGTCCCCAGGCGGGCAAGCCGACGGGCGAATCCGGGCGGTGCGGGGGTGGAATCCGGCCCCGACCCCGCCGATCCCCGGTTATCCCCGCACCCGTGGGGATGATCCACCGGGGGGGGTGGGATCGGGACCAAGGACAAAGAACGGGGAGGGTGGAGTGGCGGATCATAGGGAAGGCACAGCGGATGAGGCGGGTGGTCCGGGCGGCAGCCTGAAGAATTTCCACCTGCACCTGGTCTCCGACGCGACGGGGGAGACGATCAATTCGGTTGCCCGCGCCTGTGTCAGCCAGTTCGACAAGGCCCGGCCGGTGGAGCATTTCTGGAACCTGGTCCGTACCGACCGGCAACTTGACCTGGTGCTGGAGGGGATCCGCGACAATCCCGGCATGGTCATGTTCACCCTGGTGAACGACCGGCTGCGCCGCAAGCTGCAGGAGGTGTGCCGGGATCTGGCGGTGCCCTGCATCCCCGTGCTCGATCCCCTGATCGCGGCGCTGGGCGCCTTTCTGGGGTTGGAAAGCCAGAGCCAGCCGGGCCGCCAGCACGCCCTGGACGCCGAGTATTTCGGGCGCATCGACGCCATGGATTTCGCCCTGAACCATGATGACGGGCAAAGTGCCTGGAGCCTGCATGAGGCGGATGTGATCCTGGTCGGCGTCTCCCGCACCTCCAAGACGCCGACCTGCATCTATATGGCGAACCGCGGGGTCAAGGCGGCGAATGTGCCCTGGGTCCCCGGTGTGGCCCTGCCGCCGGAGCTGGACCAGTTGAAGCGGCCCCTGATTGTCGGTCTGACCAAGGATGCCGAGCGGCTGGTGCAGATCCGGCGCAACCGCCTGCGCCTGCTGAACCAGGGGGAGGAGACGGGCTATACCGATCCGGAGCAGGTGCGCGCCGAACTGACCGAGGCGCGGCGCTACTACGGCCGCCGGGGCTGGCCAGTGATCGACGTGACCCGCCGGTCCATCGAGGAGACGGCGGCGGAAGTGCTGATGCTGCTGGCCCGGCGCCGCCCGGCGGGGATGGGCTCCCCCCTGGCCTCACCCTTGCCGGCGCCGGACCCGCTGGCGGGCACCCGCCTGCCGGATGAGGGGGAATGACCACGACCATGAGCACACCCGCCATGAACTCGCCCGCCATGACCGCGCATGTTGGATCGCCCCGCTTGGGCAACCAGCCCGTCATCCTCGCCTCCGGCAGCCGCACCCGGCTGACCATGCTGGAGCAGGCGGGGCTGGAGGTCGTCACCGATGCCCCCCGCGTGGATGAGGAGGAGGTGAAGCTGTCCTGCAAGGCCGCCGGCCTGAAGCCGGAGGAGGTGGCGGAGGCCCTGGCCGAGCTGAAGGCCAACCGGGTCGCCGCCCGCTGGCCCGGCCTGTTCATCATCGGGGCGGATCAGATGCTGGAATGCGGCGGGCTCTGGTTCGACAAGCCGGTGCATCGCGCCGCGGCGCGGGACCAGCTTCTGGCCCTGTCGGGGCGGACCCATCGGCTGATTTCCTGCGCCGTGATCATCCACAACGGCGCCCGGGTCTGGCACCATGTGGACCACGCCACCTTGACCATGCGCAGCCTGTCCCCCGATTTCGTGGACCGCTACCTGGATGCCATGGGCGACGGGGTCACCGGCACGGTCGGCGGGTATCAGCTGGAAGGCCTGGGCGGCCAGTTGTTCGCCCGGGTGACGGGGGATTTCTTCACCATCCTGGGCCTGCCGCTGCTTCCCTTGCTGGATTTCCTGCGGGTGCGGGGCGTGCTGCCGCGCTGAAGCTGTTTTCGGTTGACCGGAACTACGCTCCAGCCGTGGGCGAGTTTTTGCTTTGCGCAGGAATTAGCGGACAGCTAATTTCAGGGCATGAAGATCGAGCTGACCAAGCCCGCCCAGAAGGGGTTGTCGAAAATGCCGCCCAAGGCGCGGGCGGCCCTGATCGGCAAGTTGCAGACGGTGGCAATGGCGCCTTTCGCCCAGCATCCGTTCGATGCAAATCCGCTGAAGGGGGCGAAAGACACGTTTCGGCTTCGTCAGGGCGATTGGCGCGCGATCTACCGCGTGGTCAGGGTGGAGGACACCCTGTTGGTTCTCATCATCGATGTCCGCGGAGAGGTGTACGAATGACCCCGATCAAGCCCATTTCGGTCACTGCCGAAACCGTGACCCTGGCGAAGGGCGATTACGAAGCACTGCTCGACGCACTGGAGGAAGCACAGGATCTGGAACGCATCAGGCGGATCGATGCGGACATCGCAACGGGGCGGACCGAAACCATGCCGCTGGACATGGCCTTGGCCCTGTGTGACGGCGCCAACCCTGTCCGGGTCTGGCGCACGCATCGGGGCATGACCGCACGCGAGCTGGCGGCCAAGGCCGGCATCACGGCCGCCTATCTGTCGGAGATCGAAACCGGTAAGAAGTCTGGCAGCCTGTCGGTGCTGACCGCGATTGCCTCAGCGCTGCGGGTCGATCTCGATGACCTCGTGCGTAAGGACCCGGCGCATCATTGAGCCATGTACCTGGAGCTATCTCCGGTTGACCGGAAACAGCTTCGGCGTGGCCGCCCGGCGGTCAAGGGAAACCAAGCCGTCTTTGATCGGCCACGATTCGAAGCGGCTGGTATAGACTGGGGCCGGCAGGATAGAGACGGGAACGCATCATGATCCTTTCCGGCAAGGCCAGGGTGGCGGGTGTGATGGGCTGGCCCATCGGCCATTCCCGCAGCCCGCGGCTGCACGGCTACTGGTTGGACCGCTACGGCATCGACGGGGCCTATATCCCCCTGGCCGTGCCGTTGGACCGGGCGGAGCAGGCGATCCGCGCCCTCCCGGCGCTGGGCCTGATGGGCTGCAACGTCACCGTCCCGCATAAGGAGGCGGCGCTGCGCGCGGTGGATATCCTGGACCCGGCCGCGCGGCGCATCGGTGCCGTGAACACCATCCTGGTCCGCCCCGATGGGCAGCTGGAAGGCCGCAACACCGATGCCTTCGGCTTCATCGAAAATCTGCGGGAGGGCACGCGGGATACCGCCTGGGCCGAGACCCCGGCGGTGGTGGTGGGGGCAGGGGGGGCCGCCCGCGCCGTGGCCGTGGCCCTGCTGGATGCGGGCGTGCCCGGCCTGCGCCTGATCAACCGTACCCGCGCCCGGGCGGAGGAGATGGCGGCCGACCTGATCCGCGGCGGCGGTGCCCCGGTGACGGTGGTCCCGTGGGAATGGCGGGGCCGGGCGCTGGCCGATGCCGGGCTTCTGGTCAACACCACGACCCAGGGCATGGTGGGCCACGATCCCCTGGACCTGGACCTGGCCGCCCTGCCGCCCAATGCGGTGGTGACGGATATCGTCTATACCCCCCTGATCACGCCTCTGCTGGCCGCGGCCCAGGCCCGGGGCAACCCGGTGGTGGATGGGATCGGCATGCTGCTGCACCAGGCCCGGCCCGGCTTCCACGCCTGGTTCGGGATCAATCCCCAGGTGACGCCCGATCTGCGCCGCTTCGTCCTGGGCCCCGCGGCGGGGGAGGCGGCGGCGGCGGCCAAGGCCGCCCCCGGTGAAAAGGGCAGGGAGGGGGCGTGATCGTCCTTGGCCTGACCGGGTCCATCGGCATGGGCAAGAGCACGGCCGCCGGCATGCTGCGCCGCCTGGGCTGCCCCGTGCATGATGCCGACCGGGCGGTGCATCGCCTTTATGCCCGGGGCGGGGCCGCCGTCGCCCCCATCGCCGCCGCCTTCCCCGCCGCCATACGGGCGGGGGCGGTTGATCGGGCCGTGCTGGCCGGGCTGGTCCTGGGCGATGGGGCGGCCCTGAAACGGCTGGAAGGGATCGTGCATCCCCTGGTCCGGCGGGAGGGGGATCTGTTCCTGCGCCGCTGCGCCCGCCGCCGGGTGCCTGTGGCGGTGATGGACATTCCCCTGCTGTTCGAAACGGGGGGCCGGGACCGGGTGGATGCGGTGCTGGTGGTGACCGCCCCCGCCGCCGTTCAGCGGGCCCGGGTCCTGGCCCGCCCAGGCATGACAGAGGCGAAGCTCCGCGCCATCCTGGCCAAGCAGATGCCCGATGGGGAGAAGCAGCACCGGGCGGATTTCGTCGTCAGCACCGGGCTGGGCAAGCGGCACACGGCCCTGCACCTGGCCCGGATCGTCGCTATACTGCGCGGTCGTGCGGCCACCCGGGCCGGCCGCATCTGGCCGCCGCGTCCCTATCCGAAGAACAGGCAGACCCATGCGTGAGATCGTCCTCGACACCGAAACCACCGGCACGGAGCCGGAGAAGGGTGACCGGCTGGTGGAGATCGGCTGTGTCGAACTGTGGAACCATGTCGCCACCGGCCGCACCTATCACGTCTATCTGAACCCGGAGCGCGACATGCCGGAGGAGGCGTTCCGCATCCACGGCCTGTCGACGGAGTTCCTGAGAGCCAAGCCCCTGTTCAGTGAGGTGGTGGGCGATTTCCTGGATTTCATCGCCATGGACCGGCTGGTGATCCACAACGCATCCTTCGACATGGGCTTCCTGAATGCGGAACTGCGCCGTCTGGGCATGAAGCCCCTGGCGAACCCGGTGCTGGACACGGTGCAGATGGCGCGCCGCCGCTTCCCCGGTGCCCCGGCCAGCCTGGACGCCCTGTGCCGCCGGTTCGAGATCGACAATTCCAACCGCACCCTGCACGGCGCCCTGTTGGACAGCGAGCTGCTGGCGGAGGTGTATCTGGAATTGCTGGGCGGGCGGCAGCCCGACCTGGTCCTGGCCGGGACGGAGAAGACGGCGGGCGAGGGCGGAACCCGCGTTGAACGCCGCCGCCGCGACCCCCGCCCCCACGCCCCGCTGGCGGAGGAAGAAGAAGCCCACCGCGCCTTTGTCACCGCCTTCAAAACCCCCGCCCTGTGGCTGGCCGAGCAAGCCAAGGGGTAAGGGGGGGGTGGGGAGTGCGCCCGGGGTGTCGGGCCGCGCTGCGCTTGTCCGACCTACGGGGTGCTGATGGGGTGGTGGTGGCGTGGTGCCGGGGGGTGTCGCAATCCGCTACGCTTCTTGCGACCTATGGAAAGGTGCCGCGGGACGGCGGCCGTAGGTCGCATGAAGGGCGAAGCCCGGGAATGCGACGGTGCGGGATGACGGATCGGCGCGGTGTGATTGATCGGGCAAGGGCAAGGGCAAGGCCTACGGCCCTACAGGTTGCCCGCCGACCCTGTCACCCCACCGCGGCGATGACCAGATCCGTGCGTCCGAAATCCTGGCCCTTGAACAGCAGCGGTTCCCCCCGGGCGCGGGCCAGGGCATAGACGAAGCAATCCCCGAAATTCAGCGCCGCCGGATGCCGCCCCCGCCCGAACGCCCCAAACGCCGCCCGGGCCAGATAGGCCTGCTCGACCGTGACGGGAACGATCTCGATCCGCAGGGTTCGGATCGTCGAGTCCAGCAAGGCATAGGCCTCCGGCTCCGGCAGCCGGTCAACCCGAAGGGCCACTTCCAGATAGGACACGGCGGACATCTTCGGCGCCGGTGCACGGTCGATGGTCTGATTGAACGCCACAGCCTCCTCTTCCCCGAACAGGATCGCAAGAAGGGCGGAGGTATCGACGATCATCGCGGTGCACCGGTCTCGTCATACAGGAAATCCATGTCGGTGGACGGACCCGGATCGGGGACCAGGTCGCGGAACCGTCGACTGATGGCCTGAACCGCCGCGACCGTGTCGACCCTTGCGAACCCAGCTCCGCTGACGATTCCGTCGTCGGGCGGGGGAGCCTGTTCCAACGTCAGCGGGATTTCCCGCCGCAGCAGGTCCTTCACCGCCTCCTCAACCGACAGGCCGGCGCGGCTGGCCAGTTCCTCGGCCAGGGCAACGGCTTCCGCGTCTTCGATGACCAGGCGGACGATGCGGTTCACGGCGTGTCTCCCTTCCGGGGCTCCCCATGAACCCTAACACAGGCCCCGCCCGGTACCGAGTCCCGCCGCCCGGATCAAGGTTTTGGTCGGTGCCAGGGCTATGCCGGTGGCCCGACAGGCGTGCTACGGCAGCAGCACCACCGATCCGGTGGTGGCGCGGGCTTCCAGGTCGCGGTGGGCCTGGGCGGCGTCGGTCAGGGGGTAGGTGGCGTTGACGCTTACCTTGACCCGTCCGTCCTGGACCACGGCGAACAGGTCGGCCGCCGTCTCCACCAGCTCCTCCCGTGTCGCGACATAATGGAACAGGGAGGGGCGGGTGATGTACAGGCCGCCGCGCCGCCCCAGTTCCAGCAGGGTGAAGGGCGGAACGGGGCCCGAGGCATTGCCGAAGCTGATCATCATGCCGCGGCGGGACAGGCTGTCCAGGCTGGCCTCGAACGTGTCCTTGCCGACACTGTCATAGACGACGGGGACACCCTGGCCATTCGTGATCTCCCGCACCCGTTTGGCCACATCCTCCGTCCGGTACAGGATCGTGTGGTCGCAGCCATGGGCGCGGGCCAGGGCCGCCTTCTCTTCCGTCCCCACGGTGCCGATCACGGTCGCACCCAGGGCCTTCGCCCATTGGCAGGCGATCAGCCCGACCCCGCCGGCGGCGGCATGGATCAGCACCGTCTCCCCCGCCCTCACGCGATAGGTTTCCCGCAGCAGGTAGCGCACCGTCATCCCCTGCAGCAGCATGGCGGCGGCGGTGCGATCGTCCAGCCAGTCCGGCAGGGCGACCAGCCGATCGGCCGGATACAGCCGCACCTGGGCATAGGCGCCGATGGGACCGGCGCAATAGCCGACCCGGTCACCGGGGGCGACATCCTCCACCCCCGGCCCGACCGCCTCCACCACCCCCGCCGCCTCCAGCCCTGGGATGAAGGGCAGCGGCTGGGGGTACAGGCCGGTACGGTGGTACACGTCGATGAAGTTCAGGCCGATGGCCGTGTGCCGCACCCGCACCTCCCCCGGGCCGGGATCGCCGACCGCGACTTCCTCCCAGGTCAGGACCTCGGGCCCGCCGGTCTGATGGATGCGGATGGCGTGCGGCATGGCGGCGGGCCCCTTTCGTGGGTGCGGTGGTTACTTCAGGTATTCGGCCAGGAAGGCGGCCGTGCGGTCATTGGCCGCCTTGGCGGCGACCGGGTCCCAATGCACCCCGTCGGTGCGGGCGAAGGCATGGTCCTGGTCGGGATAGGCGTGGACGGTGACCAACGGATTGTCCGTGAACTTGGCCGTGATCTGCGCCTGCGCTTCCGCCGGGACGAACTTGTCCTTGCCGGCCAGGTGCATCATCAGGGGATTGGTGATGGCGCTTGCCTCATCCAGGGCCTTGTCGATGCCCACACCGTAATAGCTGACATTGGCGTTCGCATCGGACCGGGTGGCCATCAGATAGGCCAGCTTGCCGCCCAGGCAGTAGCCGATGGACCCCACCTTGCCCGTCACCGCCGGATGGGCGCGCAGATAGGCCAGGGTGGCGATCAGATCCTCCACGCCCTTGGTCTCATTGAAGCCCTGGTACAGTTGGAACGCCTTGGCCCAATGCTCCTCCGTCTTGTCGGAGATCTGGATGCCCGGCTCCTGGCGCCAGAACAGATCGGGGCAAAGGGCGACATAGCCCTGGGCGGCCAGGGAATCGCACAGTCCGCGCATCACATCGTTCACCCCGAAGATCTCCTGGATCACCATGATGCCCGGCCCGCTGCCCGTCGCCGGAATGGCCAGATAGCCGCTGAAACTGCCGCCGTCAGTCGCCTGGATGGTCACATCGGTCATGCTGTCCCCTCTCGGATCGGTGGTATCGGGTCGGTGGTTCTCGTCGGCCAGGCGGCCGGTCTCTGTCGTGGCCGGTTTGGACCGCGCCTACGATAACGGTGCGACCCCGCCCTGTCACCGTGGGCGCGGCGGGGTAATCCCATCTTCATGCCCGCGGGGGCCTCGATCCTCGATGTTTCACGTGGAACATGGGGCCCGACGGTCGGCTGGCTCAGCGCCCGGCCAGTGCTTCCAGCAGGCTCAAGGCCACCGCCCCCTCCGCCGGGCTCAACGGTCCCGCATGGTCCGGCGGCAGGGGCACGCCCGTGCCCGTGATCAGGTAGACGAAGCCCCGGCCGCTCGCCGCATCGAAGAACAACCCGCCCAGCAGTCCATAGGCCTCCGCCATATGGCCGCACCAGCGCCCGGCATCTGGATGGTCCACCGGCACGCCGCATTGGATGCCGATGCCCCAGGCGGGGAAGGTGCCGTTCTCATTGTCGCCCGCCGCATCGGGCGTATCCAGGACCCAGCGCCGTTCGGCCATCCGGGCCACGGTGCCGGGGGCCAGGATCTGCCGCCCGTCCGGTGCCACCCCATCCGCCAGCATCAGCCGCAGCACCGCCCCCAACCCCTCGGCGGAGATGCGCAGGCCGCCCTGGGGCGACAGGGTGGTGGCATTGGCGCCAATGCGGTAATCGGCCAGGGGGGCCGTGGCGGTCACGCCGAAGGGGCTGACCATGTCATCCGGCGGGCGGCCGCGGTAATCATCCACCTGGGGCGTCCAGGTGCCGTCCGCCGCCAGCTCCCCGTCCTTCAGGCGGCGATAGACCGGGGCCAAGGCGGCGAAGGCATCATCGGGCAGGCGGCGCACATCGAACCCGGCGGTGACACCCAGGGGCTTCAGCACCAGGTCATCCACCGCCGCATCGAACCGCTCCCCCGTCACCCGCTCCATCACCGTGGCCAGGACGCCGTAATTCAGGTTGGTGTATTTGAACCAGCGGCCGGGCGTGGCGGCCCCCGGTGCCTCCGCCGCGGTCGCCCAGCGGTCGGGCCCGGCGAAGGGGCGGCCGGGCAGGACCAGATCCTCCAGCCCATACTGCACCGGCAGGCCATAGACCTCCCCATCCCGCAGGCTGGAACTGTGGTCCAGCAGCATGCGCACGGTGATGGGAATCTCCGGCGCCGCCGGGTTGCGCAGGGGGAATCCCAGATGGTCCGACGCATCGCCCTCCAGATCCAGCCGCCCCTGACCCACCAGCGCCAGGGCCGCCACCCCCACCACCAGCTTTGACAGGCTGGCGGCCCGCACCGGTGTCTCCACCGTCAGCGCCCGCTCACAGCGATCGCCGGCCGGCGTGAACAGGGCACAGCCGAAGGCCGCCCGGTGCACCACCCGCCCCTCCTCCACCGCCAGCACGGCGATGCCGGACACGGGTGCCCCCGGGCCGCTGGTCAACGCCGCCAGGGTCGCATCCACCCGGGCCCAAGGCTCCGCCGGTTGGGCCGCGGCGGGAATGGCCGCGTGAAGCGCCCCCAGCCCCAGCAGCAGGGCCGCCGCCCCTGTCAAACCCCGTCCCATACAACTCGCCATCATGGCCCCCCGTCCTGCCGATCCGTGCGGGCCTGCAAGCGGCAGGACCGATGCAGGAAGGATACAGCACTACCGCTGGGGGAAAAGGGGGTGCCTAGCCCCGCACCCGCTCCGCCAGCTCCCCCGGCTCCGTCACCGGCAGGCCGCAGCGCTGGTCGCGGCAGACATAGGCGGCCGGGCGGCCGGCGACCATGCCCTTGCCGGCGGCGGGATGGCCCTCGGGCAGATCCGTGCCCGGGGGCACGATGGTCAGCACCAGGTTGGGCTGGCAGATGGACAGGGCGGCACCCACCAGGGCCCGGGTCTCCGCCGCCGCGGGATCACCGGCGATCACCACCTGAACGGTCCGCTCCAGAACCTCCAGATTGTTCAGATAGGTGGACAGGGGGAAGAAATTCCGCCCCAACTCCCCGCTGAAGGCGGCGATCAGCTCATCCGCCGCTTTCCGATAGGCAAGCGTGCCGGTGATCGCCCAAAGCCGGGCCAGAACCCCCAGCAGGGTGCCGTTGCCGCTGGGCACGGCATTGTCATGGGCGTTGCGCGGCCGGACGATCAGGTTCTCCGCATCATCCGCCACCAGGAAATAGCCGCCGCCCTCCGGGTCCCGGAAATGCCGGTCGCAGACGGCAACCCAGGCCTCCGCTTGGGTGACATAGGCGCGGTCCCCCGTCACCTCGAACAGGGACAGCGCCGCCCGGGCCATGTTGGCATGGTCGTCCAGGGTGCCCGCGTGCTTCAGGATGCCGGTGCGCCAGGAATGGTACAGCCGCCCGTCCCGCTGCATGTTATCGCGGACGAACGAAAAGGCGCGGGCGGCGGCATCGATCCAGGCCGGCTCCCCGAATACCGCCCCGGCCCGGGCAAGGGCGGCGATCATCAGCCCGTTCCAGTCGGCCAGCACCTTGTCATCCCAGCCGGGGCGCACCCGCCGCTCCCGCGCCCGGGCCAGCACGGCGCGGCGGGCGGCCAGCCACCCCTCCTCCGCCTCACCCAACCATTCGGGATGTTCCAGGCGGTTCAGGATGTTGGTGTCCTCCCAGTTGCCCAGGGTGGTCACGCCATACAGGGTGCAGAACCGCTTGGCATCGTCACCCAGCAGCCCCTCCACCTCCCCCTTGGACCAGACGTAGAAGCGCCCCTCCTCCCCCTCGCTGTCCGCGTCCAGGGTAGCGGCGAAGCCCCCGCCGATGGCGGCGTCCCGCTCCGACACCATCTCCCGCAGGACCCAGCCCACCGTCTCCCGGATCCGGGCCTCGAACAGGGGGTTGCGCGTCTCTTGCCAGACCAGGGTCAGCAGGTCGATCAGTTGGGCGTTGTCGTACAGCATCTTCTCGAAATGGGGGACCAGCCATTCCCGATCGACGGAATAGCGGGCGAAGCCGCCGCCCAGATGGTCATAGATGCCGCCCTGGCACATATGGGTCAGGGTGCCGACCACGGCCGTGCGGAACGGGTCCTTGCCGGTGCGCAGGGCCGCCCGCCACAGCAATTCGAAGATCCCCGGCTGCGGGAATTTCGGCGCATCGCCGATGCCGCCATGGATGGGGTCCACCTCCCGCAGAAGGCGGTCGGCCACCTGGTCCAGGATGGCCGGGTCCACATCCCCGCCGGGGCGGTTCAAGGCCAGCTTGGCCAGGGCATCCTTCAGGGCGGTGACATTGCGGGTCACCTTGTCCGGTTCCTTGTGGAATGTCTCCGCTACCCCGGCCAGCACCTGGGGGAAGCCCGGGCGGCCCCAGCGGGTGGCCGGCGGGAAATAGGTGCCGCCCCAGAACGGCTCCCCCCCCGGGGTCAGGAACATGGTCAGCGGCCATCCCCCCTGCTGGCCCAGCAGGGACAGGGCGGATTGGTAGATCTGGTCCACATCCGGCCGTTCCTCCCGGTCGACCTTGATATTGACGAACAGGCTGTTCATCAGGGCCGCCGTCTCCCCATCCTCGAAGCTTTCATGGGCCATGACATGGCACCAGTGGCAGGCGGCATAGCCGACGGACAGCAGGATGGGCCTGCCCTTCGCCCTGGCCTTGGCGAAGGCCTCCGGCCCCCAGGGCATCCAGTCCACCGGGTTGCCCGCATGTTGCAGCAGATAGGGGCTGGTCTCCCCGCCCAACCGGTTGCCCGCGCCGGGGCCGCTCGTGCCCTGTGCCATGATGCCTCTGTCTCCCTCTGTGGCGGCTCGGCCGTGGCCCCGCCCTTTCCTTTGCCGCCAGTTTAGCGTCGTGTAGACTGGGATGCGCCCGAAAAATGGACCGCAGCGGTACTCTTTTTTCCGGCGCCGGCGCGGATGATCCCTCCGCCCCGCTCCAACCAGGAACAGCGCCATGAAGGTCACCATCGACATCGAGTGCACGCCCGAGGAAGCCCGCACCTTCCTGGGCCTGCCGGATGTGAAGCCGATGCAGGACGTGCTGATGAAACAGCTGGAAGAGCGGATGAGTGCCAATATCCAGGCCATGGACCCGGAAAACCTGATGAAGACCTGGTTGCCCCTGGGTCTTCAGAACCTGGAGCAGATCCAGAAATTCATGTGGACCCAGATGACCACCGCCATGGGCGGTTCCAGCAGCAAGGACCTGAAGAAGTGACCGATCCCGCCCCCTTTTACCGCGCCCATGTCTTCTGCTGCACCAATGAGCGGGTGGAGGGCCACCCCCGCGGCTGCTGCAAGCACAAGGGGGCGGAGCGCCTGCGCGACCACATGAAGAAGCGGGCCACGGCCCTGGGCCTGAACCCCGCCTTACGCATCAACATGGCCGGCTGCCTGGACCGCTGTGAACTGGGCCCGGTGATGGTGATCTATCCGGAGGGGGTCTGGTACACCTATGCCAGTGAGGCGGATGTGGAGGAAATCCTTCAGACCCATCTGGTGGAAGGCCGCCGGGTGGAACGCCTGATGCTCCAGCCCACCGACAAGAAGCCGGAGGATGTCGCCATCCGCACCCAGCCCGTCACCGTCACCCCGTAGGTCGTGTGTGGACGCCCCCCTGGATGCAAGTGGAATTTTGCCGATTTTTGGACATGGGGTCGGGTGCAGTCGTGTGTCCGGCCTCTGGGATGCGGCTGTG
>JBJOKR010000018.1:0-41761 GCA_046045995.1 Pseudomonadota bacterium | reverse complement strand
AGCGGCCCATGTAAGCCAAGGCCGCGGAGCGGCCCATGTAAGCCAAGGCCGCGGAGCGGCCGCCCGGCGCTTGAGGGATAAGCAAACACGACAGTATACCCCGCCCGGACCCCTTTCGCCGGGTCCAAATTGGCTCTGGCACCACGGGGGCCCTACCTCCTATGCTGCCTCCCGAACGCGACTACCCTAACGCCTATCCAGGGAGCCTCACGCGCATGTCCTCACATGGTTCATCCGGTGGTTCGGCCGGCCTCTTCGCCGCCCTCGGCGTCATCGGGGTCGCGGCCGTCGGCCTGACGGTCTATTCCCTGTCGTCGGCGCCGGAGCCCGCCCCTGCGGGTGAGGCCGCCGCCCCCGCCGCTTCCGCAACCCCTGCCGAGACGAAAACCGTGGCGTTCCAGCAGAGCAGCTTCGGGCCCCCGCCCGTCGCCCAGAAGATCCCGACGGAACTCTCCCTGCACGGCGATGTGCGGGTGGATGAGTATTTCTGGATGCGCGACCCCGATTATCCGACCGTGGATGACGAGGCCATCCTGTCCCACCTGAAGGCGGAGAACGCCTATATCGAGCAGGTGCTGGGCACGGAGGAGGAGGGGCTGCGCAAATCCCTGTTCGAGGAGATGCTGGCCCGCATCAAGCAGGATGACACGGGCGTGCCCTATCGGGAAGGCGACTGGGAATACCAGTCCCGGTTCGAGACGGGGCGCCAGTACCCGGTCATCGTCCGCCGCCCCTGGGGCAGCAGCGCCGAGTTCGCCACCATCCTGGACGTGAACCAACTGGCCGAGCGCACGGGCTATATGCGCGCCGCCGCGTTCACCCCCAGCCCGGACGGACGCTACCTGGCCTATGCGGAGGATGATGACGGCTCCATCCGCTTCACCATCCGCATCAAGGACCTGGAGACAGGGCAATACCTGCCCGACCTGACGGAGACGAGCGGGGCGGACATCGCCTGGTCGGCCGACGGCAAGCACCTGTTCTACAGCGTGCAGGATGAGAATATCCGGCCGAAGAAGATCCTGCGCCATACCCTGGGCAGCGATCCGGCGGGCGACGTGGTGATCCACCAGGAGCCGGACGGGCCCTGGACCGTCGGCGTCGGCCGTACCCTGTCGGGGGAACAGATCGTCCTCTATTCCCAGAACAATGCGACGAACGAGGTGCGGCTGCTGCCCGCCGCCGACCCGATGGCGACCCCCGCCCTGCTGGCGGAGCGCAAGCCCTTCGTGGAGACCTATGTCACCAACCAGGGCGACACGCTCTGGATCCGCACCAACGACACCCACCGCAATTTCCGTCTGGTGAGCGCCCCGGCCTCCGACCCGCGGCCGGAGAACTGGACGGAGGTGGTGGCCGGTGACGACCGCGTCTACCTGACCGGTGTGCTGGCCTTCCGCAACTGGCTGGTCATCTTCGACAAGGTGGACGGGCAGGACCGGGTGCGGGTGCGTGACAAGGACGGGGCGGAGCATGTGATCGCCTTCCCCGACGCCACCTTCACCGTGGCGCCCGGGGCGAACGAATACTACGACACCGATACGCTGCGCCTGGGCTACCAGTCCCTGGTGACCCCGCCGACCACCTTCGATTACGACATGGCCACCCGTAGCCTGACCGTCCGCAAGGTGCAGGAGATCCCGAGCGGCTACGACGCCTCCCTCTACACCTCCGAACGGCTGCTGGCCCCGGCGCGGGACGGCAAGACCATGATCCCGATCAGTCTGGTCTACCGCAAGGACCGGCCGACCGATGGCAGTGCGCCGCTGCATGTCTACGGCTACGGCTCCTACGGGTTCGGCACCGACCCCACCTTCTCCACCTCTCGCCTGTCGCTGCTGGACCGCGGCTTCGCCTATGCCATCCTGCATGTGCGCGGCGGCGATGATCTGGGCCGGGCCTGGTACGAGAACGGGAAGCTGGAGCACAAGGTCAATACCTTCACCGACTTCATCGACGCGACCCGGTTCCTGGTGGAGAAGGGCTATGCCAAGGCGGGCAATGTCTCCATGTCCGGCGGGTCGGCCGGCGGGCTGCTGGTGGGGGCGGTGATGAACATGGCGCCGGAGGGGCTGTACGGGGCCGCCGTCGCCTATGTGCCCTTCGTCGACGTGGTCACCACCATGCTGGACGATACCCTGCCCCTGACGGAGGGGGAGTATGATGAATGGGGCAACCCGAATGAGCGGGACGCCTATTTCCGCCTGAAGGGCTACAGCCCCTATGACAATGTCACCGCCCGCGCCTATCCCCATGTCCTGATGACGGCGGGCATCGCCGACAGCCAGGTGACCTATTGGGAACCGGCCAAGTGGGCCGCCCGCCTGCGGGAGCGCAAGACGGATGACAATGTGCTGCTGTCCTACACCAACCTGGGGGCCGGCCATGGCGGCGCGTCGGGCCGGTTCGACCGGCTGAAGGAAATCGCCATGTCCACCGCCTTCCTGCTGAAGGCCCACGGGGTGCAGTGACGATCGTTCCGATGCCGGAACGAAACGGCGGCGGAATGAGAGAAGGGGGGCCGGAGAGATCCGGCCCCTTTTTCCTTGCCCGACTTGTCGGGGCTTGCAATCGGTGCTACCAAGTCATACCGTGGTGGACAGGAGGTGACCCATCATGACCTACAAGACATCCATTTCCCTGACCGATGAGCAGGAAGCCTTCGCCCGCCGCCTTGTGGAGGCCGGGCGCTATTCCAGCCTGAGCGCCGTGCTGCAGCAGGGGCTGGAGATGCTGCGCCGGGACACGGAGCGGCACGAGGCGGAGGTGGAGGCCCTGCGTACCCTGATCGAGGAACGCCGGAAGGGACCGTTCATCAGCCTGGATGAAGGGGAAGCATCGCTGCGCGCCATGCTGGAGCGGAAGAGGCAGGCCCGTGCGGAACTATAAGGTCCATCAGACGCCCGCGGTCACCGCGGATCTGGAGCGGATCGAGGAGTTCCTCGCCGACGCCTACCATGATCTGGGATATGACTGGATGGAAGCGACGGAGCGTGTGGCGGCCCGGCTGCTGGGTGCGCACGCCTATATGCGCAGCTTCGCCCGCCACCCCCACCGCGGGACAGAGCATCCGGCCATCCGCCCCGGCCTGCGGTCGGTGACGAAGGACCGTTTCGTCTACTACGTGGAAATCGATGAGGCCCTGGCCGAGGTCCGTGTCCTGGCCGTCTTCTTCGGCGGGGCCGACCATACCGCCCGCATGCGGGACAGGCTGGGCCAAGCTTGAGGGGTAGATCCCGGCCCCGGCCGCGCGGTCCCGCTCACCGTGCCGCCGCCAACACCGCCTTGATCACGTCGGCCATGGCCTCCACCGCCGGGCGGCGGGGGAAGGTGGGGCGGGCGACCAGGCGCAGGGTGCGGGAGGCGGGGCCGCGCACCTGGCGCAGCACCATGTCACGCCCGGCCATGGTCGCCGCGGCCAGCCCGGGGATCAGGGTGGTGCCATAGCCGGCGGCGACCATGTTCACCAGCGTTTCCAGGCTGGCGGCACGGAAGGCCCCGGCCTGCCCGTCCAGCCGGCCGCAGGCGGCAAGCGTCTGGTCGCGCAGGCAATGCCCGTCGGCCAGAACCAGCAGGTCATCGGCCAGATCCGCCTCGCACACGGTTTCCTGCGCCACCAGCCGGTGGTTCTGGGGCAGGGCGGCCACGAAGGGCTCGGTGAACAGCGGGATGTCCAGCAACTCCTCCTCCACCGGGGTGGCGATCAGGGCGGCATCCAACTGGCGGGAGCGCAGCCGGGACAGGACGGTATCGGTCACATCCTCCCACAGCTCGATCTCCAGCTTGGGCAGGGCGGCGGCAAGCGGGCCGAAGACCAGCGGCATCAGATAGGGGCCCAGCGTCGGGATCACGCCCAGCTTCATCGGCCCCTGCAGGGGATCGCGCGCGGCCTTCGCCTCCGCCTCCAGCGCGTCGGCGGCGGCCACGGCGTTGCGCGCATGCTCCAGCAGCCGCTCCCCCACCTCCGTCGGGGTCACCCATTTGTTGGTCCGCTCGAAGATGGCGACACCCAGCCATTCCTCCAGCTTCTTCACTTGGCCCGACAGGGTCGGCTGGCTGACATGGCAGGCCTCCGCCGCCTTGCCGAAATGGCGGTGGTCGGCGATGGCGATCAGATAGCGCAGGTCGCGAAGGTTCATCGGGGCGGGGTCCGGCTCGGCAGGATGGCTGCCATAGGCTAGCGCTATCGCTGCCCGCCGGACAATCGATTCCACGCGGCAGAGCCGCGTTTCGGCGCCATGCGTCGATCAGCGCGCGTTGCCCGTAATCCGCACTACGGCCTGTTTGCTCGGGACGTCGCGTCTGCCTCAGTCGATACGGTCGTCCTCGACCGGGGGCTCTCCGCCGCGGCGGTTCAGGATCCGGTCGAACAGGTCCATATCGGCCTTCGACCGGTGCTCCGCGAAGTAGTCGGCCGTCCGCAGGGCCGACAGTTTCTCCGCCGCCGCCATCACCAGGAACTGGTTCAGGGTCACCCCATCCTCCTCCGCGATGCGCAGGATCTCCCGTTTAAGGGATTCCGGAAGCTGGAGGGAAACCTCGCCGGACCTCATGTCGTGATCCTCAGGAAAGCATCTCGGGGAGAGAGTACATCAATTCCAAACCGCTCGGCGACGGGAACAAAATCCCGGCGGTTGAAGGTAACCAGAGCTGCCGCACGGCCGTTCACTGCCGCCTCCAGAACCATTTCATCCCCCGGGTCACGAACCTGGGGACGCCAGATGTAGTGAACGACCACCGGATCGACCAGGGCGATCACACCAGCCACAAATGCCCGCGCCTCGTGTTCGGTCAGTCCGGATGCGCGGACATGCTCAGGAGACAGGCATGTCGCCTCATACTCCAGGGCCAGCGCCAGGGTACCGACAGGGACAAGGACGCCATTGCGGGCGGCGGAAAGCAGGCGTGCCGATGCTCCCGACGGGGACCGCATGGCGGCAACGATCACATTCGTGTCGAGAACAGCACGCATGCCATATACTGGCAAGCGATCCCTGCACCATCAATCGGTGCTTCCTGTGATTGTCGATTCCACCGGGCATGGCCGGAACCGCCAATCACAGCCTTGAAATGACGTCCCGCCCCCTACTCGCTCACCCGCATGACCGGGAGGCCGATGCCGGCGACGGCTTTTTCGCGCAGGACGCCGCGGCGGAAGCGGTGGAGTTCGGCGGGGCGGCCGCCGGTCTTGGCCTCATGGGTGCCGGTCGCCTCCACCAACCCGCCGGACAGGACCAGGCGGCGGAAATTCTGTTTGTGGACGCGCACGCCGGACAGGGCCTCCACCACCCGCTGCAGGCGGAACAGGGTGAATTCCGCCGGCAGAAGGTCGAAGACGACCGGGCGGTATTTCAACTTGCCGCGCAGCCGGCCCAGGGCCACGGCCAGGATGCGGCGGTTGTCCTGGGCCAGGGGCGTGCCCAGTCTGGCCGCCACCTCCGGCTGGTCGGTCCAGGCCCCGTCGGCCCAGAGATCGCCCAGCTTGCCGGTATCGGCCAGTTCCAGAAGGCCGCGGCGGGCGCGGATGGCGCGGTCGCGCCGCGCCTCCTCCACCAGCCCGGCCTCGTACAGAAGCTCATAGCGCTCCAGCACCCGCTCCTCATCCCAGGTGTCGTCGCCGAAGGTGGTGGAGATGCGCTCCATCCGGGCGGCGCGCAGGGTGGGATCGGCCGTGCCCTGGGCCCAGCGCTCCAGCGCCGGGCGGATCACCGGGGCGACCAGGGCCGGGCGGCCGTCGCGCCAATCCTCCCAGGGGAAGTAATCGTACCAGTCGTGCCATTCCGCCTCACCGGAGCCGGAGAGGGGCGCTTCCTGCACCAGGGCGACATAGCCGGTGGTGACCACCCGGGCCCCGCCCTCCAGCTCCCGCGGGTCGCGCCAGCGGTCGCCGAATGTATACAGCTGCTCCACATAGCGCAGCGGCAGGCCGGTCTGTTCCTGAACCCAGCGGCGCAGGCCCTGTTCCAGGGTGCGGTCCCGTTCGGCGACGAAGGGGCCGAAGGGCAGGGCATCCAGGGCCCGGGCAGCCGCACTCCTGGTCCCCTCCCCCGGGGCCGGGGCGGTGGAAGGTCCGGCGGCCGTCGCCTGTTCCGGCATGGCCAGGTCATGGGTCATGCGGCGGACCACCAGGACGCGCGGCACCTCCTGCGTGACCGCGACGATCACCGCCGTCAGCCCCAGCACGAATCCCGCCGTCAACTCCGTTCCGCCCACCCCGTCCATCGCCCCGCCTTCGGCGCCCGATCCCGCCTGCGTCCCTGGCGTCCGTGAGGTTCCCGGAAGCCACCCGCCCCGCCTTCCTAGCACCAACATCGTGGGAGAAAAATGACGAACGGACCCCCACGGCCCGGAAGCCGCATCCCCGGCCATTCCGAGTCGCCCCCAGGGTGGGGGGGGCCGGTCGGGAGCCGTCCCCTGGAACGGAACTGTTCGCGGAAAGCCATCGGACGGCAACGAATCGCCGTTATCCTACCCGTTCCGCCGTGGTTTCCACGGTGGTCCCCGGAAGGGCTGGACGTCGTTTGCGGGTCGCGGCATTTCCTGCGACAAATCGGCAATGCCAAGCGGCCCGCCCACACCAACCAAGGGCCGCAACATCGGGAGTGAAGACGCCATGGTGCTCAAGCTTGAGCAGCGCAAGAGCGAGCTGACGGAACAGGTGGTGGCCCGGGTGCGGGACCGCCTGTCCCGGGACAAGGTGGTCGCGGCCGAGCGGTTCGTCCGCCGGTTCTACGCCAATGTTCCGCCGGACGACATCCTGCGCTCCAACGCCGACGAGCTGTACGGCGCGGCCATCGCCATCTGGCAGTTCGGCACAATGCGCAAGCCGGGAGAAGCCCTGGTGCGGGTTCTGAACCCAAGGGCGGAGGCCGATGGCTGGCACACCGGCCATACGGTGGTGGAGGTCGTCAATGACGACATGCCCTTCCTGGTGGACAGCGTCTCCGCCGAACTGCACCGCCACGGGCTGACGGTGCATCTGGTCATCCACCCGGTGGTGCGCATCCGGCGGGACGACCAGGGCCGCCTGCTGGAGCTGTGCGACACCACCCCGGGGGCAGAGGTGCCGGCCGATGCCGTGGCCGAAAGCTACATGCATATCGAGGTGGAGCAGCAGACCGATCCGGCCAAGCTGGAGAAGCTGGCGGCGGACATCGCCGCCGTCCTGCGCGACGTTCGCGCGGCCGTGCGTGATTTCCAGGCCATGCGGGCCCGCATCGCCCAGACCGTGACGGAGACCAAGTCCAACCCCCTGCCGCTGCCTGCGGAAGAGGTGCTGGAGGGTCTGTCCTTCCTGCGCTGGCTTGATGATGATCACTTCATCTTCCTGGGCGTGCGCGAATACCGCTTCGGGGAGGACGGGGGCGAGCAGACGCTGGAGATCCAGGCCGGCCAGGGGCTGGGCATCCTGGCCGATGACGGTGTCATGGTCTTCGACGGGCTGCGCAATTTCTCCAACCTCCCGCCGGAGGTGCGCAGCTTCGTCCGCCAGCAGCGCTACCTGATGGTGACCAAGGCCAACAAGCTGTCGACCGTGCACCGGCCGGCCCTGTTGGACGCGCTGATGGTCAAGGTCTATGACGACAAGGGGGTGGAGATCGGCGAACGGCTGTTCGTCGGCCTGTTCACCTCCACCGCCTATAACCGCTCGGTCCGGGATGTGCCGTTCCTGCGGCAGAAGGTATCGGCCACGGTGCGCCGCGCCGGCTTCGACCCCAAGGGCCATGACGGCAAGGCCCTGCTGCACATCCTGGAGACCTTCCCCCGGGATGAGCTGTTCCAGATCGGCGAGGATGAGCTGTTCGAGACGGCGCTGGGTGTCCTGCACCTGCAGGAGCGCCAGCGGGTGGCCCTGTTCCTGCGCCGCGATCCGTTCGAACGCTTCGTCTCCTGCCTGATCTATGTGCCGCGCGACCGCTACGATACCGACCTGCGCCATCGCATGCAGGCGATCGTGGAGAGGGCCTATGCCGGTGTCACCACCAGTTCCAACGTGCAACTGGCCGAAAGCGTGCTGGCCCGCGTCCACCTGATCGTCCAGACCCAGCCCGGCCAGGTGCCGGAGGTGGATGTGGCCGGGCTGGAGAACGCCCTGGTGGAGGCGGCGCGCGGCTGGCAGGACCGTCTGAACCAGGCCCTGGTGGAAACCCACGGGGAAGAGAAGGGGCTGAAGCTTGCCCGGCGCTATGCCGGCTGTCTGCCCGCCAGCTACCGGGAAGCCTATACCGCCGACCAGGCGGTGGTGGACATCGACCGCATCGAACAGGCGGTGGCCACGGGCCGGGTCGCCCTGAACCTGCACCGACCGGTGGAGGCCGAGCGGCACGAGCTGTATTTCAAGGCCTACCAGGACGGTAGCCCGGTGGTCCTGTCCAAGGTCCTGCCCATGCTGGAGGATCTGGGCCTGCGCATCATCGCGGAGGGCGGGCCCTTCGAGGTGGACCTGCCCGACCGGCCCAACACCATCTTCATCCAGGATTTCCAGATGGAGATGGCGGACGGCACGGCGGTGGAGTTGGACAAGGTGAAACCCGCCTTCGAGGAGGCGTTCACCCGCGTCTGGACCGGGGAGGCGCAGAGCGACGGCTTCAACCGCCTGGTCCTGTCGGCCGGATTCACCTGGCGGGAGGTGTCGGTCTTCCGCGCCTATGCCAAGTACCTGAAGCAGGCGCGGTTCGATTTCAGCCAGGATTATATCGAGGAGACGCTGGGCCGCCACGCCGGCATCGCCCGGCTGCTGCTGAAGCTGTTCACCACCAGCCATGATCCCCACCTGCGCGCCGCCCTGGGTGCCGCGGAGGTGGACAGCCGGCGCATGGGCCTGATCATCGAGATCGAGCATGCCCTGGACGCGGTCACCAACATCGATGAGGACCGCATCCTGCGCCGGATGCTGAACATCATCCGGGCGACCCTGCGCACCAATTTCTTCCAGAAGGCGGCGGACGGCACGTCCAAGGGCTACATCTCCTTCAAGCTGGACAGCCAGTCCATCGACGACCTGCCCCTGCCCCGCCCGTGGCGGGAGATCTGGGTCTATTCCCCGCGGGTGGAGGCGGTGCATCTGCGCGGCGGCAAGGTCGCCCGCGGCGGCATCCGCTGGTCCGACCGCAAGGAGGATTTCCGGACCGAGATCCTGGGCCTGATCAAGGCCCAGATGGTCAAGAACGCGGTCATCGTGCCCGTGGGCAGCAAGGGCGGCTTCGTCGTCAAGAACCCGCCGCCGGCCAGTGCGGGCCGCGAGGCCCTGATGGCGGAGGTGGTGGAGTGCTACAAGACCCTGATGCGGGGCATGCTGGACATCACCGACAATCTGCGCGCGGGCCAGGTGATCCCGCCGGTGGATGTGGTCCGGCTGGACGAGGATGATCCCTATCTGGTCGTCGCCGCCGACAAGGGCACGGCCACCTTCAGCGACATCGCCAACGGTGTCTCCCGCGACTACGGCTTCTGGCTGGACGATGCCTTCGCGTCGGGCGGGTCGGCCGGGTATGACCACAAGAAGATGGGCATCACCGCCCGCGGCGCCTGGGAGGCGGTGAAGCGCCACTTCCGGGAGATCGGGCACGATACCCAGGCGGCCGATTTCGCCGCCGTGGGCGTGGGCGACATGTCGGGCGACGTGTTCGGCAACGGCATGCTGCTGTCGCCCCATATCCGGCTGGTGGCCGCCTTCGACCACCGCCACATCTTCATCGATCCCGCCCCGGATGCCACCCTGTCCTGGGCGGAGCGCAGGCGGATGTTCGATCTTCCGCGGTCCAGCTGGGCCGATTACAACCGCGACCTGATCTCCCCCGGCGGGGGCGTGTTCGACCGCTCGGCCAAGTCCGTGCAGGTGACGCCGCAGATCAAGGCCCTGTTGGGCCTGACCGCCGACCGCATGGCCCCGGCCGACCTGATGCGCGCCATCCTGAAGGCGGGGGTGGACCTGTTGTGGCTGGGCGGCATCGGCACCTATGTGAAGGCGGGGGATGAAACCAACGCCGAGGTGGGAGACAAGGCCAACGATTCGATCCGCATCAACGGGGCGGAGGTCCGCGCCAAGGTGGTGGGCGAGGGGGCGAACCTGGGCTTCACCCAGCGCGGCCGGATCGAGGCGGCCCAGGCCGGCATCCGCCTGAACACCGACGCCATCGACAATTCCGCCGGTGTCGACACCTCCGACCATGAGGTGAACATCAAGATCCTGCTGCGGGACGTCATGGACCAGGGGGCGATGAACCTGGCCCAGCGCGATACCCTGCTGGCGGAGATGACGGACGAGGTGGCGACCCTGGTCCTGTCCGACAATTACAAGCAGACGCAGGCCCTGACCGTTGCCATCTCCGGGGCCGCCCGGGACCTGGCCGACCAGGGCCGGTTCATGCGGGCGATGGAGAGGGCGGGCAAACTGTCCCGCGCCATCGAATTCCTGCCCGATGACGAGGAGGTGGCGGCCCGGGCCCAGCAGGGCCGCGGCCTGACCCGGCCGGAACTGGCCGTGCTGCTGGCCTATGCCAAGATCGACCTGTTCGAAAAGCTCCTGGCCTCCGAACTGCCCGACGATGCGAAGCTGGCGGAGGATCTGCGCCGCTACTTCCCCACCGCCCTGCGGGAGCGCTTCCCCGAGGCGATCGACCGGCACCAGCTCCGCCGGGAGATCATCTGCACCGTCGCCACCAACGGCATGGTGAACCGGGTCGGCCCCACCTTCGTCTGGGAGATGGTGGAGCAGACCGGCCGGAGCGAGGGCGATGTGGCCCGGGCCTATATCGTCGTCCGCGAAGCATTGCGCCTGCGCCGGACCTGGGAGGGGATCGAGGCGCTGGATACCAAGGTGGACGCCGCAATCCAGACGGAGATGATCCTGGCCACCAACCGGCTGATGCGCCGGGCCATCCCCTGGCTGCTGCTGAACGGCCGCCACCCGCTGGACCTCCAGGCGGAGGTGGACCGGCTGCAGCCGGTGGCCGATGCCCTGGACGCGGCACTGGACACCGTGCTGTCGGCGGAGGCGCGGCGGACCGTGGCGGCGACGGTGGAACGCCTGACCGCCGCCGGGGTGCCGGCCGACCTGGCCCGCCGGGTCGCGGCCCTGCCGGTCCTGGCCTCGGCCACCGATGTCATGGCGATCGCGACCGCCACCGGCCGGCCCGTGGACCAGGTGGCCGCCCTGTACTTCGCGGAAGGGGAACGCTTCGGCTTCGACTGGCTGCGCGACCGTGCCGCCACGGCGAAGGCGGAGAACCACTGGCAGCGCCAGGCCGTGGCCGCCATCGCCGATGAGCTGTGGACCCTCCAGGCCCGCCTCGCCACCCGCACGCTCCAGGACGGGGCAGCGGGCAAGGTGGATGGCAAGGTGGATGGCAAGGTGGATGGCAAGGTGGATGGCGGCGCGGCGGAGGTGCCGGCCCTGATCGATGCCTATGTGGCCGGCTGCCCCGGCCCGGTGGAGCGGTTGCAGGGCCTGCTGGGCGAACTGCACACGGTCCCCGCCGTGGACATCGCCATGCTCGCCGTCGCCACCCGCCAGCTCCGCGGGTTGGTGACGGGGTAAGGGGGGGCACCACCCCCGTAGGTCGGGGCGAGCGGAGCGAGGGCCGACGGTCCCAAGCGTGAACCGCGAAGGAACGTCGCCCCTCGGGCTCCCGCCCTCGCAGCGACCTACGGTTCCTGGCACCCGCTCACGCCATTCGCTTGTGCCAATCCCGGTACAGGCGTTCCGCCTCATCGGATCCGGCCAGGATTTCGATGACGCGGAGGCTGTTGAACATGCGGCGCTGGGCTTCGGCGCTGACAAGGCCGGTACGCTGGTCGCGGTCGCGCAAGGCTGCTTCCGTCTCCCGCTCCACCTGCTTGCGCACCTCCGCGATCTTGCTGTCCACGTCGCGCTTGATGCCAAGGTGGGGGGCGAGCTTGGCGGATTTGCGCAGGGCCAGGGCCAGCTGCTCGGCTTTCTTCACCTGCTCCCCCGCGCTGGCGGCGATATCGGGGGAGAACAGGCTGGTGATCAGTGTCCGGTCCACATCGGCGACGATGGTGCGCTTGACGAAATCCCCGATCTCCGCCCGGGCGCCGTCCACCTTGCGGGACATCTCCCTGTCCTTCAGGTTCAGCACCGTGTCGTTGACGGAATTCAGGCCTTCGGTCAGGCGTTCGGCCGTGGCGGCCAGATCCTCGCTGCTGGCGGATTGGGAATTGCGGTCCATGTCGCTGGTCTGACGCAGCAGGTTGCCGACGACGATGCCCGACAGGTCCTTGGTCAGCCCCTCCTTGTCCTGGGGCGTGCCGCCCAGCCGCACTTCCTGAAGCATCTTCAGCAGGTCGCCCGGCCGTTTCATCCGGCTGGTCAGCACCAGCAGGACAGGGGTGGTCAGTCGGGGGAACTCCCGCCCCAGCTCGCTCAACTGCGTCTTGATCGTGTCCACATGGCTTTCTGCCAGGTCGCCGATGGGCTTGGACGGCAGGGACAGTTTCAGGGTTTCGATGCGCGGTCCCACCCGCAGCACGTCCACCACCGTGTCCAACTGGGTCAGCACATCGTCATCCCGGCCGAACAGGGCGACCTGCACCTTCAGGTTCGCCCGCGCCTCTGTCATCAGGGTGGTCAGCGTCTCCGCCCCCGCGGCCCAGAGCGGCTCGCCCACCTGGGCCAGGCGGCGCAGGTCGCGGCTGTCCGTCCCCGCCAGTTCCCCCTGCACCCCCTCCACCACGGGGCGCGGCAGGCGTTCCTTCAAGGCCCGCCAGGCGGGCACCAGCACCGCGCGGGAGATGCGGTTCAGCCGGCGCTGATACGCCTCCGCATCGTCCAGCAGATCTTCCACCGGGCGGAACAGCAGGCGGGAGACGCTGATCCGCCGCGGCGGGCGCAGTTCCACCAGCCGGGGGCGCAGGGCGGCGAAAGCCCCCGCCACCTCCGGCTTGTCGCGCATATGCTCCAGCAGGGAATAGATCTTCAGCAGCTTGGCATCGGACAGCTTGTCGCTTTCCGTCGCCAGGATGGCCCAGTCGCTGCCCGACATGCCGCCGGTGCCGCTCATCACGCCACCCCTGCCTTGATGCCTTCGATCCTCATGACCGCGGGCATGTCCAGGGCGCCCGTCCGCCAATCCTCATTCATCCGGACCCAGCGGCGCTGGATCTTGGCCAGGGCCTCCATGTCGAAATCGGCGGCCGACATGGTGATCTCCTCCTTCGGGATGACGGGCACCAGGCGGGAGATGTCGGCGACGGCCGTCTGCTGAGGTTCGCCCGGCTGGTGGCGCACGGATTCCCATGTCGACAGGATATAGTCCCAGCCGTCCAGCAGCCAGCTTATCCGGTCCACATGGCCGGTGATGGCGGCGCGGAATCGCGGCTCGTCATGGATGATCTGCTTGGGCTCGGCACAGACCTTGTCCAACTGGGTCAGCCGCATCTTCACCAGTTCCAGCGTGTGGCGCCCGACCCCGGCGACGAATCGGCCCAGCTCCGATACATCCGACGCATCAAGCCCGGCCCAGGTGGTCAGCTCATCGCAGAAGGTGCCCAGCCGCGCGGCCAGGGTGCGCAGACGCCCCTGTTCAGGGCATTGCGGCAGCCCGACCGGCGACGCCGCCGCCCCCAGCCGGTCCACCACGGCGGAAAGCTGGTCTGCCGGCAGCTTGACCATGGCCGCGACCTTGGCCAGGGCCTGGCGGGCCAGACGCTTGCTGTCCTCCGCCGTCATGCCGGGGCGCAGCAGGTCCTGGGCCCCGATGTTCACCAGCTTCAGCAGCTCCGTCACCAGGATGAACTGGGTCAGGACCAGGTACTGGTTGTCCCGGTCGATGCACCTGCCCGCGGTCACCGCCGCGTCGGGCCCGGCCACGCCGGACGCCTGGACCTCCAGGCTGGCACGGCGGATCGTCTCCGGCGAATGGGTTTCAAGCTTCGACAGGGCCTCGAACAGCAGCCGGTCATGCAGGGTCACCGTCATCATCGACGGCACCGTCTTCCAGGGCATGACATAGACGCCCTTGCCGCCGGTGAAATTGGGCAGCAGGAACTCGAACTGCTCATTCCGGTCCAGCCGCAGCCGGGCCTGGGCCAGCAGGGGCGTGGTGAACGGCACGGCCACCCCGCGCTCGGCGAAGGTGGAAGGTAGGAACTCCTCCGCCACGGCGGAGGTGGGGCGGCCCGTGCGTTTGGTATCGTCCATCAGAAGGCCCTGGGGCCGGTGAACCGGCCTTGCGCGGTGGAAAGACGGCATTTTATCGAATTAGCCACCGAATGTCAGGCTGTTCGGCAGGGCTATCCGGATGGCAGGGGTGCCCGCCCAGCGCGCGGTTCACGTCAGGCTTGGCCAGGAGGGGTCTGGCCAGGACGGGTCTGGTCAGCGTTGCGCCTGTTCAAGGGGGCGGTGGTGCAGCCCAGGCGTGAAACCGCCGCTCGCTTGACCAGCGGGTGACCCGACCCCTACATTCTTCCCCGACAAGCCGCCGTGGATGGGGTGTCGATCGCACACAACATCTGGCACCTTCCGGCCCGCCGCCTGCGGGCCAAACCCGGGAACACCGCCATGAGCACTCAAAGCGCCGTCACCGCTGTCACCGACAGCAGCTTCGATTCCGACGTACTGCGGGCTGCCGGCCCTGTGCTGGTGGATTTCTGGGCGGAATGGTGCGGCCCCTGCAAGATGATCGCCCCCGCGCTGGAGGAGATCGCCGGTGAGCTGGCCGGCAAGGTCGCCATCACCAAGGTCAATATCGACGAAAACCCGACGACGCCCAGCAAGTATGGCGTGCGCGGCATCCCCACCCTGATGATCTTCAAGGACGGCCAGGTCCACGCCACCAAGATCGGCGCCCTGCCCAAGACCCAGCTGAAGACCTGGATCGAACAGAACCTCTGACCATCGCCTGGATCACCGGTCGCCGTGGCGGGCCCCGCTTGCCGCGGCGACCGTGTTTTTGGAATCCCCCCGGATCACCGGCCACCCCTGTCCGTCATTGCCCCCCGGGTGTCGCGGGCCTATCGTGGGGTCGGCGATGATGCGGTGCGGGAGGGGGCGGCATGGGGGGCGGCGGGGTGCAGGGTCCCACGGTCGGCCTGATGGTCACCTGTCTGGTGGATCTGTTCCGCCCGTCCGTCGGGTTCGCGGCCCTGTCCCTGCTGGAAGGGGCGGGGTGCAGGGTGGTGGTGCCGGTGCAGACCTGCTGCGGCCAGCCCGCCTGGAATGCCGGGGACCGGCCCCTGGCCGCCGATCTGGCCCGGGCGGTGATCACCGCCTTCGACGGCTGCGACCATGTGGTGGCGCCCAGCGGGTCCTGCGCCGGCATGCTGCGCCGCTATGCGGAGGTGCTGGCCGATGACCCGGACTGGGCCGCGCGGGCCGAAGCCCTGGCCGGGCGCAGCCATGAACTGACCGCCTTCTTGACCGATGTCTTGGGCGTCACGGCGCTGCCGGGTGCGGGCGACGACCCGCCCCGGCCTGTCCGCGCTACCTACCATGACAGCTGCACGGGCCTGCGGGCGCTGGGCATCAAGGGCCAGCCGCGGCGCCTTCTTGCCCGGGTGCCGGGCCTGACCCTGGTCGAAATGCCGGGGGCGGAGATGCCGGGGGCGGAGGTTTGCTGCGGCTTTGGCGGTACCTTCTGCGTCAGCTATCCGGAAATCAGCACCCGCATGGCCGATGACAAGCTGGCCGATGTGGCGGCCACAGGTGCGGACCTGCTTCTGGGCGGGGATCTGGGCTGCCTGATGCATCTGGCCGGGCGCCTGTCCCGCCAGTGCAGCGCGGTCGCGGTCCGCCATGTGGCGGAGGTGCTGGCCGGCGACCTGTCCGCCCCGCCCATCGCCGGCGGTGCTGCACCCGGGGGCGGGGACCGGCGATGAAATCCACCGCCGACAGGTTTCCGGAGAATGCGAGGCGGGCCCTGGCCGATGCCGATCTGGCCCGGGCGCTGGCCCGGTTCCGCACCGGTTTCCCCCTGCGCCGGGCCCGGGCCGTGGCCGCCCTGCCGGAGTTCGAGGCCCTGCGGGAGGCGGGGCGGGCGATCAAGGACCATACCCTGGCCCATCTGGACCTGTATCTGGAGCGGTTCGAAGCACAGGTGACCGCGGCGGGCGGCCATGTCCACTGGGCCGCCGATGCGGGGGAGGCACGGGCCATCATCCGCTCCCTCTGCCGGGCGGCGGGGGCCCGCACCGTCACCAAGGGCAAGTCGATGGTGAGCGAGGAGGTGGGGCTGAACGCCGCCCTGGCCGCCGACGGAATGCGGGTGGTGGAAACGGATCTGGGGGAATACATCCTTCAGATCCGGGAGGAGGCGCCAAGCCACATCATCGCCCCGGCCCTGCACCTGTCCGCCGCCCAGGTGGCGGCGGATTTCCGCCGGGTCCATACCGACCTGCCCCCCGACCGCGACCTGGACAGCCCCGCCGCCCTTCTGGCCGAAGCGCGGAACCGCCTGCGCGATGTGTTCCTGTCCGCCGATGTGGGCATCACCGGGGCCAATTTCCTGATCGCGGAGACGGGCGGCACCGTCATCGTCACCAATGAGGGCAATGGCGACCTGACCCAGTGCCTGCCCCGCACCCACATCGTGCTGACCAGCATCGAGAAGGTGGTGCCGACGCTGGAGGATGCGTCCGTGCTGCTGCGCCTGCTGGCCCGGTCGGCGACGGGACAGGAGATGTCGGTCTACACGACCTTCTCCACCGGGCCGAAGCGGCCGGGCGATCTGGACGGGCCGCGGGATTTCCATGTGGTCCTGCTGGACAACGGCCGCTCCCGCCTGCTGGGGACGGAGATGCAGGCCGTGCTGCGCTGCATCCGCTGCGGCGCCTGCATGAACCATTGCCCGGTCTATCACGCGGTGGGCGGGCACGCCTATGGCTGGGTCTATCCCGGGCCGATCGGGGCGGTGCTGGACCCCGCCCTGCTGGGCGTGGCGGAGACGACCCATCTGCCCGCGGCCAGCACGGGCTGTGGTGCCTGTGCCGCGGTCTGCCCGGTGAAGATCCCCCTGCCCGACCTGATGCACCGCTGGCGCGTGACGGCGACGGAGCGGGGGCTGGCCCCGCGGACGAAACGCTGGGGCCTGGGTTTCTGGGGCTTCTTCGCCCGGCGGCCGGGGCTGTACCGGCTGGCCACCCGGCTGGGCATGGGGCTTCTGGGTCTGCTGGGGCGGAGGGGGCCCCGGGCGGGGCGGTTCCGCCGCCTGCCGCTGGCGGGCGGGTGGACGGGCAGCCGCGACTTCCCCGCCCCCACTGGCCCCACCTTCCAGGACCTGTACCGCACCCGCCGCAGACGCAGCGGCAATACGGGGGGCGGAGATGACCGGTGACGGGGGTGATGGCGGGATCGGCGGCGGCACCGGCAGCCGGGCGGCCATCCTGGGCACCATCCGCCGGGCGGCGGTGGCGTCGGGGCGGGAGGAAGGGGCGGCCCTGCGCGCCGTGGCCGACCGCCTTGCCACCCGGCCGACCGGCCCGATCCCCGCCCGCGGCCAGCTTCCCCCCGCCGCCCGGGTGGATCTGTTCATCCGCCAGGCCCAGGCGGCGGGGGCGGGCGTGGAACGGCTGGCCGATGCCGCCCGCATCCCCCATGCCGTGGCCGACCGGCTGGCGGCCGCCGGGCTTCCACCCCGCATCCGCATCGCGCCCGATCCGGTGGTGATCGGGCTGGACTGGGCCCGCCGCCCGGTGCTGGAGGTGGCGGCCGGCCCCGCCGATCCCGGCGATGCCGCCATCCTGGTGCCCGCCATCGCCGGGGTGGCGGAGACGGGGACCCTGATGCTGGTCAGCGGCCCCGGCAATGGCCCGACCCTGGCCTTCCTGCCCGTGCTGTCCCTGATCCTGCTGCCGGTGGAGCGGGTGGTGGGCGGGCTGGAGGAGGCGTTCGCCCTGCTGCGGCGGGAGATGGGGGCGGCTAGACCGCTGCCCAACCACGCGGCTTCGCCGCTGCCCAACCACGCGGCTTCGCCGCTGCCGCCGCGGGCGGTGACCCTTGTCACCGGGCCGTCGCGCACCGCGGATATCGAACAGACGCCACAACTGCACGCCCATGGACCCGGGGCTTTGCATATTCTGCTGGTCGACCAGGGGGTAGGCGCCTATTTCAAGCGGCCATGACCCGCCGCCCCCCCACCCCGACCGAGGCCGAGATCCAGCTTTGGCGCACCGTGATGGCCGATGCCGCCCCGGTGAAGCGCCGCCGCCGCTCCGCGCCCGCGCCGGACGGGGCAGGCACCGGCCCTGTTGCGGTTGCACCGGCCCCTGCCGCCGACCCGGCCCCCGCGCCGGCGACGCCTGCCGCCCTGGCTCCCACGGGCCGCAAGCGCCCGCTGGCCACCCCCGTCACGCCTGCCCCGCCGGAAGCGGCCTTGCCCCTGCGGGTGAAGGCGGCGGTGACGGTGGACCGGGCCCCGCCCCTGCTGGGTGCGAAGGCCGGGCTGGACCGCCGGACGGAGGACAAGGTGCGGCGCGGCCGCCTGCCCATCGACGGGCGGATCGACCTGCACGGCATGACCCAGGACCGGGCCCATGACACGCTTCTGGCCTTTGTCCGCCGCAGCCATGCGGAGGGGCGGCGCCTGCTGCTGGTCATCACCGGCAAGGGGCCGCCGGGCCAGGACCATGACCGCCGCGCCTATGACGGACGGGGCGTGTTGCGCAGTGCGGTGCCGCGCTGGCTGAACGAAGGCAGCTTCCGCCCCATGGTCCTGGCCGTCCACCAGGCCCAGCCCCAGCACGGCGGCAGTGGTGCGCTGTACGTGTTCCTGAAGCGACGGCGGTAGAGCTGTTTTCGATTGACCGAAAACAGCTCCGGCGGCTTTACGCAGCGGGAGCCGGCCGCTTCAGCTCATGCAGGGCCCAGATGATCAGGGCGATCACGACCAGGGCCCCGCCCTGGTGGGCGGCGGCGACGGGCAGCCAGACGACGGTGAGAAGCGTGGAAATCCCCAGCAGAACCTGGCCCCCGATCGCCGCCGCCAGGGCGATGGCCAGGCGCCGGCCCTGGTCCGTCACCCCCGCCCGCAGCGCCCGCCAGGCATAGGCCCAGATCACCAAAGCCGTCAGAATGGCCAGCCAGCGGTGGGTGAACTGGACCGCGGCCGTATTCTCCACCAGGTTCAGGGCGGCCGGGCTCAGGTTCCACATCTCCGCCGGGGCGAAGACCCCGTTCATCAGCGGCCAGGTGTTGTAGGCGAAACCGGCATTCAGCCCGGCGACGAAGGCGCCCCAGACCACCGTGGCCGACACCAGCGCCAGGGACCACCAGAGATGCCGGCGCAGCCGCGCGGCGGCGGGCACGGCATGGCCCTTCGGCCGCGGGTCCAGGGTGTCGAAGGCGACCCAGAGCAGGGCCGCGAAGATGACGAAGGCCAGCGACAGGTGCATGGCCAGCCGGTAATGGCTGACATCCGTCCGTTCGGTCAGGCCGGACTGGACCATGAACCAGCCCATGAACCCCTGCAGCCCGCCCAGCGCCAGCAGCAGCAGCCCGCGGGATTTCAGCTTGGGCGTCAGCCTCCCGGTGGCCCAGAACCAGACGAAGGGCACGGCGAAGACGATGCCGATCAGCCGGCCCCACAGGCGGTGGAACCACTCCCAGAAGAAGATGAACTTGAACTCATCCAGGGACATGCCCCGGTTCACATACTTGTATTCCGGGATCTGCCGGTACTTCTCGAACTCCACCAGCCACTGCGCCTCCGTCAGGGGCGGGATGATGCCGGTGATCGGGCGCCATTCGGTGATGGACAGGCCGCTTTCGGTCAGCCGGGTGATCGCCCCGATGATGGCCATGGCGAAGACCATGCCCGCACAGCCGATCAGCCACAGGGACACCGACCGGGCCGCGGCGGCGGCCTTGTGCGTGGTCCCGGCGGCGGGGTGGAAGACCGTGGAAGCCTCTGTCGTCACGGGCGGGGGGACCTTTCAGGCACGAAACCGTTCAACCCGCCCGATATGGCGTGTCGCGCGCGCCCGGTCAAAACCCATTCCTGCGGCCCCCCGTCGCAGCGCGGGGAACCCAAGCGCGGCACCCCGACGACCTCGGGGGCTGCTCACCCCCTCTCCCAGAGGGAGGATCACCCCCTCCCTCACAAGGGGGGAGGGGCATTTCGGCCCGTTATGCCTATGGATCAGGCGTTGCCCTGGGCGGCGTCGGCGGCCGACGGCTGGCCCTGGCCCAGGACCTGCTTGCGGTAGATGTCCACGAAATCGATGGGCTGGAGCATCAGCGGCGGGAAACCGCCCTGCTGGACGGCGGTCGCCAGGATCTGCCGGGCGAAGGGGAACAGCAGCCGCGGCCCCTCGATCAGCAGCAGGGCGCGCGCCGTGTCCTGGGGCAACTGGGCCGGGAAGGAGATGACGCCGGCATAGACCACCTCCGCGATGAAGGCGGTGCGGTCGCCCTGGGTCGCCTCCGCCTTCAGGGCCAGCACCACCTCGGCGGAGTTGTCCCCCAGGCCGCGGGCCTGGACATCCACCGCCAGATCGATCTTCGGCGGCTGCCCGCCGGTGGGGATCAGGCTCTGCGGCGCGTTCGGGTTCTCGAAGGACAGGTCCTTCAGGTACTGCACGTTGATGACGATGGGCAGACCCTGGGCCCGCGGCTGCTGCGGCGCGTCGCCGCCCTGGCCGTTGGACTCCGGCGCGTTGCCGTCGCTGTTGGAAAGATCGGTCATCGTCGTCAACTCCTGTCGTCTCAGCCCGAACAGGCCGGTGGCCCGAGGATCGGCGCCTTGCTACCCGGCACGGTCGGCGATGCGCGGGGTAGCACGGATGGCCCCCGCCCGCAAGAATCCGCCCGTGTCAGTTCCCTTCCTGCGGAAGCGGGGTCGCGGCGGCGTCAGGGGCCGCATGCGCCCCACCTTCTTGACAGCGGGGGGGCCGGTGGTTTCCAGTGGGGGCCGTGGTGATTTGGGCGACCGGCTTGCAGGCCACGTTAAAGAAGCTGCTAAAAGGGCGAAGCCGATCCGGTGATCGGGGGGGTGTCCCCCGGCTACGGGTGGGCCTCGATCTTCCCGGTCGGGGCACATCATAATTCGGATCCCGGCGATGACCAGCAAGCTCCCCCAGCCAGAATTCCTTCCCGATACCTGTCGGCCGCGCACGCGCATGGTGCATGGCGGCACCCGCCGCAGCGGCTTCGACGAAACGGCGGAGGCGATGTTCCTCACCTCCGGCTTCGTCTACGACAATGCGGAGGAGGCGGAGGCCGCCTTCGCGGTGGAGGGCAGCCGCTTCGTCTACAGCCGGTTCCGCAACCCCACCGTGGCCATGTTCGAGGATCGGCTGGCCGCCTATGAAGGGTATGAGCGCTGCTTCGGCACGGCCAGCGGCATGGCCGCCGTCCACGCCGCGGTGATGGGCCAGTTGAAGGCCGGTGACCGCATCGTCGCCAGCCAGGCGCTGTTCGGTTCCTGCCTGTACATCGTCAAGGAGATCGCCCCCCGTTTCGGGATCGAAACAACACTGGTGGACGGCACCGACCTGTCCCAGTGGGAGGCGGCCCTGTCCCGCCCCGCGGACATGGTCTTCCTGGAAAGCCCCAGCAATCCCTGCCTGGACCTGGTGGATCTGACTGCCGTCGTCGACCTGGCGCACAAGGCGGGGGCCAAGGTGGTGGTGGACAATGTCTTCGCCACCCCGGTGCTGCAGCGCCTGAAGCCGGTGGGGGTGGACGTGGTCGTCTATTCCGCCACCAAGCATATCGACGGCCAGGGCCGTTGCCTGGGCGGGGCGATCCTGTGCGATGGGGAGATCGGGGCGAAGATCGGCCTGTACCTGCGCCACACCGGCCCCTCCCTTAGCCCGTTCAACGCCTGGGTCCTTCTGAAGGGGTTGGAGACGCTGGAACTGCGGGTGCGCAGCCAGTGCGACAGCGCCCTGGCCGTCGCCACCATGCTGGACGGCCATGCCCGCGTGACCCGGGTGCGCTATCCCTTCCTGAAAAGCCACCCGCAGCATGATCTGGCCGTACGCCAGATGCGGGCGGGCGGCACCCTGATCTGCTTCGACGTGGTACCGCCCGGCGACGGTGAGGGGGACGCGAAGGCGGCGGCCTACCGCTTGATGAACGCGCTTCAGGTGATCAAGATCTCCAACAACCTGGGGGACAGCAAAAGCCTGCTGACCCACCCGGCCACCACCACCCATCAGCGCCTGACGGCGGAGGAGCGTGCGCCCCTGGGCATCGGGCATGGCACGCTCCGCCTCTCCATCGGGCTGGAGGATCCCCAGGACCTGATCGACGATCTGCGTCAGGCGTTGGACGGGGTGTAAGGTTCCTTCGGGATCGCCCCCACCCTGCGGGGCGGTGGGGGCAAAGCGGGGGCCCACCTTTCCGATCACCGGACCACGATGGGCCCTCGCCGCTCGCCGTTCTCCCCTCGCCCCTCGGGCTCCGTCCTCGCGGTGACCTGAAAGCAGCCGCGATCACTGCGACCATGGATCATGCGGGGACCGGGGGATCAGCTCACGATCAGGCTGCCGATCAGCACATCCTCCACCAAGGGGCGGCCGATGGCTTCGTTGGCGATGTCGGTCATCCGGTGCTTCAGGTCCTGGACCTGCTGGGCGGAGCTGCCCCGGGTGATCGGCCGTTCCTGGGCCAGGGTCTGGGTGATGCGGCCGATGATCCGGGGGCGTAGGGCGACCACCTCGGCCACGTCGGCGACCAGGGTCTTGGTTTCCCGCACCACCAGCTCCGACTCGATCCGAACCACCCCCATGGCCGTCCGGCCAGGCAGGGTCATCGGCGTCAGTTTCACAAGCCGGGCGGCCAGCCCCTGCTTCTCCGCCGCGGCCAGGGCGCTGCCGGGGCGGAGCAGGACGAAGGCCGCCGCGACGCCCAGACCCATCCCGAAGGACCGGTGCAGCGCCTGCCGCCGGTCGATCGGCCCGGGGCTCCCGCCGGCCCCACCCCCGTCGATCACGCTGCGGTCCACCCTGTCCCAACCCACCATGAAGGCCCCCAGCCCGCGCAACCGGCCCTCCCTGCGGACCGATCGGACCGATAGGGTAGCATCGGCCCGGAAGACCGGGAATTGAGAAAATCTTGTATCAAAGCGGATCAGATCAGCTCCGCCAGCAGGCCGTTCAGCCGGGCCCGCCCCTCCGCCGTTGCGCGCAGCACGCCCCGGCCCGTCTCCGCCCCCTCCAGCACCAGCAGGCCCAGCCGCTCCATCCGGGCGACCCGGTCCAGGGGCAGGGCCTGGTCCCAGGGCATCCCCGCCTCCGCCGCGATGCGGGCCAGGGGGACGCCCTCTGCCAGGCGCAGGCCCATCATCAACAGCTCCAACCGTCGGTCGGCCGGTTCCACGGGCGTGAAGGGCTTGGCGCCCGTGCCTGTCTTCTCCACCCGCTCCAGCCAGATCTCCGGCGCGCGGTGGGTCTGGGTCCCCACCTTCTGCCCGGCCGGACCGCGTCCTGTCTGCGCCAGGGTCAGGCGGCCATGGGCGCCGGGGCCGATGCCGACATAATCGCCATAGCGCCAATAGGTCAGGTTGTGGCGGCTCTCCTCGCCTGGGCGGGCGTGGTTGGAGATTTCATAGGCGGGAAGGCCGGCGGCGATCAGCACCGCCTGGGTCTCCTCATACAGGGCACCCTGCAGGTCCTCATCGGGCATCACCAGTTCGCCCCGGCTGTACAGGGTATGGAACCGGGTCCCCTCCTCGATGGTCAGCTGGTAGAGGGAGAGGTGGCCCACCGCCTCGTCCAGGGCGCGGGCCAGCTCCTCCCGCCAGCCGGCGACACTCTGCCCCGGCCGGGCATAGATCAGGTCGAAGCTGAAGCGGGGGAACAGGTCGCGGGCCAGGCGGATGGCGCCCACCGCCTCCTCCACCGAATGCTCCCGACCCAGGAAGGCCAGGGCGGCCGGGTCCAGGGCCTGGATGCCCAGGGAGACACGGTTCACCCCGGCGGCGCGGAAGGCGCGGAACTTCCCCGCCTCCACACTCGTCGGGTTCGCCTCCAGCGTGACCTCCGTGCCGGGGGGCAGGCCCCAGCGCGCCTCCGCCCGGGCCAGCACGGCCGCCACCGTCTCCGCCTCCATCAGCGATGGCGTGCCCCCGCCGAAGAAGACGGAGGTAAGGCGGCGCCCCGGCGTCAGATCGGCGAAATGATCCAGCTCCCGCAGCAGGGCGGCCCGCCAGCGGGCATGGTCCACCCGCTCGCGCACATGGGAGTTGAAGTCGCAGTACGGGCACTTGGCCTTGCAAAAAGGCCAGTGGACATACAAGGCGAAACCGGGATCGGGCGGGGCGGCAGGCTGCATCGCCCCCATATGCACCGCCGCCCCCCACCAGGGAAGCCCCCAGCACCGCATCCCATGCCCGACGCCGTGAGAATCGGGCCGCGATGTCCCTCAACCCCACCCGTTGCCGGGGGGGAGCGGGGGCTGGTAGGGTTCGGGGAATGATCTTGCGGGAGCCGTCATGCATCTTTCCACCCTCGACCATCTGCCGGGGTACCGGACCGTCCGGGCATTCGGGCTTGTCCACGGGTCGACCGTGCGGTCCAAGCATCTGGGCCGGGACATCATGGCCGGGCTGAAGACCCTGGTGGGCGGGGAACTGCGCGGCTACACGGAGCTGATGGAGGAGGCGCGGGCGGAGGCGTTGTCGCGCCTGCAGGACGGTGCCAGGGCGCTGGGCGCCAATGCCGTGCTGGGCCTGCGCTTCGGCACCACGAGCATCACCGACGGCGCGTCGGAGATCGTGGCCTATGGCACCGCCGTGGTGGTGGAACCGCCGGTGGGCGGGGATGGGCAGGCGGCAGCGCCGGACGCGGCGGCCCCTGGGGTGTCGTCCGGGGTGCCGCCCGGGGTCTCGTCGTCGCCCGTGCCCGCATCCCCCGCCATCCCCGGCTGACGGGGCCGGGCGTGGGGGGCGATCCGATCTTCTGGTTCGACTGGCCGGGGCCCGGTCTGGCCGTCCCGGCGGCGGTGCTGCTGGCCCTGCCCTTCCTGATCGCCGGTGCCGTGATCGAGGCGCGGCATTACCGCCGTCTGAAGGAGGCAGGGATAAGGCTGGCCCATCTGCGCCTGCTGACCAGCCACAGGACGAGTCCAAGCGGAGAGGGGGGCCTGGTCGCGCTGGGGCTGGTTACCGCCGCCGTGACCCTGGCCCCGCCGCCCTTGGGCCGCATCATGGTGCTGATCCGCCGGGTCATCGGCGGCCGGATCGATCTGTACCACCGGCTAGCCGACCGCGCCCGCCGGGAGGCGCTGCTGCGCCTGCGCGAGCAGGTGGCGGCCCTGGGCGGGGACGGGGCGGTGGGGGTGCGCCTGAACGCGATGACCATCACCGCCAAGACCGTCAGCGTCCAGGCGGTGGGGGTGGCGGTGCGCGGCCTGCCCCCCGGGCCCGGTCCGGGCAACGCCGCTGGGGATGGGCTGCCGGGGGACCTGCCCGGCAGTCTCCTGACGGATGGCGGCATCCTGGTGGATGAAGCCGCCTCCCCGCCGGCACCGCGCAAGCGCGCCCTCCTGATCCTGATCATCGGCGGTGCGGCGGCGGCGGGGCTGGCCGGGCTGGGGGAGGTGGCGCTGTTCTGGCTGGGGGAGGAATATCCCGGACTGAAGCGCTGGCTGTCCCGCTGGTTCGTGCGCTGACGCCGGAGCCCGGGGCAGCCCGGGCGGGCCGGGGCGGCATCCTGGGGCGGGAACCGGGGGGCAGGCCCCGGATAATCGCCTGTGGCCCTGGTCCGGGTGGTGTGCTAATCACCGCCGCTTGAATGGCCGCATGGCCCCGGGCAAGAGCGCAGAACAGATGCATTTCCTGGAATTCGAGAAGCCGATCGCGGAACTCGAGGGCAAGATCGAGGAACTCCGCCACCTGTCCGACGGCGGCGACATCAACATCGCCGACGAGGTCCGCAAGCTCCAGGACAAGGTGGATAAGCTGCTGCGCTCCACCTATGCGAAGCTGACCCCGGCGCAGAAGGTGCAGGTGGCGCGCCACCCCGCCCGCCCCCATTGCCTGGATTACGTGAAGGCCCTGATCACCGATTTCACGCCCCTGGCCGGCGACCGGCTGTTCGGGGAGGATCGGGCCATCGTCGGCGGGCTGGGCCGCTTCCGCGGCCGCGCCTGCGTCGTCATCGGCCAGGAGAAGGGCAACGACACCGAAACCCGCGTGCGGCACAATTTCGGCATGGCCAAGCCCGAGGGCTATCGCAAGGCCCAGCGCCTGATGCAGATGGCCGACCGGTTCCACCTGCCGGTCATCACCCTGGTGGATACGGCGGGCGCCTTCCCGGGCGTGAGTGCGGAGGAGCGCGGCCAGGCGGAGGCCATCGCCAAGTCGATCGAGACCTGCCTGCGCATCCGTGTCCCCATCATCAGCGCCGTGATCGGGGAGGGCGGGTCCGGCGGGGCCATCGCCATCGCCACCGCCGACCGGGTGTTGATGCTGGAACACGCGATCTACAGCGTCATCAGCCCGGAAGGCTGCGCCTCCATCCTCTGGCGCTCGGCCGCCAATGCCGCCGACGCGGCCCAGGCCCTGCGCCTGACCGCCCAGGATTTGAAGGAACTGGCGGTGATCGACCGGATCGTCAACGAACCCGTGGGCGGCGCCCACCGCCAGCCGGCGGAGACGATCCACCAACTGGGCAACGCGCTGGAGGATGCGCTGGACAGCCTGCGCGGCCAGGACGGCGCCACCCTGCGCCTGAACCGCCGGCAGAAATTCCTGGAGATGGGGCAGAAGGGCCTGGGCTGATCCCGGGCCCCGGCGCCGATCCTTGCACGCCCTTCGATCCTTGCGCAGCCGCCGGTGATTTCCCCACAGGTTCTGGGGAAGTGGGCGGGGGCGGACTCGCATCCGGGAAGGGGCATCCCCACCTCCGCCCCGGAAATGTCATTCGGAGTTCCGCCCATGCGATTGTTCCGCACCCTGGCGCTGGTCGCCGGTCTGGTCCTGCCCGTTACCGCCATCCCTCCCGTTGCCCAGGCGACCATCGTCCCGGCCAACGATGTGATCCATATCGGCAACGGGCCGGCGGTGGAAACGCTGGACCCGCACAAGGCGGGCAGCGTCTATGCCAACACGGTGCTGCGCGAACTGTTCGAAGGGCTGTTGTCGCGGGATGCGGCGGGCAATCTGATCCCCGGGGCGGCGGAAAGCTGGACGGTGAGCCCGGACGGCACGGTCTATACCTTCACCCTGCGCGCCGACGGCAGGTGGTCGGACGGCACGCCCGTCACGGCCGCGGATTTCGTCTGGTCCTGGCAGCGGGCGGTGAACCCGGCCACCCTGCCCTATTTCACCAACCTGCTTTATGCCGTGCGGAACGCGCCGGAGATCCTGCGCGGCGAGCTGCCGCCGGATCAGCTGGGTGTGCGGGCGGTGGATGACCGTACCGTCGAGGTGACCCTGTCCCACCCGGACCCGAACCTGCTGACCTTCACCACCCATTACGCCACATACCCCGTCCACCGGCCGAGCGTGGAACAGCACGGGGCGGAATTCACCCGGCCGGGCAACCTGATCGGCAACGGCGCCTATGTGCTGACCGACTCCGTCCCGCAGAGCCATATCCAGCTGCGCAAGAACCCCCATTTCCACGATGCCGCCAAGGTCGCGATCGAGGAGGTGTGGTTCCATGTCACCGACGACCAGAACCAGGAGGTGAAGCGCTTCCGCGCCGGCCAGCTGCATGTGACCGAGCGGGTGCCGGTGACCCAGATGAAATTCGTGCGGGAGAACCTGTCCGACCGGCTGCGCATCGCCCCCATGGCGGTTGCCCAGTTCGTCAGCCTGAACCTGACGCGGGAGCCGTGGAAGAGCAACGCCGACCTGCGCAAGGCCCTGTACCTGGCCATCGACCGTGACGGTCTGGTCCGCGCCATGGACGGGGAGCAGGTGCCGGCCTACAGCCTGATTCCGCCGGGCCTGGCCGGCTATGTCCCGCCCGACCTGCCCTATTCCCGCATGACCCAGGCGGAACGGGATGCCATGGCGCGGGAATTGCTGGCCAAGGCCGGTTACGGCCCGAGGGGCAAGCCCCTGACCGTCAACCTGCTGCACACCTCGGTGGAGACGAACCGGCGCCTGGCCGTGATCATCGCCGCCATGTGGAAGCAGAAGCTGGGCATCGAGACGGTGACCGACAACCAGGAATTCCGCGTCATCGTCAGCCGCATCCGCCAGAAGGATTTCCCCGATCTGGTGACCCGCGGCTGGCGGTCGATCGCCCCCACCTATGCGATGGAGATCCTGCGGCGGCGCGACCCGTCCAACAACACCGGCTATGACAGCGACGCGTTCGAGGAGCTGATGACCCGGGCGGAGACGGCGGTGGACATCACCGAATCGAACCGCCTTCTCCAGCAGGCGGAAGCCATCGCCATGGCCGAGACCGCCCAGATCCCGCTCTATTTCGATACCAGCCGCCGCCTGATCCAGCCAAACGTCCAGGGCTGGGTTGACAACCTGGAAGACATCCACCCCGTCCGCTTCCTGAGCCTGGCCCCGGCCGGAAACTGACGGGGGGGGCAATGCCCAACCCCTCTCCCCCCGAGGGAGAGGGGATGCGGCCATTGCCGCGGGCTTCCCAAGGGAAGGCCGGGCATGGCAAGGTGCGGCGTGATCAGTTCCGCCTGGATGCGCCCACCCATCATGCCCCGATTCGACGGTACCGCGCTTACCTGCCTGCGAGGGGCACGGGTGGTTTTCGCCGACCTGTCCTTCCGGCTGGAGGGCGGGGGCGCCCTGGTCCTGGTCGGGCATAACGGCAGCGGAAAATCCAGCCTGCTGCGGCTGATGGCGGGGCTGTCCCGGCCCTTCGCCGGTTCCCTGTCCTGGGACGGGGTGCCGGTGGCGGATGATCCGGACGGGCACCGGGCCCGGCTGCGCTATCTGGGCCATCTGGACGCGGTGAAACCCGCCCTGACCGCGGCGGAGAATCTGGCCACCTGGGCCGCCCTGGGTGCCGCCAAGGGGGGGGGCGATGCCACGACCGCCCGCGACCGGGCCCTGGCCGCCCTTGACCGCTATGGCATCGGCGCCCTGGCCGATGTGCCGGGGCGCTATCTGTCCGCCGGGCAGAAGCGGCGGGTGAACCTGGCCCGGCTGGCCCTGGACGCCGCGCCCCTGTGGCTGCTGGATGAGCCGACGACGGCGCTGGACCGGGCCAGCGTCGCCCTGTTCGCGGCGGAGGTGGCGCGCCACCGGGCGGCGGGGGGGATGGTGGTGCTGTCCACCCATACCGACCTGGACCTGACGGCACCGACGGTGCTGGACGTCTCCCGCTTCGCCATCCGCCCGGATGAGGACGGGGCGGAGGAGGAGGAAGGGGAAGCGGACCGCGCAGTCTTGGATGGCCCCGGGCGGCCAGGGGGGCGGGTATGAGGATCTTCCTGCGCCTGGTCGGCCGCGACCTGCGCCTGGCCCTGCGCCAGGGGGCGGATGCGGCCACGGCCGTTCTGTTCTTCGTGCTCTGTGTCGTGCTGTTCCCCTTCGGCGTGGGGCCGGAACCGAACATCCTGGCCCGGATCGCCCCGGGGGTGATCCTGGTGGCGGCCTTGCTCGCCTCCCTCCTGTCCCTGGAGCGGCTGTTCCAGGCGGATCATGAGGATGGGTCCCTGGACCTGCTGGCCCTGTCACCCCTGCCGCTGGAGGCGGTGGCCCTGGCCAAAGTGCTGGCCCATTGGCTGATCACCGGCGTGCCGCTGATCCTGGCCGCGCCGCTGCTGGCCCTGGTCCTGAACCTGCCGGCCGATGGCTTCGGCATCCTGCTGCTGGCCCTGGTGCTGACCACCCCCATCCTCAGCCTGATCGGGGCGGTGGGGGCGGCGCTGACCCTGGGGGCGCGGCGGGGGGGCGTGCTGCTGCCCCTGCTGATCCTGCCGCTTTACATCCCCGCCTTGATCTTCGCCGCCGCCGCCATCGATGCCGCCCTGGCCGGGTTCGATCCGCGGGCCCACCTGCTGCTGCTGGGCGGTCTCCTGGCCGGGACGCTGACCCTGGCCCCCTGGGCCGCCGCCGCGGGCCTGCGCGCCGCCCTGGATTAGAGCTGTTTTCGGCTGACCGAAAACAGCTCCGGCGGCGACTGCCGTAGCACCGCTCGTGCGGCGTAGCCAAGCTGCGGATGCAGCGCCGGCGACTGAGGAATACGCTTCAGCCGCGCAGATGCCGCCGCCTGGCGCCAGGAAACCGCGCCCGGATTCGAATCTTGCGGCAAGGACCGGAGTCCCGGTAAGGTCTACCCCGAAAGAAAAGCATGGCTTCCTCCCCGGTGCCGCGGCCTGCCGCCGGCGCGCCGGGGGCGGGATGCCGGGGGGAATGCCGGAACCGGCCCATCGGGTCGGCCACCGGAACGCTTAGGATCGCACCGCAGGACGGGGCGGGGACCGGGGGGCGGGGCAACGTGCTGAATTCTCTCACGCGCAGCGAACGGGTCATCATCGTCGAGGATGATCGGGTCCGTTCCGTCGTCATCGGTCCGGGCCAACGGCTGCGCCCGGCCTTCTTCGTTGCGCTTGCTTGTGCCTTCACCTTGGCCGCCGTGATCGGCTGGGCCCTGACCGCCGCCGAACTCCTGCGCACCCGGGAAGCCGTGAATTTCATGGAGGAGGGGAACCGCATCCTCTCCGCCGAGCTGGGCGAAAGCCGCGCCCAGGTCGCCGCCCTGGGGGAGGAGATGACCGGCGTGCGCGATGCCCTGACCCTGGCCATGCAGGGGGAGGAGCAGGTGCGCGCCCGGGTGGAAGCGGCCCTGGCCGACCTGACCGTCACCGACATGAAGGATACCGCGCAGGCGGCCCGTACCCTGCGCACGGCCCTGGCGGCCGCCCGGGCGGAACTGACGCCATTGGGCACCCTGCAATCCGAACAACTGTCCGCCGCCGCCCGCAGCCTGGACCAGGTGGAGGCGGTGAGCCGGGATCTGGCCATCCGCCGGGCCCAGGCCGCCCTGGCCGCGGTGGAGATGGCGGCCTCCCGCGCCGATGCCACCCTGAGCGGCGGCGATGTTCCGGCGGCGGAAGGTCTGGCGTTGGCCTTGCAGGAGGTGCAGGCGGAATCAGCCCGCCTCCGGAATGAAGCCGAATCCGTCAGGGCCGAACGGGATCAGGCCCAGGCCCGGCTGGCGGAGGTGGAGGGCCGGATGCAGGCCATGGCGGAAGGGCAGGTCCAGCTTGTCACCCACCTGACGGAGCAGACGGACCTGCGCATCGGCCAGATCGAATCCGCGCTGGAGGAAACGGGCCTTAACCTGGAACGGCTGGTGGCCGCGGTGGACAGGGAGAAGTTCGGCCAAGGCGGCCCGCTTCTGGTCCTGGCCTCCCTGCACTCCGACGTGCTGCCCGCGGCCACGACCCAGGCCATGGCGGGACTGGAGACGCGGCTGCAACGGCAGGAACGGCTGCGCGCCCTTCTGCATCTGCTTCCCCTCTCCGCCCCGGCGGATGATTTCTACATCTCCAGCGATTTCGGCATGCGCCTCGACCCGTTCACCGGGCAGCGGGCCATGCATACAGGCCTGGACCTGGTGGGCAAGCTGCGCTCCCCCATCTATGCCACCGCCCCCGGTACCGTGGTGGAGGCGACATACGACCGGTCCGGCTATGGCCGGATGGTGCTGGTCGATCACGGCTTCGGCATCCAGACCCGCTATGCCCACCTGGACCGCATGCAGGTGAAGCCCGGTGATGCCATCGCCCTGGGCCAGCAGGTGGGCACGCTGGGCAATACCGGGCGCAGCACCGGCCCGCACCTGCATTATGAAATCCTGATCGATGGCCGCACCGTCGATCCGATGCGCTTCATGGAGAGGGGACGGCATGTTTGCCAAGGTTAAGGAACGTCTGGACACCAGCGTCAAATCCTCTGGTGCGGCGGCCGGCGGCCCCACCTCCTCCTCCGGCCGGGCCATGCCTTCCATCATCGGGCCGGACATGCTGGTGACCGGCAACCTCTCCACCCCGGGGGAGGTGCGGGTGGAAGGCCGGGTGGACGGGGACGTCACCTGCGCCAAGCTGATCATCGGCGACGGCGGCACGGTCCAGGGCCATGTCACCGCCGGGTCGGTGAAGGTCCACGGCAAGGTCATCGGCGCCATCGAGGCGGAGGAGGTGTTCCTCCTCGCCGGGTCGGAGGTGCTGGGCGACATCATCCAGGGCAGCCTGGAAATAGCTCCCGGCGCCCTGTTCGAAGGGGCCGTGCGCCGCCGCCCGCCCGCCGCCGCGGCAGCCCAGGCCCCGCGCCCCGTCGCCGCCCTGGAACCACCGCCGCCTGTCGCCACGGTCACGGCCCCAGCCCCCGCCGCGGCCCCGCTGGAGCGGGAGGGCCAGTTCGAAGTGGTCGCCGACGCCCCCAAGCCGGCCACTGACACGCCCGCGGCCAAGGCCGATACCGCGAAGACCGACAGCCCGGCGGCGGAACCCGCCAAGGACACCGCCCCAAAGGACACCGCACCCAAGGGCACTGTCGCCAAAGCCGCGGCGGAGTAACCCGGGGTCCCCCGCCGCCTTCTCGCCGCAGCACTGGTTTTCACGGGCATCGTGCTGATCGCTATGGGGTGACGCCTGTGGGTGTCGGCCCTCGCTGTCGCTGGCACCAACCTACAGTGTCCTGCCGTAGGTCGCTGCGAGGGCGGAGCCCGAGGGGCGACAGGCCCTACTCCGCCGCCATGCGGTCCAGGCGGCCGTCCAGGCGGTTCAGCAGGTGGACCAGGGTGGCCCGCTCCTCCGCGGCGAGGCAGTCCAGCAGCTGCTCCTCCCAGGCCAGGGCCACCGGTGCCACCCGGTCGTAAAGGGCGCGGCCCTGGTCGGTGAAGGACAGGCGCAGCAGGCGCTGGTCCTGGGGATGCACCGCGCGCACCAGCAGGCCGCGGTCCACCAGCCCGGCCACAGCCCGGCTGACCTTCGCCTTGTCCATCTGGCTGCGCTCCACGATGTCGTTGGAGCTGAGGGGCTGGTCCCGGCCCAGGATGGCGATCACCCGCCATTCCGGGATGGTGATGGCGAACTGGTCCTGATAGCGGCGCGCCAGCTCCTTGCTGATGCGCTTGGCCAGGACGTTCAGGCGGTAGGGAAGGAAGGATTCGAGCTGAAGCATGGTGGGGCAGAGGTTTGCGCGGGACCGTTCCACTTGCAAGCGTCCCGATGATCGGGCATGGTCGTTTCGTTTGAAACGATACCGCAGCGGAGGCTCCCACCCATGCGCCGGTACATCCAGTTCCCCAAGGTCGAAGGCACCACCAGCCGCCAGGCCCACGCCAACCTGCCCGAGGGCACGTTCGAGCGGGAGATCGGGAAGGAGGGGTTCTTCGGCCCCGCCACCCACATGTACCACCGCAACCCGCCGACGGGCTGGCTGTCGTGGGAAGGGCCGCTGCGCCCCCGCGCCTTCGACGTGGTGAAGGGTCTGGAGACGGGCACCAGCCCCTGGGCGGCGCGGGAGTTCCTGTACAACGCCCATTGCCGCATGCGCATCTGGAAGTGCGACACGCCGATGGACCACCTGGTCCGCAACGGCGACGGCGACGAACTGATGTTCGTGCATGAAGGGGCGGGGGAGCTGTACACCGATTACGGCCACCTGAGCGTCACCGCCGGCGACTATGTCATGCTGCCGCGCAGCACCATGTGGCGCCTGGACCCGACCAGCCCGGTGACCGCCCTGCTGATCGAGGCGACGGGGTCCAGCTATCAGCTGCCGGACCGCGGCATCGTCGGCCCCCATGCCGTGTTCGACCCGGCCATGCTGGACACGCCGGTGATCGATGACGCCTTCCTGTCCCAGCAGGCGAATAGGGGGGCGGACGGCGTGTGGAAGGTGCTGATCAAGCGCCGCCACCAGCTGTCCACCGTCACCTATCCGTTCAACCCGCTGGATGCCGTGGGCTGGAAGGGCGATCTGGCCCCGGTGCGGCTGAACGTGAAGGACATCCGGCCGCTGATGTCCCACCGCTACCACCTGCCGCCCAGCGCCCATACCACCTTCGTCGCCAACCGCTTCGTCGTTTGCACCTTCGCGCCGCGGCCGTTCGAAACGGATGAGGATGCGATCAAGATCCCGTTCTTCCACAACAATGACGATTACGACGAGGTGCTGTTCTACCACGCGGGCGATTTCTTCAGCCGCGACAACATCAAGGCCGGGATGGTCACCTTCCACCCCTGCGGCTTCACCCACGGGCCGCACCCGAAGGCCCTGACCAAGATGCTGAAGCAGACCAAGCCCGCCACGGACGAATACGCCGTCATGGTCGATACCCGCGACGCGCTGGAGGTGGCGGAACTGCCGGACGGCATCGAACTGCCGAGCTATGCCGACAGTTGGCGGGTGAAGTGATACCAACGGTCGGAAATCCCGACCGGTGGTACGGCGGCGACCGCCGCCGCGCCGCCCCTGCGGCGTAGCCAAGGCCACGGAGTGGCCGCCCGGCGATTGAGGGAAACGAGGCCGCTGTTGATCGGTCACGATCAACGGCGGCCGGTATGATAAACTAATCCGGCCCGTCCGACGCGGAGGCCCCCGATGCACACCGTGAACCTGAAGCCCACCGACACCGAACTGTCCCGCCTGGTCGACCTGACCCGGGCGGGGGAGGAGGTGGTGATTGCCCGCGGCGGCGAACCAATGGTGAAGCTGGTTCCCGTTTCCAGCGGCGCGACCGCGCCACGGAGCCGTGAGTTCGGCAAATGGGCGGGCCGCATCAGGATCGGCGATGATTTCGACGATCCGCTGCCGGAGGACATGATGCGCGCATTCCGGGGGGAGGCGGAGTGAGGCTGCTCCTGGACACGCATATCTTCATGTGGGCTTCCGGATTTCCGGGCGTGACACTGGCCCCGATCAAGGCCGCACTCACCGATCCGGGGAACATGCTGTATGTCAGCGCAGCCACCGCATGGGAGATCGCCATCAAGGTCCGGCAGGGACGGCTGGCATTTCCGGTCGCCGACTTCTTCGTGATGGTCGAGACGATCGGCGCCGACCTTCTGGACATGACCCCCATCCACGCGCTGGAGGCGGGCAGCCTGCCGCCCCTCCATGCCGACCCGTTCGACCGCATGCTGGTCGCCCAGGCGCGGCTGGAGGGGATGACCCTGGTGACCGTGGACCGCACGATCCCGCAGTATGATGTCACCGTTCTGGCCGAAGGCTGAAGCAGGACCGCCCCCATGGATTTCACCAACCTGAAGCAGCTGCACCTGGACATGCTGGAGAAGGAGATCGAGCACCAGCTGATCCGGGCCAAGATCGGGGCGACGGCGTTCGAGATCCTGTTCGCCACGGGCGACAGCTTCCGCCCCTTCCTGGCGCTGGCCGCCGGGACCGGGCCGACCCCCACCGTCTTCCGGTTCGAGGTGCAGCGGGGCTACAAGATCGATGCCTATCTGGGCGACCGCTATGCCGATGCCCGCGATCTCTGGTTCGGGCGCGGCAAGACCACGCGCAAGCTCCAGGCCAAGGATTTCTTCGAGGCGCTGCACGCCGTCATCCCGACCGCGGCCGATCCCGCCCTGGTCCCGACCGGGGCCCAGATCACCCGCATCCTGGGCCCGGACCAGCCCTGATGCCCGGCCGGCCGCTTTCATCCCGCGCCTGGGGTCCGGCTGCCCGTCAGTCGCGCACGTCGCCCAGGCCGGTCAGGCGCAGCGGCGGCTTGCCCGGGAACTCCACGCGCAACTCCAGGGTCCCGCCCGCCGCCTCCACGAACCGGCGCAGGGTGGACAGGTACAGATCCGTCTGCCGCTCGATCTTGGAGACGGAGGGCTGGCTGATGCCCAGGCTGTCCACCTCCCGCATCAGCTCCCCCGCACGCGCCTCGATCCGGGCGCGCCGTTCGGGCGAAAGGGAGGCCATAACGTCATCCAGGGTGCGCGGGCGCATCGGCGTACTTCCATCCCCAGGGTCAGCACCATCGGGGATGTATAGCTTCTAACGCATATCGGCACCAGGGGTGCCCCATTCGGGAAAGGGAGAGGGGGAAAATGAAGCTCGCAACGCTGAAGGCCGGGGGTCGGGACGGGACGCTGGTGGTCGTCACCCGGGATCTGACCCGCTGCGCGCCGGTGCCCACGGTGGCGCTGACCCTGCAGCTGGCGATCGACAACTGGGACATCGTCCGCCCGGATCTGGAATCCGCCGCCGCCGCGCTGGAGGCGGGGGAGCTGGAGGGGGAGATGCCCTTCGACCCGGCCGATTGCCATTCGCCGCTGCCCCGCGCCTATCACTGGGCGGACGGATCGGCCTATGTGAACCATGTGGAACTGGTGCGGAAGGCCCGCAATGCGGAGATGCCGCCCAGCTTCTGGACCGACCCGCTGATGTACCAGGGCGGCAGCGACAGCTTCCTGGGCCCCCGCGATCCCATCCTGATGGCCGACGAAGCCTGGGGCATCGACCTGGAGGGGGAGGTGGCGGTCATCACCGATGACGTGCCCATGGGCGCCACCCCTTCCATGGCCCGGGACCGCATCCGCCTGGTCATGCTGGTGAACGATGTCTCCTTGCGCGGTCTGATCCCGGCGGAACTGGCCAAGGGCTTCGGCTTCTTCCAGTCCAAGCCCAGCAGCGCCTTCAGCCCCGTCGCCGTCACGCCGGACGAGCTGGGCACCGCCTGGGACGGCGGGAAGGTCCACCGCCCCCTGATCAGCCATATCAACGGGGCCATGTTCGGCCGGCCCGATGCGGGCGTGGACATGACCTTCGATTTCCCGACCCTGATCGCCCATGCGGCCAAGACCCGGCCGCTGGCGGCGGGGTCCATCATCGGGTCGGGCACCGTGTCAAACCGCGACCCGGACGGCGGCCCGGGCCGCCCGGTGGCTGATGGCGGGCTGGGCTATTCCTGCCTGGCGGAGATCCGCACCATCGAAACCCTGCACGAGGGCGCGCCGAAGACCCCGTTCCTGAAATTCGGCGACCGGGTCCGGATCGAGATGATGGATGAGGCCGGGGCCAGCATCTTCGGCGCCATCGACCAGGACGTGCGGAGATACGAGGGGCCGTAACGCCCCTCCCCCTCCCTGCTGCCAGCGCTCTCTGCTGCGGGCGCCCCGGTGCGGGCGCCCCTGCCGATCCCGCCCGGCCAGCCTACGCCGACAGGCCGTTGAAATCGTCCAGCAGGGCGGCGATGCGGCCACTGTCGAATTGCCCCATGATGGCATCGGCGCGGCGGGCGGCTTCGCGCAGGTCCAGGGAGCGGACGCGGCGCTTCACCCGGGGCAGGTTGCCGGGCGCCATGGACAGGTCGCGCACCCCCAGACCCAGCAGCAGGGCGGCATAGCGGGGGTCGCCCGCCATCTCCCCGCAGACGCTGACGGGGATGTCGTGGCGGCGGGCGGCGGCCACGGTGAACTGGACCAGGCGCAGCACCGCCGGGTGCAGGGGATCGTACAGGTGGGCCACCTGCTCATCCCCCCGGTCGATGGCCAGCGTGTACTGGATCAGATCGTTGGTGCCGATGGCGAAGAAATCCACCATGGGGGCCAGCGCATCGGCGGACAGGGCCGCCCCCGGCACCTCGATCATGATGCCCAGGGGCGGCAAGGGGTTGGCGATGCGGTCGCCCCGGCGGCGCAGGCGGCGGGCGACCCTTGCCACCATCTCCCGTACCTGCCGCACCTCCCCCACCGAACAGATCATGGGCAGCAGGATGCGCAAAGGTCCATGGGCGGCGGCGCGCAGCATGGCGGCGATCTGGGTTTCCAGCAGCCGCGGTTCCAGCAGGCCCAGGCGGATGGCCCGCAGCCCCAGGGCGGGGTTGGCGGGTTCGTTGAACCGGTTGTTGAGCGCGCTGGCCAGCTTCTCCCCGCCGATATCCAGGGTGCGGGCGGTGACGGGGCGCCCGTCCATCCGCTCCACCAGGGCGCGCAGGATCTGGTACTGCTCCTCCTCATCGGGCAGGTCGTCCCGGTTCATGTACAGGAACTCGGTCCGCAGCAGCCCCACCCCCTCGGCCCCCGCCTCCAGCGCCCCCTCCACCTCCCGGGGGAGTTCCAGATTGGCCTGGAGGGAGATGGGTTCGCCGTCCCGGGTGATGCCGGGCAGGCTGCGCAGGGCCTCCAGCCGCTTGCGCTCGGCCAGCCAGTCGGCCCGGCGGTGGCGGTAATCCTCCAGCACCGGCGGGGGCGGGTTCAGGTGGACCCGGCCGGCGATACCGTCCACCACCACCAGATCGCCCGACTGCACCCCCTGCAACAGCCCCGCCGCCCCCAGCACCGCGGGCAGGCCCAAGGCCCGGGCCATGATCGCCGTATGCCCCTCCGCCCCGCCCAGCACGGTGGCGAAACCGCCGATGCGCCGCGGGTCCAGCAGGGCGGTGTCGGCCGGGGTCAGTTCCTCCGCCAGGACGATCGTGCCCTCCAGCAACTGGCTGAAGGCCTGGTAGGGCCGTTCCAGCAGGTTCCGGATCAGGCGCCGGCCCACCTCCCGCACATCGTCCACCCGGGCCGCCAAATAGGAATCGTCCATGGCGGCGAAGCTCTGGGCGATGGTCGCGATCTCCGCCTGGACGGCGGCTTCCGCATTGATGCGCTCGCCGGTGATGCGGCGCTCCACCCCGCGGATCAGACGCGATCCGGTCAGCATGGCCAGATGCGCATCCAGCAGGAAGCCCACATCCTCCGCCGCCGATTCGGGCAGGCCGGCGGCCTTGGCCTTCAGCTTGCGCACCTGGCGGCGCGCCTTCTCCACCGCCGTGCGGAACCGCTCCAGCTCCGCCGGCAGGGCGTCCTCCGCCAGGGTCAGCTCCGGCACCTGCACGGCGCCTGCCTCCACCACATGGGCGGGGCCGATGGCGATGCCGGGGGAGATTCCCATGGCACGCAGCACCCGCTCCTGTCCCGGTGTGGCGGGGGGCGGGGTGCGGTCGTGGCGGGCCATGGGCCTAGTCCTCGTCGAATTTGCGGTCGACGACCAGGTTGCGGATGGCGGCCAGTGCCTCTGCCGCCTGGCGCCCGCTGGTGGTCACCGTGATGCTGGTGCCAAGGGCGGCGGCCAGCATCATCAAGCCCATGATCGACTGGCCGGAAACCTGGTAATCCCCCCGTTCCACCGCCACCTCCGCATCGAACTCCGCGGCGGTCTTGACGAATTTGGCGGCGGCGCGGGCATGCAGGCCGCGGCGGTTGCGGATCTCCAGCACATCCGTCAGCACGGGCGCCGTCCCGGGGCTGCCCGCCGGCTCCTGCGGGTCGGCCATCATCCCTCCGCCAGCAGGGAGGAGGCGACGTTGATGTATTTGCGCCCTGCCTCCTGGGCGGCCTGCACCGCCTTGCGCAGCCCCTCCGTCTTGCGGACGGAGGCGAGCTTGATCAGCATGGGCAGGTTGATGCCCGCGATCACCTCCACCGTCGCCCGGTCCATGACCGAGATGGCGAGGTTGGAGGGGGTGCCGCCGAACATGTCGGTCAGCAGCACGACACCGTCGCCGGTATCGCATTCCGCCACGCGGGCCAGGATCTCCTCCCGGCGCTGCTCCATATCGTCATCGGGACCGATGCAGACGGCGCGCACCTGCGGTTGCTCCCCCACGACATGCTGGAGGGCGGCGATGAACTCCTCGGCCAGGCGGCCGTGGGTGACGAGGACCATGCCGATCATGCGACTTCCCTGAAGGCCTCCCTTGCCTGACCATCCCGGCCCGTCGCCGCGATCACCGGTTTCCCGTCATCCGTCCCGGCCGGTGGGCCCGACGGACCCCGGGGGATGCGGCAGGTGGTCGGCGAAAGACGGATCGTGGGGCTGCTCCGCCACCGGCAGGGCGGATCGCCGGTGCAGGTCGCGGTGGGCATCCTGGACGTTATAGCCATGTTCGCGCAGCCATGCCGCCAGTTTATGCGCGATGAAGACCGACCGGTGCCGGCCGCCGGTGCAGCCCAGCGCGATGGTCAGGTAATACTTCCCCTCCCGCACATAGCGGGGCAGCAGCGGCCCGATCAGGCGGATCAGGTTCTGGAAGAAGGGATCGAAATCGGCGTCGCGCTCCACATGCTCCTGCACCGGCCGGTCCAGGCCGGACAGGGGGCGCAGCCGCGGATCCCAATGGGGATTGTCCAGGAAGCGCACATCGAAGACCAGATCCGCCTCCCTGGGGACACCGTAGCGATAGGCGAAGCTGGTGACGAAGATGTGCAGCTCCGGCCCGCGGTCCAGGTGGTAATGCCCGGCCAGGATGCGGCGCAGGTCGTGGACGGACAGGTCGGAGGTATCGACCATCACATCCGCATTCTCCGCCACCGGCGCCAGCATCCCCCGCTCCAGCGCGATGCCGTCGGCCACGGGCCGGTCGCTGGCATGGGGATGGGGGCGCCGTGTCTCCATATACCGGCGCTGCAGGGCATCATCCTGGGCGTCCAGGAACAGCAGGCTGGGGGCCAGCCCCGCCCGGGCGCGCAGATCGGCCAGTTCGCGCAGCAACCGATCGGCCGTGAAATCCCGGGTGCGGCTGACCAGGCCCACGGCCAGGGGCCGGTCGTGCCCCAGGGCCACCAGGGAGCGCAGCAGCGACAGGCGCAGATTGTCCACCGCCTCGTAACCCAGGTCCTCCAGGCAGTTCATGGCCGTGGACAGGCCTGCCCCCGACATGCCGGTGACGATCACCAGCGGCAGTCGCCCCTCGGGCGCCAGGGGGGGAAGGTCCGGGGCGGCGGTCATGGCCTAACCCTCCCCCACGGCCGCTATCGCGGCATCGGCGGCCACGGCGGCGAAGCGGGCGGGGACCGGCGGCTGGCCGACAGCGGCGGCGCGCAGGGCCAGGCGCAGCTTGGCCGGGGCCGAGGCGGCGAAGGGGTCCAGGGCGATGCGTGGCACCGACCGGCCCAGCAGGTCCACCGTGGCGGGATCGGGCAGCCGCTCCACCTCCGCCCCCGGGGCGGTCAGGTCGGCGACCAGGACCAGGCGCACATCGGGGGCATGGGGAACGGGGAGCAGGCCGATGCCCCGCACCTCCAGATACCCGGCCAGCCGTTCCGGCGCCCGGGCGCGCAGGGCCCCGCCCCGCATCTCCAGAATCACCTGGTCGTCGGCGACCAGAAGGGCGCCGCCGTCGATCAGGCGCAGGGCCAGATCGGATTTGCCGCTGCCCGACGGCCCGCGGAGCAGGACGCCGGCACCGGCCAGACTGACACAGGTCGCATGAAGGGCGGTCATGTCCGCCAAGGTGAGTATGCCGACGCCCGCTGTCAACGATCCGATCGATCGGGCGGGCAGGGCAATGGGGTCCGGGCCCGGTCAGGCCGCACCCGGTACACCCTTGCTGGTACTGTATTCGAAATGCAGCACCGTATCCGGATGGACCAGGGGGTGGATGGCATGGGCCGCCATGGCCGCTTCGCTGAACCCGCAGAGAATCAGTTTCAGCTTGCCGGGATATGTGGCGATGTCGCCGATGGCGAAGATCCCGGGCGCACTGGTGGCGCAGGTCTGCTGGGTCACGGCGATGTGGTTGCGTTCCAGGTTCAGGCCCCAGTCGGCGATCGGGCCCAGGTTCATGGCCAGCCCGAAGAAGGGCAGCAGCACATCGGCTTCCAGCACCTTCTCATTGTCGTCCAGGTCGGCGACGCGGACCCCGGTCAGGGTCGTCCCCTCCCCCTCCAGCCCGGACAGCTGGTAGGGCACCACCATCTCGATCCGCCCGGCCTTCACCAGGTCGTCCATCCGGGAGACGGATTCGGGGGCGGCGCGGAATTTCGGCCGGCGATGCACCACCATCACCCGCTCCGCCACCTCCGCCAGGGAGATGGCCCAGTCCACGGCGCTGTCGCCGCCGCCGGCGATGACGATGCGCTTGCCCGCGAAATCCTGGCGGCGCTTGACCAGGTAGAAGATGCCCGTGCCCTCGA
>JBJOKR010000017.1:0-42100 GCA_046045995.1 Pseudomonadota bacterium | reverse complement strand
CCCCAGGAAGACAGTGCTGCTGCCGCCGCCAAAGCCGAACAGCCCCGCGCGCACGCCATAGGTCAGGCGCTGTCCGCCCTCCAGCCGGTCGATCCCTGGGAAGCGGGAGGAAAGGAACAGGTTCGTGTGGTCGAACTCGATATCCTGGCTGTCCTCGTTGGGCAGGTCGTTGTCATTATCGGCATTGGGCGCCAGGGACAGGGCGACGATGGGTTCCACTGTCTGCTGCACCGTACCCGACTGCCGCACAAGGGGTAGGCTGACCGTCATCTGCGCCTTCGCGAAAAGGCGCAGGTCGCTGATGTTGTCGCGCGGCCGCGTCTCCCCCGGCGGGGTGTAATCCCCGACCCAGTAGGCATCGCTGCGCACGGAGGTGGAGATGGTGGAGACGAGGCCGATGGGGGTCGCGATGAAGCGCTGCCATCCGGCCTCTGCCGAGACGCGCTGGGTATCGGTGCCGCCATCGCGGATCAGGGACAGCAGGCTGGCATCCAGGGACCAGCGCCCGCCGAACGTCTCCCCCGGCTCCCCCAACGCCTGATAGGTGGCGAGGGGCAGGACCAGCGGTTCTTCTTCCGGGTTGCCAGGGCGCAGATCCTGAAAATCGTAAACGCTGACAGAGCCATAGCTGCGTCCGCTGAACCGCTCCGCGAACAAGCGGGAGGTCAGCAGGTCGTCCTCGCTGTAGTCGTAGCGCAGCAGGTGGGTGTTGTCGGTGACCCTGGCCAGATCGAACCCCCAGCGCCAGCGCTGGTCGATCTCGAACCGGCCGGTGCCGAACAGATGGCCGCGGAATTCCTGGTCCGTCTCCTGCACCACATTGCCGACAGTGGTGGAGACATCGCGGGTACGGTCGGCATAGGTGGCGGATCCGGACAGCTCCAACTGCCCGCCGGCGAAGCGCTGGCGGTACTCACCGCCCAGCAGCAACCCATCCTCCGTGCTGGGGGTCACCTCCAGGGTGAAGTCCTTCCCCGGCTCCACATCGAAGTAATAGTAAAGCCGGGCGAAGGTCCCCAGGTCGGAGGAGATGCCGCCCGACGGGGTCAGGAAGCCGCTGCGGCGTTCCACCGTAGGGTCGGGATGGGCGAAGAAGGGCGTGTAAGCGACGGGAATCCCACCGATTTCCAGGACGGCGTCGCGGTAGTAGACGTCGCGCTTCTCCTGGTCGTGGGTGATGCGGGCCGCCCGGATCTGCCAGATCGGCGGGCGGGTCGGATCGGTTTCGCACAGGCGGCAGGGGCTGTAGACCGCCCGCTCAATCCGGGTGAAGCGCCCGTCCAGCCGCTCCCCCTGGGCACCCGCCAGCCGGGCATTGTCCGACAGCAGGATGCGGATCTGGTCGATGAACCCGTCCCGCATCCCCTCCGACAGCTCGATGTAGTCGGCGAAGATCACCTCGCCCGACGGCTCCAGGATGGAGACATTGCCGGAGGCGACAACGATATTGGTCTCAAGCGACAGCCGTACCTCATCCGCCAGCAGGATGCGGGGCCCCTGGGATAGCTCCACCCCGCCGCTGGCGATGACGATGCCAGTGGCATCGTCGCGATAGGCGCTGCCCGCACTCAGCAGAACGGGTTCGCCGTCGCCGCCCAAGCTCTGGGCCAGTGCCCCGGGAGCCAGGGCTGTGGTGCCGAGCAGCAGCGACAGCAGGGGGACAGCAAGAAAACGCTTGGCCGGGATCACGCCGTCTGCCTCTCGGGCATCATCGGAAGGGGGCGGGGGGAATGAACTCGGGCACCACGATCCCCGGTACCGGTCCCCCCGTCAACGACCGGTATCACAGGCCTGTGCGCCAAACCGCCGGCTTGCCCGCGCAGGGTATCAGGAAAAGGCCTTGAAGGTGATGATGGTGAAGGTGTCCTTCACGCCGGGCAGGGTCTGCAGCCGGCCGGTCACGAAACGTCCGATATCGTCCCCATCCTCAAGATAGCACTTCATCATCAGGTCGTACTGCCCTGAAATGGAATGCACTTCTGAGACCTCGGCCACTTCCTGGACGGCGTGGTCCGCCACCTCATAGGCGCGGCCGAGTTCACATTTCATGAGAACGAAGATGGTCTGCATGACCGTTCACTCCTCCGTGCCAGGCTCGGTCGCCAGCGGGTCCTGGGAGTTCGCACGACCCGGACGGGCTGCCCTCAGGATGAAGGCGGGCACATCGTCGCCGAAGCCGATGACGGAAATGCGATCCTCCGCCTCTTCCTCGCGCCGGCGGCGCCGCTCATCCCGGTAATCGCGCCGTTCCGGACGTTCACTCCGCTCGGGCCCGCGCTCAGGCCGTGCCGCCCGCTCCTCTGTCGGGCGATCATGGGGACGGTCCTCGGGCCGGGGGCGACGATCGTTCCGGTACTCACCCCGATCGCGACGGTCGCCGCGCTCCGCTTGGGGAACGCGCTCGCTGCGCTCACCCTGTGCAGGACGATCACCGCGCTCGTTCTGGTGCGGACGATCGCCGCGGGGGGGACGGTCGCCCCGCTCCGGGGCCGGGCCGCGGTCGCCGCGGGACGGGCTCTCCGACCGGTCAGGTCCGCGCGTCTCGCCCCGGCCTTCCGGCTTCTTGCGGCGCTTGCGCGGGTCGGCTGTGTAATCCAGCTCCGGGCTGTCCATCCCGTCCAGGGCGACACGGGGGATGGCCTTGCCCACCAGCTTCTCGATGGATTGGATGTACTTCCCGTCTTCCGGTGCGGCCAGGGTGAAGGCCCGGCCGGTCAACCCGGCTCGACCCGTCCGGCCGATGCGGTGGACATAGTCTTCCGAATTGTACGGGACATCGAAATTGAAGACGTGGGAGACACCCTTGATGTCGATCCCCCGGGCGGCCACGTCGGAGCAAACCAGCAGATCGATCTGGCCCTGCTTGAATGCCTCCAGCGTTTCCGTCCGCTTGGACTGCACCAGGTCGCCATGCAGGGCACCGGCGTTGAACCCGTGCTTTTCCAGCGACTTGTGCAGGACCGCAACCTCCTTCTTGCGATTGCAGAAGATGAAGGCGTTCTTCACCTCCTCCGTCTTCAGGAGCTGGCGCAGGGCGCTGCGCTTATCCTCGTCATAGACGACGACGAGGCCCTGGGTCACGGTCGCGGCGGGGGAGGCGGGGGGGGCCACCGACACTTCCCGCGGATTGGTCAGGAAGGCGTCCGCCAGACGCTTGATCTCCGGCGGCATGGTGGCGCTGAAGAACAGGGTCTGCCGGATCTTGGGCAGCAGGCCGACGATCCGCTCGATATCGGGGATGAACCCCATGTCCAGCATGCGGTCCGCCTCATCGATCACCAGGAACTTGGTGTCGGTCAGCAGGATGTTGCCGCGGTCGAACAGATCCATCATCCGCCCCGGCGTGGCGATCAGCACGTCCACCCCGCGTTCCAGCTTCTTGATCTGGTCGCCGAAGCTTTCCCCGCCGATCAGCAGGGCCATGTTGAGCTTGTTGTACTTGCCGTATTTCTCGAAATTCTCGGCGACCTGGGCCGCCAGCTCCCGCGTCGGCTCCAGGATGAGGGACCGGGGCATCCGCGCCTTGGCCCGACCGCTGGCCAGGATGTCGATCATGGGCAGGGTGAAGGACGCCGTTTTACCGGTTCCCGTCTGTGCCACGCCCAGCACGTCGCGCCCCTGCAACACCCAGGGAATCGCCTTTTCCTGGATGGGGGTGGGCTGCGTATAGCCGGCTTCGGCGATGGCGCGCAGGACTTCGGGCCCGAGCCCAAGTTCCGAAAAGGTCATTCGGCCTTCAGGTGACAAGTGGTGAAACGGTAATCCACACCGGCGGTTGACCGGAAACGGTGCGTGCCCGGGGACGGGATGCGGCCCCCGATGGTCCGGGTCGACCGCGCATCCTGCCGGACGAACGGGCGGCCGGGTATTCCCAGGGCCGGCGGCGTCCCCCGGCCCGCCTAGGCGCGGGGCGAGGGTTCAGCTAAAGTCGTGTGGTCCATATCAATTCCTGCCTGAAAGAGCAAGGATATCCCGGTTATGGCTGATGTCCGCGATACGCAAAGACTGCCCCTGATCCTGCTTCCCGGCCTTTTGTGCGATGCGGCTTTGTGGGCACATCAGGGGGAGTATTTGCGGGGCATTGCCGCGGGGGGCACCGGGCAGGGGGCGGCGGATGTCCGCATCGCCGACCTGACCGGGGCGGCTGACGGGGCGGATGACATGGGCGCCCTGGCGGACGCGGTGCTGGCGGTGGCCCCCGACCGCTTCACCCTGGCCGGCCTGTCCATGGGTGGCTATGTGGCTTTCGAGATCCTGCGCCGGGCACCGGGGCGGGTGGCTCGGCTTTGCCTGCTGGATACCACCGCCCGCCCCGATACGGGGGAGCAGACGGAGCGGCGGCAGGCCATGATCCGGTTGGCGGAGGGGGGCGCCTTCGACCGTATCCCGCCCCTGCTTCTACCCGGTCTGATCCATCCGGACCGGGTGGGGGAGGATGCGGTGGCGGGTGAGGTGGTGCGGATGGCCCACCGGGTCGGGGCGGCGGCATTTGTTCGTCAGCAGCGGGCGATCATGGGCCGTGCGGACAGCCGGTCCGATCTATCGCGCATCACGGTGCCGACCCTGGTGATCGTCGGGGCTGACGATACCCTGACCCCGGTGGACCGGGCGGCAGAGATGGCGGACGCCATTCTCGGGGCCAGCCTGCACGTCATCCCCCGCTGCGGCCACTTGTCCCCGCTGGAACAGCCGGCGGCGGTTAATGCCCTGCTGCGGGAGTTCCTGGCCTGAACCGCCGCTGTTGCCCTTTGCCGGGCAGGGCGGTAGGTATGGGGCCGCTACCTTGATCGCCCAACACCGATGGTACCGCCATGACCTTCGCCGGATTTGCCCTGTTCCTTGCCGTCACCGCGCTGTGCGGCCTCTGCATCGCCGTGATCAAGCCGAAGGACCAGGGGGATGACCATCATCATGGGCATGGCCACGGACACGGGCACGGGCACGGCCATCACTGATCGGCGGGCGCCGTCCTGTTCTTGATCAGGGGCAGGATGCGTTTGAATTCCGGACGGTCATAGCGGCCCAGCCACTCGAACAGCACCATCTCCGCCGTCAGCACGTCGATCCCGTGGTGCCGGGCCCGGGCGATGGCGGCATCCCGGTTGCGCGCATCACGGGAGGCGACGGCATCCGCCACCAGCACGCAAGGGATGCCCCGCTCCGCCAAGCCCAGGGCCGTCTGCAAGACGCAGACATGGGCTTCCACCCCGCACAGCACGACGGTACCGCCCGATGCGGCCCAGGTGCGGAAATCCGCATCCTCCGCCGCGCTGAAATGCACCTTGCCGAACCGCTGCCCGGCCAGGGCGGCCAGCGGGTCCACCGTCGGGCCGATGCCGGCGGGGTTCTGTTCCGTCACCGCCACCGGGATCGCCAGCTCCCGCGCCGCCAGGGCAAGCCGCCGGCACTGCGCCGTCACCTCCGCCCCCTGACGGATGGCTTTCAGCAGCCGCCCCTGCATGTCGATGACGGCCAGGCGGGAATCCCCGGTCAGGCGCATGGGGGGCACGGCCCTAGACATCCAGATCCTGGGCGAAGCGGGCGTTTTCGGTGATGAACTTGAAGCGCAGTTCCGCCTTGCGGCCCATCAGGCTTTCCACCAGGTCGCGGGTCGCATCCACATCCTCCTTCTCCTCAGGATCGCGGATGTCGGGCACGACGACGCGCAGCAGGGACCGCTTGCCGGGGTCCATGGTGGTTTCCTTGAGCTGGCTGGCAGGCATTTCGCCCAAGCCTTTGAACCGGCTGATTTCTATCCTGCCCTTGGCGGTCTTGAAGGGACCTCCCATCAGCTCGTCCTTGTGGGCGTCGTCCCGGGCATAGCGGACCAGCGCGCCCGCGGCGATGCGGTAGAGCGGCGGCAGGGCCAGGTAGAGGTGGCCCTGCTGGATCAGCTCCGGCATCTCCCGATAGAAGAAGGTCATCAGCAGGCTGGCGATATGGGCGCCGTCCACATCGGCGTCGGTCATGATGATGACCCGCTCATAGCGCAACCGGTCCAGGCTGAACTCTTTGCCCGCCCCGCAGCCCAGGGCCAGGACCAGATCGGCCAGTTCCTGGTTGGCCCGCAGCTTCTCGATACTGGCGCTGGCCACGTTCAGGATCTTGCCGCGCAGGGGCAGGATGGCCTGGATCTCCCGGTTGCGGGCCTGCTTGGCCGATCCGCCCGCGCTATCCCCCTCGACGATGAAGATCTCCGTCCCCTCCGCCGATTGGCGGGCGCAATCGGCCAGCTTGCCGGGCAGGCGCAGCTTGCGGGTGGCGGTCTTGCGGGCCGTTTCCTTAGCCGCCTTGCGCCTGGCCCGCTCCTCCGCCTTCTCGATCAGGCGTTCCAGCAGGGCCTTGGCGGCATCCGGCGCACCGGAAAGCCAGTGGTCGAAATGGTCCTTGATGGCCGTATCGGTAAGCCGGCTCGCCTCCGGGCTGACCAGGCGTTCCTTGGTCTGGCCCTGGAACTGGGGATCGCGGACGAAGACGGACAGAAGAATGGTTGCTCCGTCCATGACATCATCCGGGCTGATGGCGGCGGCCCGCTTGTTCCCTACCATCTCCCCATAGCCCTTGAGCGCGCGGGTCAGGGCGGAGCGCAGGCCCAGCTCATGGGTGCCGCCGAGCGGCGTGGGGATGGTGTTGCAGTAGGTATGGCTGAACCCCTCATCATCCTCCGGCCAGGCGATGGCCCATTCCACCCGCCCGGCATCGTTGGGGAAGGGGGCCTGACCGGCGAAGGGGGTGGGGGTGACGGTACCCCGATCCTTCAGCGCCGCTGTCAGATAATCCAACAAGCCATTGGGAAAGTGCAGGGTTTCATTGGCGGGAACGGTACTGTCCGCAGCCAGCAGGGCGGGGTCGCAGCTCCACCGGATCTCCACCCCGCGATAGAGATAGGCCTTGGACCGGGCCAGCCGGTACAGCCGTTCCGGCTTCAGGCGCGCATCTTCCCCGAATATCTCCGGATCGGGGTGGAAGCTGACCACCGTGCCCCGGCGGTTATGCACCGGCCCGGCATTGACCAGGGGCCCCAGGGGGACACCGCGACTGTAGGTCTGGGTGAACAGCTGGCGGTCGCGCGCCACCTCCACATGCAGCCGGTCGGACAGGGCGTTGACGACGGCGCTGCCGACCCCGTGCAACCCGCCGGAGGTCGCATAGACCTTGCCGGAGAATTTGCCGCCGGAATGCAGGGTGGTGAAGATCACTTCCAGGGCGGATTTACCGGGATATTTCGGGTGTTCGTCCACCGGGATGCCGCGGCCGTTGTCGCGCACGGTGACGGTCCCATCCATCGCCAGGTCGAAATCGATCCGGCTGGCGTGGCCCGCCACCGCCTCATCCATGGCGTTGTCCAGGATTTCGGCGGCCAGGTGGTGCAGGGCGCGTTCATCCGTGCCGCCCACATACATACCGGGGCGGCGGCGCACAGGCTCCAGCCCCTCCAGGACCTCGATATCCTCGGCGGAATAGCTGTCCTGCTTGCGGGCGGTGTTCTGGAATAGATCGCTCATGGGCACATTATACCCGGGCGGCCGCCGACCCCGCAACAGCAGGGGTATGCCCCGGCCTGGCTGCCCACAAGATTTTGTGGGCCCCGTTCTTCCCTGACCGCGCGCAAGGAGCGACCCGATGCACCAGCCATCCGAGATGCAGACCGTTCCCGACTTCGAGAACGATGCCCCGGCCCTACGCACCTTCACCATGCCCAAGGACCTGAACGGCAATGGCGATGTCTTCGGGGGTTGGGTCCTGTCCCAGATGGATGTGGCCGGCGCCGCCGTGGCCGCCAAGCGGGCCAAGGGCCGGGTCGCCACCGTCGGGATCGAGGCGATGAAGTTCCACCGGCCCATCGGTCTGGGGGACGAGGTCAACTGCTATTGCAGCATCCAGCGCGTTGGCACCACCTCCATCCGGGTGAAGGTGGAAACCTGGGTGCGACCCTGGGGGTCGTCCGATGGATACAAGGTGACCGAAGGCGTCTTCACCTATGTGGCCATCGGGGAGGACCGGAAGTCCCGCCCCATTCCGCAGGACTGAAGAAGCGGCAAACGGGGCGGGACGGTGTCCGATCCGGGCTCGGCCTATTGGCCGCCGCCGGGCGGCGGGGTGGTGGTCTGTCCCGTGCCGGACTGACCCGAACCGGATTGGCCCGTTCCAGACGAAGTATCCGGCGTCGTGGTATCATTCTCCGTCGTGCCGCCTGTGGCCCCGGTATCCCCGGTCCCGCCCGTGGTGGTGGTCGGGCCGGCACCGCCGCCGAACGTCGTCACATTGCCGCTGTCGCGGTTGGCAGGGGTGGAGCCGGGACCCGCGATTTCCGGATCGGCGGTCGTACCGGTGGGCGAGCCCATTCCCGTCGTCGAGCCGGTGCCGGTGGTGGATCCGGTGGTCGTGTCCCCGGACATGCCGCCGGTGGTGCCCGTCGTGCTGCCAGTGGTCGATGCGGGCGGCTCGGCCGTCCCGGTGGTGCCGGTGCTGCTGTCGTCGCCGCAGGCGGCAAGGCCGAGAACCAGCACACTGGAAATCGCCAAGAGCTTCCCACGCATTGTCTTCTCCTGATCGGTGCGGATGAAGGAACCCGTCGCCAGGGCAACCGGCTCCTCCTCCGGCATAAACACGGCCGGATCGATTCAGTCTCCGCTCCCGGAGCCGATCGGGGGGCAAAGATTGTGACATCCGGGAGTTTGACCGCCTCAGGCCGGGCGGTTGTCCAATCGGCGCAGCGCCAGCTCCAGGGCTGCGCGCAATTGTCCAGCGGAATAAGGTTTCTGAACGAAACCAAGGGGATAGGTTTGGGCAACCCGGGTCAGGGTTGGTTCATCCGCGTAAGCCGAGAGGTAAAGGGAGCGGATGTCGAATTCCGCCCGCAGGCGCCGCGCCGTGTCGATCCCGTCCACCGGACCCTTCAGGCGGATATCCATCAGGGCAAGCCGTGGCCGCTCCGACGCTGCCAATTGCACCGCCTCAGGTTCCGAAGCAGCGATGCCCACCACGTCATACCCCAGTTCGGTAAGGGTAAGGCGGATTCCCAGACCCACCAGCGCATCATCCTCCACGATCATGATGCGGACACGGGGCGACCCAGTGCTCCCGCCCTTGATCTCATCGGTCTGGATGGCCATCCCCGACATGTGGATCCGTAGGAGTGATGCCAGACGGACAGTCGCCCGGCAGGTTCGGTCCAGCCGGACAAGAATCCGGTCACACCGCCCGTTTTTGGTTAACGCATTATCGATACGGGCGTCCATTCAGCCGCATGGATAAGCCATCCGGCCAAGTGGCCTATCTGGCGGATGGGCTGTTACCCTCCATCCTCAGCGTGGCGATGTAGGCGACGATGTCCGCGATCTCCTGCCGGGTCAGGTTGACGGGCGGCATGGCGCCGTGGGGGTCGGAAAGCCAGAGTTCCAGTTCCGGATCGGTCCGTCCCGCCGCGACGGAGGGAAGGGTGGGCGCACCGTCATTTGCCGTCAACGCCCCGTCCCCGACAGCATGGCAGGAACTGCACAGCGTCTGGACCTTCTGGGCACCAGCCATCGGATCTCCCGCCGGCTCGGCCCATCCCGGGGCCGTGGCTGTCAGGACAAGGGTGACCGCAAGGATGCCGGTGTGGACCTTGGTCAGGTCTGCCTTGGAAAGGGCACGGTTTGGAATGACCATCGGGAACATGCGACCTCCATCTTCTGTGTCCGCCCAGGGCAGCAGGAAACGGTGTTTCCCGCATTGGCCTGGATCAACCGGGCCGTGGCGGCGGATGTCCCGGGTCGCGGGATCTAAATGGGGAATTGCGATGGATCGGCATTCTGTTCCGGCCCGCGGTGCGGCGGTGCTGGCCTTGGCCCTGGTGCCCGGGCTTGTGCTCACCGGCTGTGCGGCGGATGGATCGGGAAGGGCCCCCGACACCGCCCCAGCGGCCCCTGCCGCTGCAACCACCCCGGTGCCGGTCGCGCCTGCCGGCCCGGCCAGTCTCCCGCCCGCGGCATCGGCGCCGACCGCCGCCCCCGCCGCCCACGCTTCCGAACCGACGCAACCGGCGGAGCCGCCCCCGGCGGGAAGCCTGCCCGGCACAGCCCTTAACGTCCGCTCCATCGGGGGGCAGGCGGTGCCGCCGGGGATCACAGTCACCCTGCGGTTCGAGGATGGACGGATCGGCGGCAAGGCCGGCTGCAACAGCTATGGCGCCCCTGTCCGGGCGGGCCTGGGCACCCTGATGGTGGGGCCGGTCATGTCCACCAAGATGGCCTGCGGGCCGGACGACATGGTGGTGGAAGCCCGGTTCCTGGAGATCCTGGCCGGCATCGACCGCTTCCAGTCCGATCCCTCGGGCGATCTGGTGCTGGAGGGACCGGCCGGGCGCATCGTCGCCGGTCCCTGATCCGCTCGGCGAACAGGGCCCGGCCCGGGGGCGGGGTTACACCTTGCGGGATTCGACCCAGGCGGCCACCACCTCCTCCAGCACCGTCAGGGGAACTGAACCGTTGCGCAGGATGGCGTCATGGAAGCCGCGGATGTCGAAGCGGTCGCCCAGGGCGGCCTTAGCCCCCGTTCGCAGTTCCAGGATCTTCATCATGCCGATGTAATAGGCGCAGGCCTGGCCCGGCCAGACGATATAGCGGTCCACCTCCCGCTCCGCCGATTCGCGGGGGACGGTGGAATTGGTGACGAAGTAATCCACCGCTTCCGCCCGGGTCCAGCGCTTGGTATGGATGCCCGTATCCACCACCAGCCGGATCGCCCGCCACAGCTCGAAGGTCAGTCGGCCGAAATCCGAATAGGGGTCCTTATAGAATCCCAGTTCCTTCGGCAGCCGCTCGCTGTACAGGCCCCAGCCCTCCACATAGGCCGTGTGCCAGGTGTAGCGGCGGAACATGGGCAGGCCGCCCATCTCCTGGGCAATGGCGATCTGCATGTGGTGGCCGGGGATTGCCTCGTGGAAGGCCAGCACCTCCAGCTGGAAGCGCGGCATCTCCCGCATGTTGGAAAAATTGACGAAATAGATCCCGGGGCGGGAGCCGTCGGCCGCGGGCGGGTTGTAGCGGGCGATCGCCTCCGCCGCTTCCTGGAAGGGCTCGAACCGCTGGACGATGACGGGGGCGCGGGGCTTGATCCCGAACTGGCTGTCCAGCACGGCCTCCACCTCCGCCACCACACGGCGGGCATCGGCCAGATAGGCGGCATGCCCCTCCGGCGTGTCCGGGTAGTAGAAGCGGGAATCGGTGCGCAGATGCTGGAAGAAGTCCTGCAGCCCGCCCTTGAACCCGACCGCGTCGCGGATCGCCTTCATTTCCTGATGGATACGTGCCACCTCCCTCAGGCCCAGGGCGTGCACCGCCTCCGGGTCCAGGTCCAGGGTGGTATGGCGCTTCAGGCAGAAGCGGTAGTACTCCGCCCCGTCGGGCAGCTTCCAGACACCGTCCCGGTCATCGGTGCGGGCGGACAGGGCCTGGATGTAATCGCCCAGCCGCCGGTAAGCGGGGGCGTAATGGTCGGTCAGGGCGGATTGGGCCCGGGCGACCAGGGAAGCCTCCTCCGCCTCCGGCAGTTTCAGGGCCGCGATCTCCCGCTTGATATCGGCGAACAGGGCGCTGTCCCCGCCGGCATCGCTGAAGGGGGCGCCCACCATGGTGCCCAGCACGGCGTTGCGGCTTTTTTCCAGGGAGAAGCGGGGCGGGATGATGCCCAGGGTGGCCCGCCGCTCCGCCGCGGCGATCAACTGATCCGCGGCCGTGCCGATGCTCTGGACCCGGGCCTCCCAATGGCCGAACTGGTCGATGGACCGGACGGGCTGGGCATTGATCAGTAGGGTCGGCATGCCGCTGTGGCGACCGTTGAAATGCTCCAGGTCGTAATCGTGGTGGCGCCAGCGGTAGCCGGTCAGGCTCTCTTCCGCCCGGTACTCCCACAGGCGGTAGTTCAGGGCCCCCGCCGCGGACAGGCGGGCCGGATCCACCTCCCGCCGCATGCGGGCCAGCCCGTCCTGCTCCAGCTGCTGGCGGATGGCCTCCTCCTCCTCCGTATGCGCGTTCCAGCGGTCATGGGCGGCATCGGGCAGGCCCAGCAGGGTCTGCCATTCCGGCGACCGGCGGATGAAGGTGTCCCACGCTTCCTGGAAGAAGCCATCCAGCCAGGCATCCCCGTCCGTGGCGGCGGCGGTCGTGGCCGCCCGGGCCATCCCGCCCGTCAGCGACAGCCCGCTGCCGGCGGCAAGGCCGATCAGGGCGGCACCGGAGACCAGGACGGAACGGCGGGTGGGGGTGGGGAAAACGGGGGTACGGATCATCGGGGAAGCCTCCCAAAGGCCGGGGCCCCTGTCCGGGGCCTTCGTATGGATGGCACGAAGCCTAGGCCCCGGCGCCCGCCCCCGGCAAGGACCGTTGCGCGGCGCTGGCGCCGATCCGCTCCCATCCGGCACCTGCCCGCGACCCGGCGGGGAAGGCGGCCCATCGGGGGTAGGCCGGGGGCGGCAGGGCGGGGGCGGAGGGTGGACCGGCCATTGGGCAGGTTGCCGGGCCGGGCCGGGTGACGGAGGGTGCGGCCATCTCAGGGGCCATGCCGGGTCTGGGCGTGCCTTGGCTGGAACGGACAGGGGGGGACATGCCGTCGGAAACCACCATGCCCGGTTCGGCAACCGGATCGGCAAAGACCCGTCTGCTCGGCCCCCCGGTCGGCCTGACGGCGGAGGGGAGTGCGGTGATCCGCCTCGCCCGGGTCATCTGCATCCTGGCCATGACCTATGTCCACGTCCACCCCTGGGCGATGGAGATGGACATCGCCCAGCACGGGGTGCGGGTCTTCGACGGGGTGCGGCTTTATGTGGTCGAGGCGTTCAGCCGGGCCAGTGTCGCCCTGCTCAGCGTCATTTCGGGATATCTCCTGCTCGCCACCGGGGCTGGCAAGGGCTATGGCACGCTGGTGCGGGGCAAGCTGCGAACCCTGTTCGTGCCGTTGCTGGCCTGGAACCTGATCGGCCTTGCCTTGATGACCGCTGCCAACGGGGGGCGGATGCCCATCGGGACCGATCTCCGGTCAATCCTGGACGGGCTGGTGGCGCTCGCGGGATGGCCGGTGGTCACACCTTTGTCCTTCCTCAGGGACATCCTGCTTTGCGGGCTCCTGTCCCCCGTCATGGTCGCGGTGTTGCGGCGGGCGCCGCTGCCAGCCCTTCTTGCGGCCCTGTGCTGGTACTTCCTGGTGCCGGAAGGGGTGGTGTTCCTGCGCCCGGTCATCCCCCTGTTCTTCATGGTCGGGCTGGCTTTGGCCATCCACGGCCTTCCCCGCTGGCCGGGCACGGGATTCTGGTGGGCCGTCCTGGCGGGCTGGGTCCTTCTGCCAGCGACCATCGTCGTCCTGCGACTGCGGGTGGAGATGGGGCAGGATTTGGGGGCGATACCGGGCGTGGGGGTGGAGCAGGTCCTGCACGCCCTGCGCCTGGCCGCACGGGTGGCGGGGGCCCTGTCAGTCCTGTGGCTGGCGCAGCACTTGCTGCACCACCCCATCGGGCGGGTCCTGGCCCGGGCGGAGCCCTATATCTTCCTGTTCTTCTGCGCCCACACCCTGGCGTTCAGCCTGTTCTGGATGCTGTGGGAGCCTGCATTCGGCGGTTACTACGGCCCGGCCTACCCGCTGTTCTTCGCCACCGCCCCCGTGCTGGCCCTGCTGCTGACCATCCCGGCCGCCAGAATCGCGGGCCGCATCGCCCCCGGCCCGCTTGCCCTGCTTAACGGGGGGCGGCGGCTGCGAAAGGAGGAAGGTTGACAGGAGGTGTGGCGGATGGGGTGTCCTCCGCATCGCTGTTCAGGGCCATCCATCGCTGCGCAGAAACACCCTGTTTTCCAAGGACTTGCACACCACCGGCGTTCATCACTGTTCATTGACGGCAGCCTTGATCCAATCCAATTTGTGGTACGCGGTGTGGGACGCCGCGTGCGACGGATGGCATGGGAGGGCGAACGATGGGCAAGTTGACGGCGAAGAAGGTCGAGGCCGAGAAGGTCCCCGGACGGTACACCGATGGCGATGGCCTGATGCTGGTGGTTGGAAAGGACGGCTCCAAGAAGTGGGTGCTCCGCATCATGGTCGACGGGGTGCGGCGGGATATTGGTCTGGGGTCTGTCCGCACCCGGTCCCTTGCGGAAGCCCGCCGGGCCGCCGCGGAGACGCGGGAGGCCGCGAAGGCGGGCCGGGACGTGGTGGCGGAGAAGCGGGCCGCCGCCGCCAAGGAAGGGCCGCCGGAACCGCCCCGGCCCCCGACGTTCCGGGAGGTCGCGGAAGCCCTGCACAGGGAACAGGCCCCGACCTGGAAGAATGAGAAGCACGCGGCCCAATGGCTGTCCACACTTCGTGAATACGCCTTCCCGCGGTTGGGCGACCTACCCGTTGAAGCCGTCACCGCCCCCATGATCCGGGACGTCCTGTCCCCGATCTGGCTGGAAATCCCGGAAACCGCCCGCCGCGTGCGGCAGCGGATCGGCGCGGTTCTGGACCATGCGCACGCCATCGGCGTACGGGAGACGGAAGCCCCGATGCGCGCCTTGGTCGCCGGCAAGGGCCTGCCTCGCCAGCCAGCGAAGGTGGATCACTTCGCCGCCATGCCTTGGGCCGATGTGCCGGCGTTCCTGATCGCCCTGGACGGCACGCGGAAGGCCGGGCCGGTGGTGAAGGCTCTGCTGCGCTTCGTCATCCTGACCGCGTGCCGGTCGGGAGAAGCACGCGGGGCCACATGGGGCGAGATAGACCTTGCCGCCGCGACCTGGACCGTCCCTGCTGAACGGATGAAGGCCGGAAGGCAACACGTCGTCCCGCTTTCCGCCCCCGCCCTGGCCGTCCTGGAGCTTGCGCAGGCGTGGCGGGCCGAGACCGGGCCGGATGCGTTCGTGTTCCCTGGTGAGCGAAGCGGGCGGCCGGTGTCTGACATGGCTTTGACGATGTGTCTTCGCAGGATGGAGACGGGCGCGACGGCACATGGGTTCCGGTCAAGCTTCCGCGATTGGGCTTCCGAACGCACCGACTTCCCCCGCGAAGTGGCGGAATTGGCGCTGGCCCATAGTGTTGGCAATGCCGTTGAAAGAGCTTACCGCCGCTCTGACCTCTTGGAGAAGCGGCGGGCCTTGATGATCCAATGGGCAGATCACTGCCAAGGTAAGTAATGGGGGTGGGCATTCACTTGCCCACCACTTCCTATTGGTTCGCGTGTTTTGGATCGCCGGCAATCTCTACACAGAACAGAAAGTGTCAAGAGAAATGATAAAGGCCGGCCGGTATGCCAGCAGACCCATGCTCATAGTCAATACTTTTAAGACAAGATAAAACATCCAAGTTGGATATTTTCTGGATTTTCTATGCGCGTTTTCGCGTATTGCAGTAAATGCAAGTGCAGGGCCCCGATTTGTTTGTTCACTGGCGTGTAATCATGCGCCAACTTCATCGCATTGATAACCAACGCGATGGAGCGGAACGTGAACGACAAGCTGCTCATTTCCATCAACGACGCCGCCGCAACCCTCGGCGTGTGCCGCAACACTGTCTACTCCCTCATCCGGGCGAAGAAGATCAAGGCGGTGCCGATTGGCCGCCGCCGGATGATCGCCGCCGCATCCCTGCGCGCCCTGGCGGACGGGGCCGGGGGTGCAGCATGACCGGGCCCGACCGCATCTTGACCGTCCCCGAAACCGCGGCGCTGCTGCGCGACCTGACCGGCGTAGGCAGCACCGCAAGCCTAAACCGGTGGATCACGACCGGTCACGGCCCTCCGCGCGTGAAGATCGGGGCCGGGCCCCGGGGCCGTGTGGGCTACCGCAAGTCGGCCGTGATCGCATGGGTCCAGGGCCTTGGCCCGGATGCCGCCCCGGCGGAAGCGGCCGGGCCGGGCGGGGGTGCCGATGGCAGCGCTTTGGCAAGTTGACGCCCTGGCCCATGCGGCGCGGCGCGATGCCGGCCTTGGTCTGACTGCGCTGCGTGTCCTGATCGCCCTGGTTCAGCATGCTAACGCCGACCGGTTGGCATGGCCGTCCACCGCCCGGCTGGCGGAGATGTTGGGCATGACCTGTCCCGCAGTCTCGAACGGGCTGGCCGAACTGGCCGACGCTGGCTGGATCGAGAAGGCGAAGGCAGGCCGCCGGGCGTGGCTCATCACCCCCATAAATTCACTCCCGGATGAATATTCACCCCAGAGTGAAAATTCATCCGTGAATGAAGGGGTTTCACTCCAGGATGAAACCGAAATTCATTCTACAGTGAAACGGAATTCATCCTGGAATGAACAGAAGGAGGTTCTTAAGAAGAAAGAAGAAGGAGGAATGAAGGAGACGGCTCCACGCGCGAGGACGCCCAAGAGCGACGGTCCGCCGGTCGACCTACTGTCTCCTGAGACCCAGGAACGCATCAGGGCCGTCCGGGACATGTTCGGGCGTCATCCCGACAAGTCGGCGGCAGTCGCTCTCGCGGCTGTCGATCCGGGCAAACTCCGGGCCGCCCTGGCACGAGTGCAGGAACGGGGCCTGTCCCGGTTCGGCACCCGGTGGTTCCTGAACAACCTGGACCGGCTGGCGGCGGAACACCGCGAACAAACAGCCGCCGCCCCCGCCCCCGGCCCGGTCGTGATTGATGGCGCGACCGGCGCAATCATCGACAACCCCCGCCCCGCCCGTGCCGCGACTGGTCGCGCCGCGATGGGAGAGGCGATCCGACGGAGGCTTCAATCGTGACCGCAATCATCCCGGCCCCCAACGGGGCGCCGCTCTCGGCCGCGCTGGGCGCCGATTGGGCCGCAGACCGTCCGCTGCCAGCCCTGTTCCAGTCAACCCCGGTCGCCGCGGTGCGGGCGGAGGCCGCCACCTTGCGGGGCCGCTTGTCCGGCAGCACGCCGCCTCCGGACGCCGGGCGAGCGGTGGCGTTCCTTCTGACCCACTTCCCGGCGGTCAATCCGCCAGATCCGGACGGGTACATCGACAGGCTGCAAGAGGCCGCCGCGGAGTATCCGCCGACGGTTGTTGAAACCGCCATCCGTTGCCTCGGGCGCACCGCCAAATTCGCCCCGTCGGTGGGGGAACTGGTCGAGGCTATGGACGAGGCCCGGCACCGACTGGCGGGCATGCTGTCGCAGTTGGTCGAGGCGGCCCGCATCCTGGACCAACAGATCGAAGCCGCCCGCCGCACCCTGGAACTGCACCCGGATGATATGGCTGCCCAGGGCCGCTTTCACCGGATGCCGGAGGACGAGCGGGCCGCCGCAGTCCAGGCCGTGCGGGACGAGGCGGGCCGGGTGTTGGACCTGAACGGGGTCGAGAGGCCCCGGACGAAGCCGCCGGTCCACCAACAGGCCCGGCTCGCGGGTTGGGTGCCGGATGGCCCCCGGTGGGGGTTCGATGATGGGTTCCACGAGGCGTTGAAACGGTTCGACGAGCACTGGACGACGGGGCGCCCGCTCGCGGAGATCGTGCGGGAGGCTGAATTGCGGCAGCACTTCAAGGACTGTGGCGTCGATTACTGAAGTTGCATGAGTGAGTAGAGTGCGGAAACTTGATACAGTCTGATAAAACACAATAATAGTGCAAGTCACGGAGGGGTGCCACTTTCCATCGGGAAGGAGGACCTCATGTTTCAACACCACGAAATCTTGGCCCTGTCGCCGCTCCCGCCGGATGTGTCCGGCCCCATCATTGCCGCCGCTGAAACCTATCGGGGCATCGCCCCCCTGGAAGCCGTCGCCGCCCTGGCCGCCTGCGAAGCGGTCGCCCGCGGGATGGCCCCCGACGCTGGCCCCACCTTGGTCCGGTCCGTGATTGAAGTCCCCGGCCCCCTGCCCATCTCCGCCCCCGCCGTAACGGTCGCCCTGAACGCCGACCGGCAGCCGGTCGCCTGGGGCACGTATGGGGCCCTGATCCGCGCGGCGCATCCCGGCCACACGATCATGAACCTGGACCTTCTGGACCTGCGGGGGCGCCTCGCTGTCGCCCGGCCGGACCTGGCCGCCGATCTGGCGCTGACGGGGATCGCCGCCGTGATGGCGCGCGCCCTGCACGACCTGACCCTCTCCCCCGAAATTTCGGAGTGACTTCAATGACTTCTCGTAGTCGCACGGCTGTACGGTCGCCGATGATGGACCGACCCACCGCCCCCGGCCCGGCCGGTAACTCCAACCTCGTTCCCATCCTGGCCGGGGCCATGGGGTCCGCCACCCTGGACGGCTCCACCCGCTGGCGGGGTGCCGATGTGTCCACCGTGGCTGGACTGCTGGGGGTGGCGAGTGTCTCGAAGGTCGCAGCCGTCCGGGGCCTGACTTCCCGGTCTGACTTCGCCCCCGCGCTGTCCGTCGCGGCCCAGGTCGTGGCCGCCGAGACAATCGACCTGTCTCGGTCCCCCCTCCTGGTGATCGCCGCCGATCTGGAAGTCGTTGATTTCACTCCGATTTCCGCAACCGACTGGGGCGCGTTTCCGGCCCTTCGGCAGGTGACGGAAGGTGGTGAAGTCCAGTTCGGCACCGTCGCCGCTGGGGCGGAGATGTTGCAACTTCTGACCTACGGCCGCAACTTCAGCGTGACCCGGACGGCGTTGGTGAGCCGCGACTTCGCGCCCCTGCGGGAGATGGCAACGCGAATTGGCATGGCCGTGGCCGCGTTGGAAAGCACGGTGCTGGCGGCCCCCTTCGTCTCGAACCCGGCCATGGCCGATGGGGTGCCGGTTTGGCACACCGACCACCAGAACGTCACTGGGTCCGTCGCCGCTTCCGCCCTGGTCGACGGGGTGGCCGCGGGTGCCGCGCTGCTGCGAAAGGCCCGCCTCCGCGACACGGATGGGGCCGGGGCATTCCTCAATCTGGCGCCCCGGTTCCTGGTGGCGGGTGCGGGCCTGGAACGCCCCGCCCGGCAGGCCGCCGCCACCTTCATGGCGACGACGGCAAGCGAAGTCAACCCGTGGGCTGGTAATCTGGAAGTCGTCATCGACGCCAACCTGCCTGACAATGCCGCCTTCCTGGCAGCGGACCCAAGCATCTTCGCCGGCCTTCACCGGGTGATCCTTGCGGGGACGGCCGGTCTGCCCGTCATCGATGTGGCGACCCCGCTCGAAGTCGATGCGGTCGTGACCCGCGCCTTGATCGATATTGGGGGCGGTATCTCCGATTACCGCCCCATTATCCGCATCCCCGTGTCTGGTTCGTAAGGAGGGCGTGCAATGGCTACGAACTTCAACCAACCGGGCGACATCGTTCAGATCGCCGCCCCCTACAACGTCGCTTCCGGCGGGCCGGTTATGGTCGGCGGGCTTTTCGGCATCGCCCTTACCGACGCCACCACGGGTGGACCCGTGAACGTCGCCCTGTCCGGTGGGTGGTTCCTTCCCACCGCCGCGACGTTCACCCAGGGCGCTTCTGTCGCCTTCGACCCCGCGGACAAGGCCATCAAGGCACCCGGCAGCGGTCGGGCCGTGGTGGGCGTGGCGCTGGCAGCGACCGCCGGGGGCCGGGTGCTGGTCCGTCTGGGGCCGCCGGTGACGGTGGCAGCGTAATTCGGATTGTGCGCAGCGGGGCACAACAGGGCGACGCCCTGGCTGGCGGAACGGGGCGCTGACCTCATTGCCCCCCGTTCCACACCCCCGGCCCGGTGAGGCCGCGATCGTCTGGGTGAGGGGCCGCCGGTTGTCCAGCCGGCGGCCCCTTCCACGACCGGGGGTGGGCATTGGGTCCTCCCCGGACATCCCAAAGTGGGGAGGCCGCGCGACCCCGATTGTCCGCTAGTCGCGGGGCCGACGTTTGGGTCACTTCTTCCGAAAGGAGTTTGGCGGAATGTCAAGCGAAAATCGACATCAAGAAATGCCGAATGTGAACAAGTCCGAACTGGCCCGGATCGCCGGTGTCAGCCTTCGGACGGTGGACGGTTGGACGGCCGCCGGTCTTGCCCCCGTGGTGCGCGGCGACGGGCGGGGCTCTGAAACCCTGTTCTCCCCGGCTGACGTAATCCGCCACCTGGCGGGCCGGTCGGATGATGACGCGACCAAGGCCCGCCGCCGCCTGACCGCGGCCCGCGCCCGCATGGCCGAGATCGAGTTGCAGCGGGCCGCCGGGGAGGTGGTGCCGCTGGCCGACATGGAAGGCGCCTGGTTCGCCGCTGGCCGCTTGACCCGGGACCGTCTGCTTTCCATCCCATCCCGCATCGCGGCGGAACTGGCGGCCTGTCAGGACCCGCACGAGGTGTCGATCCGCCTGGAGGCGGAACTGCGCCTTGCCCTGGAGGCCCTGACCGGCCCGGCGCCTGGAACGGAGGGGGCGTGACATGGGCACCGCCGCAACCACGCTCTCCGCCCGCGAAAAGATCGCCCAGGACATTGGCGACCGCATCCGGCGGGCCCGGCTCCGCCCTGGGGTGCGGATTTCACAGGACGCGCTGGCCGCCCGGATCGGGCTTGGTGACGGGGCCTCGATCTTCACATACGAGGTAGGGCGCACTGAGGTGACGGCCGCCGCCTTGGTGCTGATCGCCGGGGCCCTGGACGTGCCCGTGTCCGCCCTGCTGCCCGACCCGCCGGGCACCGTCCCCACCGTCCGCGCCCGGCTCGCTCGTGCCCTGGACCGGTTGGACGCGGACGCCTTGGCCGCCGTCGTGGTCATCGTGGAGAAGCTGGCGGGGCCTGAGCCTGAGCCGGAGCCCGGCGCGGTCAGGGCGAAGCGGCGACCCCGCGCCACCTGATCCGGGCCGCCCGCACCACCTGATCCCGCACCACACCAGATCGAAGCCCCCGCCGCCCCGGCCGGGGGCTTCTTCATGTCCGGGCGGATGGTGCGGCCCGGCCGCGGCACCGGCACCGGATGCCCAGATGCTGGACCATGGCGGCAAGGCCAAATTCCGGGGTCTGGGAGCGGCTTGGGTGGTGTGGGCTACCCACCCAGCGGCCCCGCCCCTGGAACGCATCCAGCCCCCTGATTTCGGGCCGCAGCGGCATGCCTGCCCCACGCTGCCCCCACCGGATGCCGGGGGCCGGATCATGCACGCCGCCGGGCCGCCCTGGCAGTCGTGAAGTCCACCACCGCCGCCGCCGCCGATGCCGGGGCCGGTCCAGGTGCCCGCGGGGCAGGGGGCAGGGGGTCAGATGGCCCCCGCGTCATGGCCCCACGTCATGGGAACCGCGCATGGCGACCATGCCGAAGTGTTCAACGCCGTTCACCGATGCGCACCGAAAGCCAGCGCCATTGTGGTACGATTTTGTGGGACGCCGGAGAGGTAATTTCGATTTAATCCAGTGATTTCAACGGGTTAGAGGGAAAATCTGGCGGATGGGGTGGGATTCGAACCCACGGTGAGTTGCCCCACGGCGGTTTTCAAGACCGCTGCCTTAAACCACTCGGCCACCCATCCCTTGCGTGCAACAGGTAGCGGCACCGGCCGCCTGCGGCAAGGGCGATGTGGTTTGGGCGATGTGGTGGGGGCCCAGGGGTGGGGCTAATGTGTGTGGGGGGCCGAACAGGTCTGGACTTTCCCGCGCAGTCGGGCCGTCCCCCACAGCGGTAAGTTTGATGACAGGGTTATGCTGCTGCTGACCCCACCCGCCTTGTATGGTAAGATAAAGGGTGGATGCATCCTCCCCCGATGGTATCGGCTCCCCTCGCGGGCGCCCAAGGCCTTGTGGTGGCCGGGTGGTCGGACGTTGGATAAGGTGCCTCGCGCATGAGCGGCGACGATCTGGATTCGCTTTTCGCGCCTGAAGAAGATGAATCGGTCGCCGACGGCGACCTTGACCCGTCCAGTGGTCCACCCTGGCCCGTCCTTGTCGTCGACGACGATGAGGAGGTGCACATCATGACCAAGCTGGTCCTGAGCAAGCTGCGCTACAACGACCGGCCTTTGGAATTGCTGAAGGCCCGATCCGCCGGGGAGGCAGAGGGGATCCTGCGGCGGCGGGATGACATCGCTGTCGCCCTGGTCGATATCGTGATGGAGACGGATGACGCCGGTCTGCGTCTCGCCCGCCGCATCCGGGAGGATTTCGCCAATACCGACGTCCGCATCGTGCTGCGCACCGGCCAGCCGGGCCAGGCCCCCGTCCGGGACGTGATCGTCAATTACGACATCAACGACTACAAGTCGAAGACCGAGCTGACGTCGGAAAAGCTGTTCATCACCATCGTCACGGCACTGCGCAGCTTCGACAACATCCGCAGCGCCCGGGCGGCCGAAAGCGCCAGCAAGCTGAAATCCAGCTTCCTTGCGGCCATGAGCCATGAGATCCGCACGCCCATGAACGGGGTTCTCGGCATGCTGGAACTGCTGTCCCACAGCCGCCTGGACCATGACCAGCAGGAGATGCTGGCCACCGCCCGCGATTCGGCGGGTGCCCTGCTGCGCATCATCGACGACATCCTGGACTTCTCCAAGATCGAAGCCGGGCGGATGGATATCGACCGGCACCCGGTCAATCTGGGCACCCTGGTCGAAAGCGTGGCGGAGACGGTGGCCGCCAATGCCCGCAAGAAGGGGCTGGCTCTGCATATCGATGTGGACCCGGAGATCCCGGATACGCTGTACGGCGATCCCGTCCGCCTGCGTCAGGTCCTGTTCAACCTGACGGGCAATGCCATCAAGTTCACCGAATGCGGGAGCGTGACCGTCCGTGTCCGCCGCCTGCCCGCGACCGCGTCGGGGCAGGTGCGTGTCTCCGTCGCCGTGACGGATACCGGCATCGGCATCGCCGATGACATGCAGAGCAAGCTGTTCCACCCCTTCACACAGGCGGAGAAATCCACCAGCCGCCGCTTCGGCGGGACGGGGCTTGGGCTGTCCATCAGCCGCCGCCTGGTGGAACTGATGGGCGGGGAGATCGGGCTGGAGAGCGCGCTGGGCCAAGGCTCCACCTTCTGGTTCGAGCTGTCGCTTGAATCCGCGGCTGCGGCATCCCCCGACCGGCCGCTGGACGGGGTGCCGATTGCCCTGCGGATCGAGGATCGGACCCTGGGGGAGACGGTGTCAGCATACCTTGGCCATGCCGGAGCCCGGATCGGTGGGCCCGACCCGGCAGCGCTCCCCACGGTCACCATCGTGGCCCCGGGCGCAGGCTCTGCGTGGCCGACGGACCTGACCGGCCCCGCGATCCTGCTGGCGGAACCGGACGGGCGGCCATCCGGCACGCCGCCGACGGTGCCGCTGGTCAGCCTGCCCCTGCGCCGGCAGCACCTGATCCGCGGCATTGCCCAGGCGGCCGGGCTGCTTTCCGCCGGTGCGGGTGCGGGTGCGGGGGAGGGTGGGGCGGTCGGCGCAGGCGCCGTGGCCAAAGGTGTCCGCCCGGACCGGCGGCTCAGCCAGCGCCGCATCCTGGTGGCGGAGGATCAGCCGGTGAACCAGATGGTCATCCGGCGCCAGTTGAAGATCCTGGGCTATGACTGCGATATCCAGCCGGACGGGGTGCTGGCCCTGGAGGCGTGGCGCGGTGGCGGTTACGACCTGGTCTTCACCGACTGCAACATGCCGGAGATGGACGGCTTCGAACTGACGGAGGCCATCCGCCGGGAGGAGCAGGGGCAGGGGCGGGGGCAGGGGCAAGGGCAAGGGCGCCATACCCCCATCATCGCCCTGACCGCCAATGCCATGGCGGGGGAGGATCAGCGCTGCCTTCGCGCCGGCATGGATGACTTCCTGTCCAAACCCATCGACATCGCCCAATTGGAAAAATGCATCCAGCGCTGGTTGGAAGCGGAGGAGACCGGGGTGGAAGGCCAGGGGGGGCCGGGCGCTGCCGTGGGTGCCGGGGGAGGGGAGGTTCTGTTCGACCCGAGCTTGACGCTGGAGCTGTTCGGCGTGATCGACGACGACGCCCGTGCCTTCCTTCAAGGCTTCCTCGACTCGGCACGCCCCCTGGCCGGTGCGATCACCGATGCCTTCGCCGCCGGCGACCTTGAGGAGGCCCGGCTTCAGGCCCATGCCCTGGCCGGGGTGGCGAAATCGGCCGGTGCCGTCGCCCTGGGAGAGATCTGCAGCACAGTCGAGCAGTATCTTCTTGCCGCACAAGGGGTAGACGCAGCCCACCTCGCATCTGATATCAACGGTACGCTCGAGAGAACGGCCACAGCCATCGATGCGTGTTAACCATTGGGTAAGGATCAGACGGGAAGCTGCGGCAACAGTCTTCCGTCGGGACACAGGATGCGGATCGAATGCCGGCACTAGCCACCTTCAACAAGATGACGGCCCTGGTGATCGAAGATCAGGCGTTCATCCGGTCCGTGGTGACCCGTATCCTGAAGCAGCTTGAATTCGAAACCGTCTATGAGGCGGATGACGGGAGCGGCGGCCTGGCCGTGGCGTTGGAGCGGCACCCGGATGTGATCATCTGCGATATCGAGATGAAGCCGGTGGATGGCCTGACCTTCCTGGACCATCTGCGGCGCAAGGAACCGCTGGGCGTGCGCACGCCTGTGATCTTCCTCACCAACCTGGCGTCCAAGGATGTGGTGCTGAAGGCGAAGGACCTGGGCGTCAACGCCTTCATCGCCAAGCCTGTCTCCCTGAACGGGTTGCGGGACAAGCTGACCGTTCTGCTGGGCGGCAGCCGGCGCTGATACCAGCACCGACCCTCCCGGCCACTTCCCCCCGCCCCCTCCGTGGGCGGGGTCCAGGGCTCAGACCAGCAGGTGTTCCACCGCCTGGGCCCGCATGCAGTGGTCCGACCCCATGGCCGCGGCATAGCCGCCTGCGTTCAGCAGAGCGAGCGGATCGCCCTCCCGCATCTCCGGCAGGGGCGTATTCTCCGCGAACAGGTCCAGCGCCTCATTGATGTTGCCCGCGATGGTCACCGGTTGAAGGGCGGACGGCGCCCAGGCATCGCCCGGGTCGGCATGCAGGCGGGCCGGCGCCGGCTCACAGGGCAGGCGGTAGAAGGCGGGCTCGACCGCCAGGTTGAAGCCACCATCCACGCCATAGAACAGGGTGTTGCGCTTGCGCTCCACCGTGTTGACGGTAAGCATCAGCACACCCGCATCCTTGACGATGTAATCCCCCGGCTCCACCCATACGGTGACCCCGCGGTCGGCGAAGGTCCGGCGGATGATGCCGGCCCAGGTTTCCAGGTCCAGGGCCCTGTCACTGGCCACATGGGGCAAGCCCAAGCCGCCGCCCAGGTTGACGATCCGGGCCCGGGGCAGCCGGTCCAGGAACCACAGACACTCCCGCAGGACCTCCGCCCAGGCGGGAAGTTGGCCATTCAGGTAGCCGCAGCCGACATGAAAATGGATGCCCTCCACCACCAGGCCATGGGCGGCGGCCGTCTCCAGCGCCTCCTCGAAATGTTCCTTGTAGATTCCGAATTTGGAGGTGCGGTCGCCGCTGTAGCGCAGCAGCTGGTTTTCGCCATAGCCAACGCCCAGGGCGGGGTTGATGCGCAGACCGATGGTGCGCCCGGGCGCCACCCGGCCCAGGCGGCGGATGGCCGACAGGCTGTCGCAGTTGATCCAGGCGGTGGGCTGGCGGGCCAGCACGGCCAGATCCGCCTCCGACATGGAGGTGGCGGTGTAGCTCACCTCCTCGGCCCGGAAGCCGCAGGCAACCGCATGGCGCAGCTCGCGCGGCGAACAGGCATCGATCCCGCACAGGCCCGACGCCTTCATCCAGGTCAGCAGCGGCCCGAACCGGTTCGCCTTCATGGCATAGCGGATGCCATGGGGCAGGCCGGTGCTTTCCAGCGCCGCCTTGATCCGCCGCAGATTGGCCAGGACCCGGGGGCCGTAGTAGAAATAGGCCGGTCCCCCGGCGGCGGCGGAAGCTTCGGCCAGATTGACGTCGCCCAGGTGCAGGTCGCGGCCGATATAGCGCAGGTCCGGCCGCTCCCACCACAGGTCGGGGGCCGCAAGGGCAGGGGCATCGGCGCCGGGAGCTGGCGTCGGCAGGTGCATGTCCATGGCGGGCGGCCCTATTCGGCGCTGACGGGGCGAAGGGCGGGTTCCCGCCGGCCGCTGATCCAGCCGCGGCAGTTCGGGGCACCGCACAGGCAGGGGAACTGCTTGAACAGCACATCCTCCGTGCTGGCGTAATCCATGGTCATCGCCTCACCCGGATGGATGTCCTTCAGCGCCCACAGCTCGAACCGCTGCATGTCCAGGAACCCGTTGGGGTCGCAGGAATGCAGCAGGTAGCCGGTGAAATAGGGATCGTACAGATGGGTGTCGGCATTGATCTGCAGCGTGTGCTGCATGACCTGGTGCATGACCATGCCGCTGATGCGGCAGATGCGGTAGCCGCGGGGGAAGAAGCGGTTGGCGTAGACGCCGAGACCCTTGCCGTCCTCCTTCCGGGAAACGGTGAAGTCGGCCTCTGTCGGGTACCCGTCGCCGAGCATGAACTCCGCGGGGTAGAGCGACCGGGACCCGTCGAGGGCTATGTGGAGGGGGTGGGCGGTGACTGTCTGCGGCGCGGGCCGCGTTCGGGGGACGGTCATCTGTGGACAGGGTGTCCTGGAAGTTGCCCCGGAAGGGGATCAAGTCCGATGCTTACCCCACCCGCGGTAACCATCAAGCGACCATTTGTGAAGCGCAGGACACAAGGTATGCAAAAATAGCAGGCATGACCTGCGAAGACCAGCGGGGCCCTAGGGGTATCGGTCCGTCCCCTCACATCAGATTTGGCGATGGTCGCTTTCCTGCCCATCCGGCCCGTCTCCCGCATGGCGGGGAAGGTTGTCGTCGGTGTCGAACCAAGGCAGTTTTGCCCGGGTCCAGATATGGTAGCGGGGGGCCAGGGCGGTGGGATCGTCCAGGGTCGCCACGGCCACGTCCAGTTCCGGCGGGCCCTGGGTATAGGTGAAGAACAGGGGCGTGCCGCAGCGGGGGCAGAACTGGCGCAGGGCCCGGGGCGTGGCGGCGAAGGCGGCAGGGATGATGCCTTCCAGCCAGACCGCCGCCGCCGGAAAAGTGGCCCAGGCCATCACCGGCGCGCCGGAGGACCGGCGGCAGAGGCGGCAATGGCAATAGGCGACACCGGTCGGGACCATGGCGCCCGACAACCGGTAGCGAACCGCCCCGCACAGGCAGCCGCCCCACAGGTCACCGCCTGAATGAGTATCCCCCGCCATCGCTGCCGCCTATACCCCCCGCGCCGCCTGCCATGCGCCCCAACAGGGCACCGGGGGATCAATCGGCGGTCAGTCGCGGAGTTCCACGATCAGCGGCGTGTGGTCGGAGGCCTTTTCACGCCCCCGCGGTTCCCGATCGATCTCCGCCGACAGCAGCCGGTCGGCCGCCTGGGGGGATAGTAGGGCATGGTCGATCCGGATGCCCAGGTCCCGCGGCCAGCAGCCGGCCTGGTAATCCCAGAAGGTCCAGGCATGTTCCGCCCGGGGATGCAGGGCGCGGAACGCCTCCGTCAGGCCCAGGTTCAGCAGGGTGCGGAACTTCGCCCGCGTCTCCCCCCGGTACAGGGCATCTTCCGCCCAGGCCTTGGGATCGAAGCAGTCCCGCGCCTCCGGGATGACGTTGTAGTCCCCGGCCAGGACGAAGGGCCGACCCGTTGCCAGCAGGGTGCGGGCATGGGCGGTCAGCCGGTCCATCCAGCGCAGCTTGTGCGGGTACTTCTCCGTCCCCACCGGGTTACCGTTGGGCAGGTACAGGCTGGCGATGCGGATGCCGGCCACCGTGCCCTCGATATAGCGGGCCTGCGCATCCTCCGGCTCCCCGTCCAGGCCGGTGCGGATATCGGTCACCGGCAGCCGGGACAGCAGGGCGACACCGTTATAGGTCTTCTGCCCATGGGCGTGGACCTCATACCCCAGCGCCTCGATCTCCTTGGCCGGGACGGCGGCGGTTTCGCATTTCAGTTCCTGGAGGCAGACCACGTCGGGCCGCACCCGCTCCAGCCACTCCAGCACGTTGGGAAGGCGGGCCTTCAGGGAGTTCACGTTCCAGGTGGCGATGCGCATGCCGGTCAGACCGCGAAGGAGGCGCCGCAGCCGCAGGAGCTGGAGGCGTTGGGGTTGTTGATCTTGAAATACGCACCCATCAGATCCTCGACGAAATCCACCTCCGACCCGGCCAGCAAGTCCAGGGAGACATCATCCACCAGCAGGCGGGAGCCCAGGTTTTCGAACAGGTGATCCTCCTCCCCCTTCGCCTCATCGAAGGAGAAGCCGTACTGGAACCCCGAACAGCCGCCGCCGGAGACGGTGAGGCGGAGCATCAGGCCGGGCTTGCCCTCCAGCTCCGCCAGGCGGGCGATGCGGCGGGCCGCACTGTCGGACAGGCGGACAACCCGCCCGGCCGCACCCGGAACGAGGCTGGTCGCTGCGGAATCGGTGGCCGGTGTCGCCATGGTTGCATTCCTCCTCGGGGTGACGGGGCTGGACAAATCCAGCCCGTGTATGTAAGCGCGCGGAACGGGTCCGTCAAAGTCCGCGGTGCCTGCGCGGGCGGTCGCGGGTCCCGATCAGCCCCGGTCCAATATGGGCATGGACCGTCGGGCGGGAGGGTTTGCCATGATGGAATGGTCGCGCCTGCTGTCGCGCACGCGGCTGCGCAAGCAGGAACAGGTGCCGGAGCTGCCCTATCGCAGCGCTTTCGAGATCGATATCGACCGCATCACCTTTTCCACCAGCTTCCGCCGCCTGTCGGACAAGCAGCAGGTGCATGGCATCGGTGGGTCCGACTATGTCCGCTCCCGCCTGACCCATTCCATGGAGGCGGGGCGGGTCGGCCGGTCGCTGGGCACCTGGGCCGGGGCCCAGATCATCCGCCGGTATGGGGAGGACAAGGTTCCGGCCACCCCCTTCGACATCGGTCATGTGGTGGCCGCCGCGGCCCTGGCCCATGACCTGGGCACCCCCTGCTTCGCCCATACGGGTGAGGATGTGATCTCCGACTGGTTCGCCGGCAGTGCGGTGGGGCGGGAGATCCTGGAAGGGCTTCCGATCCAGCAGCGCAACGAGATGTCCAACTTCGAGGGCAATGCCCAGGGCTGGCGGGTGGTGACCCGGTTGCAGGGCTGGCGGTCGGAAGGGGGATTGCAGCTGACGGCCGCCACCCTGGGCGCCTACAGCAAGTATCCCTGGAGTGCCGATGACGGCGGGCCGGAAAAGCGCCCGCACCCGCGCAAATACGGCTTCTTCGGCAGCGAGCGGGACCTGTTCGCCGATATGGCGGCGGAGGTGGGGCTGGTTCCCCGCGGGCCCGATGTCTGGTGCCGGCATCCCCTGGCCTATCTGGTGGAGGCGGCGGATGACGCCTGTTACCATGTGGTCGATATCGAGGATGCGGTGAAGATGCGGATGCTGAGCTTCCGCGATGCGGAGGATCTGCTGGGCCCCCTGATCCAGAGCTTCGACCGGGAGGAATACCAGGGCATCGACGACCAGGACCGCAAGCTGATCTATCTGCGCGCCCGGGCCATCGACCGGCTGGTCCAGGATGCGGCGGCCCAGTTCCTGGAACGGCTGGACGACCTGATGGAGGGGAAGCCCTGCCAGCCCCTGCTGCACCTGACCGACTGCGCCGCCCCGCTGAAGGAGATCCAGTCCGTCAGCCACACCCGCATCTACCGCGGCCAGCAGCGCTGCGAAACGGATATCGTCGCCGCCCGCACCATCACCACCATGCTGGACGCCTATGGGGAGGCGCTGCTGGCGCGGGAGGCGGCGGGGGAGGCGGCGGATTTGCCCCGCCGCTTCGCCTCTCTGCTGGAGACGATCCCCAATATCCGGCGCATCCCGGTGGACCGTGCCGCGTGGGTGCGGGAACTGATGGATTACATCGCCGGCATGACCGACCGCTTCGCCCTGCGTCAGGCGGAGCTGATCGCCGGTTGATCGGGGGTGTATGCCACAAGGGTGCCGGGCCCCCGTCTCGGCCCCCCCCATCAAGGCCCCTGGGCGAAGCCGGGCGGAATGGGGTAGGGTGCGCCGCAACAGGATGATGGGCCGCCGGCCGCGGCGGCACAAGAAGAGCGAAACCAGGAACGATGAACGTCTTCAAGGATTTCGAGGCCCGGATCAAGGCCGCGCTGGACGCCATGACCGCCGCGGGGGAACTGCCCCCGGGACTGGACCTGTCGCGCGTGACGGTGGAGCCGCCGCGTGACGCCGCCCACGGCGATGTCTCCACCAACGCGGCCATGGTGCTGGCGAAGCCCGCGGGCAAGCCGCCCCGCGCCATCGCGGAGGCCCTGGTCGCCCGGCTGACGGCGTTCCCGGAGGTGACGGAGGCCACGGTCGCCGGTCCCGGTTTCGTCAACTTGCGCGTCGCCACCCCATGGTGGCTGTCCCGGCTGGCCGATATCCTGATGGCGGGCGAGGCCTTCGGGGCCGGTGACAGCGGCAAGGGCTGCCGCGTGAACGTGGAATACGTCTCCGCCAATCCCACCGGCCCGCTGCACGCCGCCCATGCGCGCGGCGCGGTGGTGGGCGACGCCCTGGCCGCCCTGCTGGAAAAGGCGGGATACAGCGTCACCCGCGAGTACTACATCAATGACGCCGGCGCGCAGGTGGAGGTGCTGGGACGGTCCACCTACCTGCGCTACCGGGAGGCGGTGACCGGGGAGGCGGCGGAGATTCCGGCCGGCCTTTATCCGGGCGAGTACCTGAAGGAGGTGGGGCAGGCGATTGCCGAGCGGGATGGGCCGAAATGGCTGGACGTTCCGGAAGCGGAATGGCTTCCCGTCCTGCGGGAATTTGCCGTCGCCATGATCATGGGTTGGATCCGCCAGGATCTGGCCGACATGAACATCCACCACGATGTCTTCACCAGCGAGCGCGCCCTGGTGAACAGCGGGGCGGTGGACGCCGCGCTGCAGACGCTGACCGATCAGGGCCTGATCTATGTGGGCGTGCTGGAACCGCCGAAGGGCAAGAAGCCCGATGACTGGGAGCCACGTCCCCAGACCCTGTTCAAGGCCACGGATTTCGGCGATGACGTGGACCGGCCCCTGAAGAAATCCGACGGGTCCTGGACCTACTTCGCCAATGATATCGCTTACCACCTGGACAAGTTCCGCCGCGGCGGGACGACGATGATCAATGTCTGGGGTGCCGACCACGGCGGCTACATCAAGCGCATGGAAGCGGCGGTAAGAGCCGTGACCAGCGGCGGCGGGGCGCTGGATGTCAAGATCTGTCAGTTGGTCTCCCTGCTGGAGAACGGCCAGCCGGTGAAGATGTCCAAGCGGGCGGGCACCTTCGTCACCCTGCGCGATGTGATGGACACGGTCGGCCGCGATGTCGTCCGCTTCATCATGCTGACCCGGCGCAACGACCAGACCCTGGAATTCGACTATGCCAAGGTGACGGAGCAGTCGAAGGACAACCCCGTTTTCTATGTACAGTATGCCCATGCCCGCTGCCGCTCCGTCCTGCGCCACGCGGCGGAGGCCTATCCCGGCTGGGACCTGACGGGACCTGGGCTGGCCGGTGCCGACCTTGCCCGCCTGACCGCGGAGGAGGAGGTGGCGCTGGTCAAGCAGATGCTGTCCTGGCCGCGGCTGGTCGAATCCGCGGCGGACGCGCATGAACCCCACCGGGTGGCCTTCTACCTCTATGACCTTGCCTCCAGCTTCCATGCCCTGTGGAACCGGGGCCGGGACGATACCTCGCTGCGCTTCCTGATCGAGGGGGATGAGGCGATGACCCGGGCCCGGCTTGCGCTGGTGATGGCGGTTGCCACGGTCATCGCCTCCGGCCTCCACATCATGGGGGTGGAGCCGCGGGAAGAGATGCGTTGAGAAGGGGCCGACCCGATGACGACGCGCGATAACGATCCCCGGAACCCTGGGCCTGGCCCCGGCACGGGCGATCTCCGCTACACCGGTCCCCGTCTGGGTGATCCCCGTTCTGGCGATCCGCGGCAGGGTGATCCCCGGCTTGGGGATCCGCGCCTGGGCGATCCTCGTGTGCCGGACCCGCGGTACAGCGACCCCCGCTATGCCGATCCGCGCTATGGCGATGCCCGCCCGGCGGAAGCGGGACAGGGCGGCTATGGCCCTGGGCCGGAAGAGCCGGCGGCCCCCGGCTTCGTCCAGCAGGGCTATGCCCAGCAGGCGCAGGACGTGGGCTATGATTACGGCCCCGAGGAGGGAGTGGAGTATGAGGAGCCGGCACCCCGCCGCCGCAGCCTGATGGGGACCATCGTGGTTGTCGGCGGGCTGCTGGTCTTCGGTGGGATCATCGCCTATGCCTATAACCAGGGCATGCGCGCGGGCACGGAAACGGTGGCCCCGGTCCTGCGGGCCGATCCGTCGCCGACCAAGATCCGGCCGGAACAGCCGGGCGGTATGCAGGTCCCGCACCAGGACAAATTGGTCTATGAGCGGCTGAACCCGGCCACGGCGGGGCAGGAGCGGACGGAACGGCTTCTGCCGCCGGCGGAAGCTCCGCTGCCCCGCCCCCAGGCGGAGGAACAGCCGGCCGACCTGCTGGATGACACGACCACCGGCCTTCCCGCGGAGGAACTGGCGGCCGAGGATGGGGCGGGCGAAACGCCGGACGGGCAGGGCGCCCCGCCCGCCGCCGGTTCAGCCGACCCGCAATGGCTGCCCCCGCCGCCCGCCGCCTTGGCCGATGCCGCACCCCAGCCGGCGGCCCCGCCCGCGTCCGCCCCGCCGGTGGCCACGCCGCCTGCCGCCACCCCTCCCGTCGCCCAGGTGCCGGTGACACCGGCCCCCGTGGCCCAGGCCCCCCTAGCTCAAACCCCGGCGCCACCGCCCCCCGCCGCCCCGGCGCGGACGGAGCAGCAGACGGCCGCCGTGGCCCCGCCGAAGCCGCCCCCGGCCACCCCGCCTGCCGCCGGCGGCGGAACGGCCCGGGTGCAGGTGGGCGCGCTGGACAGTGAGGCGAAGGCGCGGACCGAGTGGGCCCGCCTACAGCGCCTGCACGCGGCGGAGCTGGGCGGTCTTACCCTGACCATCCAGCAGGTCCAGGTACGGGACAAGGGTACGTTCCACCGCATCCAGGGCGGGCCGATCAGCGATTTCCGGGCGGCGGAGATCTGTGCCGCGCTGAAGGCCAAGAACGTGCCCTGCCGGGTCGTCCGTTAAGGTAGCGGATGCCGGGGCCGCCCCCACTCGCCGGGGCGGTCCCGCCACCCCATATCTGTTGTGGGGTATTCCTGAAGCCCCATCCGCCGGGGGATGGACCCATGCCCACCCCCGACCGCGCCGACAAGGGCGCGCGCCCGGTGCCTCGGCACCTGAAGGCCGGTGCCGCGGCACCTGAAGGGACGTTCCGATGCCGGATATCGGCCAGTTCATCCAGATCCTGTCCGTCGTGGCGATCCCGGCCATCATCGCCATCACCTTCCATGAGGCGGCGCATGGCTATGCGGCGTTGAAGCTGGGGGATGACACGGCCCTGCGGATGGGGCGGGTCACCTTCAATCCGATCCGCCACGTGGACCCCTTTGGCACGGTGCTGCTGCCTCTGCTGATGGCGGTGACCACCGGGTTCGTCTTCGGCTGGGCGAAGCCGGTGCCGGTGAATTTCGCCCGGCTGAACAATCCCCGGCGTGACATGGTCTGGGTCGCGCTGGCGGGGCCGGGGGTGAACATCGCCTTGGCCATCGTATCGGCGCTGCTGCTGCATGCGGCCGTGCTGATGCCGGACTTCTTCGCCGCCTGGTTCGTGCAGAACCTGGAATACTCCATCCTGATCAATGTCTTGCTGGCCGTTTTCAACATGATCCCGGTGCCGCCCCTGGACGGGGGCCGGGTGGCCGTTGGCCTGCTGCCTGATGCGTTGGCCCGGCCGCTGGCCCGGCTGGAGCGGATGGGGATCCTGCTGATCATCGGCGTGCTGTTCCTGCTGCCCTTCGTTTCCGGCCAGCTTGGCTATCCGCTGAACATCTTCGTCTGGCTGATCCAGCCGCCGGTCGAGTATATCATCGACCTGATCGCCCGGATCACCGGCATCGCCGGCTGACCGGCCCACCCCCGCATCCAGGCAGCGGATAGCAAGGCAGCGGACAGCATGGCCGACCCGGGCCCCGAGAACGTGTTTGAAGAGGATGCGCGCCCGGCACCGCCCGCGGCGGAGGGGCTGCTTGTCCTGGACATCGACGGGTTCGAAGGGCCGATCGACCTGCTGCTGACCTTGGCGCGGGACCAGAAGGTCGACCTGACCCGCATTTCCATCCTGCAACTGGCGGAGCAGTACCTGGCCTTCATCGCCCGGGCCCGGCAGCTGCGCCTGGAACTGGCGGCGGATTACCTGGTGATGGCCGCTTGGCTGGCCTATCTGAAGTCCCGCCTGCTGCTGCCCGAACCGGAGGAGGAGGAGCCAAGCGGGGAGGAGTTGGCCGCCGCCCTGGCCTTCCAGCTTCAGCGCCTTCAGGCGATGCAGGATGCCGCCGCACGGCTGCTGGCCCGGCCGCAGCTGCGCCGGGATTTCCATCCCCGCGGCGCGCCGGAGGATGTGCCGGTGGCCGAAAAGCGGGTGGTGGACGTCACGCTCTACGACCTGCTGAAAGCCTATGGCGCCCATAAGCGGCGGCAGGCGGGGCAGGGGCCCCTTCAGATCCGCCCGACGGAGCTGTTTTCCATCGAGGAGGCGATCCAGCGGATGTCCAGCCTGCTGGGCACCCTGCCGGACTGGACCCGGCTGTCCACCTTCCTGCCGCCGGGCTGGCGCGGGTCGGGGCTTAAGGCCCGGTCGGCCATCGCCAGCACCTTCGTCGCCACCCTGGAACTGGCCAAGGCCGGTGAGATCGAGCTGCGCCAGGATGGCGTCTTCGCCCCCATCTATCTGCGCCGCCCCGAGGGCGGACCGCGGGACTGATCCCCATGACCGATACGCCCACCCCCACCTATATCGAGCTGGATGACGATCCGGAGGCCGTGTCCCCCCTGCTGGAGGAGGGAATGGCCATCGACCCCCGGCCCGAACCCCGCCCCGATCCGGCGGTTCCAAGCCCCACCGACCTCGCGGCCGACCCGGAGGAGGGGGAGGAGGACGGGACCGATGAGACGGTGCCGCCGCCGGTGACCCGGCGGGGTGCCGCCCGGGTGCCGGAGGACCATGTCCAGCGCCTGCGCCTGCTGGAGGCACTTCTTTTCGCCTCCGCCGACCCGGTGGCGGAGGAGGATCTGGCCGTCCGCTTCGGCGATGGGGTGGATGTGCCGGGCCTGCTGGCGGAGCTTCAGGCCCTGTATGCCCATCGCGGGGTGCAGCTTGTCTGCCATGGGGGCCGCTGGGCCTTCCGCACGGCACCGGACCTGGGCGAATACCTGCGCCTGGAGATGGAGGTGCAGCACAAGCTGTCCCGCGCCGCCATCGAAACCCTGGCCATCATCGCCTATCACCAGCCCGTGACCCGGGCGGAGATCGAAAGCATCCGCGGTGTCGCCACCAGCAAGGGCACGCTGGATATCCTGATGGAAGCCGGTTGGGTCCGCCCCGGTCGGCGGCGGGAGACACCGGGCCGCCCTGTCACCTGGATCACCACCCCGCATTTCCTGGATCATTTCGGTCTCGAATCCTTGCGCGACCTGCCGGGGGTGGAAGATCTGCGGGCGGCCGGGTTGCTGGACAGCCGTCCCGCCATCGGCACCCTGCCCGGAAACGTGCCGCCGGAGACGGATTGACGGACCGGTGACGCCACCAGTCCAGGGTGCAATCCGCAGCGGCAAGGGGCCTGCGCACATGACGGCCCCGAACCATTCGCCGACCCACGCGAGTGCGAGCAATTTGCATTGTCCGCCGGTTATGCCCTAATAGAAGGGAAACCCAACCGGCGCCGGATATCATGGATTCGCCGTTCATCATCCACGATCCCGACCTGACCCATGCAACCGCCGCCTCGGCCGCCGGTGGCGTGTCCCCGCGCATCGCCTCGGCCCGGGAACCGCTGGATGCGATGGGGCCCGGGCCCGTGGGGGTGCGGGCAGTACGGCCGGCCCTGTCCCTGGACCGGGTCAGCCACCGCTACGGTCGGACCCTGGCGGTGGACGATGTCAGCCTGTCCATCGCGGCGGGGGAGATCGTCTGCCTTGTCGGCCCGTCGGGCTGCGGCAAATCCACCCTGCTGCGGCTGGCGGCGGGGCTGGAGACCCTGCAGCAGGGCACGATCTCCATCACCGGCGCCACCATCGCCGAACCGGGCCGCGCCCTCCCGCCGGAGCGGCGGGGGATCGGGCTGGTGTTCCAGGATTACGCCCTGTTCCCGCATCTGTCCGTGCTGGACAATGTGCGCTTCGGCCTGAACCGCCTGCCCAAGGCGGAGCAGACGGATAGGGCCATGGCCGCCCTGCGCCAGGTCGGCATGCAGGATTATGCCAAAAGCTTCCCCGACGCCCTGTCCGGCGGGCAGCAGCAGCGGGTTGCCCTGGCCCGGGCCATGGCGCCGCAGCCGGCGGTCCTGCTGTTGGATGAACCGTTCAGCGGGCTTGATACGCGGCTGCGGGAGAGTGTGCGGGACGAGACCCTGCATGTGCTGAAGGAATCCGGGGCGGCGACCATGATCGTCACCCACGATCCGGAGGAAGCCATGTTCCTGGCCGACCGCATCGCCCTGATGCGCCAGGGGCGGCTGGTCCAGGTGGGGGCACCGGTGGAGCTATACACACGGCCCGTCTGCGCCTTTGCCGCCGGCTTCTTCGGGGAGGTGAACCGCCTGTCCGGCCGCGTGCGCAACGGATCTGTGCCCACGCCCGTGGGCCCCATCCCCGTGGACCGGATGGAGGAGGGGGAGGAGGTCTCCATCCTGATCCGGCCGGAGGCGCTGCACCTCAGCACCGGCCCCCTGGCGCAGCTGGGGCCCCTGGCCCAGGTCCAGGCGTCGCGCCTGCTGGGCCGCACAAGCCTGGTGCATCTGGGCCTGCCGGGGCTGGACGGGAGCATCCTGCACCTGCACGCCCGCATGGCGGGGCAGTTCCTGCCGGCGGAGGGGTCTTATGTCTCGGTTCGCCTTGATCCTCGGCAAGCCTTTGTTTTTCCCGCCACGGCCCCCACCTGATGGGGGATGGCGGCGGTCGGGCGGGGTCGGGACGGGCGCGTTGCGACACCGGGGCCTTTCTGCCATCATCCCGCACCTTTCGGCCGGGACCCAGCCCGGCATGTCGGAGTGACCATAAATGCAGATCGGCGTTTGGCAGATCCTCCTGATCCTGGTGATCGTGCTGATCCTTTTCGGCGCGGGTAAGCTGCCGAAGGTGATGGGCGATTTCGCCAAGGGAATCCGGAACTTCAAGGCCGGACTGAAGGATGACGACCAAGAGGATCCGGTGGCGGAGCCGAAGGTCCTGCGCGCGGATCAGACTGTGCAGCCGGGTCCCGCCGCTTCCCCCCAGGCAGTCCAGCGGGACGACTCCCAGCGCGGCTGAGTCGCCCGACCGGGGCCCGCCTCCCGGCCGGTCGTTTCCGACTGGGCGGGCCCGCAGTCTTTCGTGACCGTTCCTCCCGTGACCGTCGGATCCCGAAGCGATGTTCGATATCGGCTGGCCGGAACTCCTGGTGATCGGGCTGGTGGCGTTGATCGTCATCGGGCCCAAGGATCTTCCGCGCGTGCTGCACACGGTCGGCAAATGGGTCCGCAAGGCCCGGTCGCTGGCCCGCGACTTCCAGTCCTCGGTGGATGAGATGGTGCGGGAGGCGGAGCTGGAGGATCTGCGCAAGCAGGTGCAGCAGGCCAAATCCCTGAACCTTAAGGACCAGATCGCCGATACCCTGGATCCCAAGCGGGAATTGCGGGACACCCTCACCTTCGACGACCTGGCCATCGGCGGGGTGGAAGAGGATGAGGATGAGGATGAGGGCAAGCGGGCAACACCTGCGCCATCGCCTGCCCCGGCTCCCGCCGCACCGGTTGCAGGTCCTGCCGCTGCGACGCCTGCTGCTCCAGTGACGGCTGCCGCCCAGGCGGGCAGCGGGGTCCCCCTGGTGGCTGGGACTTCGGCGCCTGCGGCCACGGCGACCGATCCGGCTCCCGCCGATCAAGGGTCACCGGCCATGCCGCCCCTGACCGTTCCGCCGACCAAGGCCGAGCCGGTGCCCGTATCGTCGCCCACAGCCGACCGCAGCCAGGGCTGACCGCCATGAGCGCCGATCCCAAGACCCCCGACCCGGTGGATGCGTTGGACGACAGCAAGATGCCGCTGCTGGACCATCTGGTGGAACTGCGCAACCGCCTGATGTGGTCCGTCGGCGCCCTGCTGATCGCCTTCATGGCCTGCTATGCCGTGGCGGATGAGATTTACAAGATCCTGATGCATCCGCTGATGTCCGCCCTGGGGGACAAGGCGGCGGACCGGCGGATGATCTTCACCGCCCCGCAGGAATTCTTCTTCACCCAGATCAAGGTCGCCTTCTGGGCGGGGGCATTGATCGCCTTTCCCATCATTTCCAACCAGGTCTGGAAATTCGTCGCCCCCGGCCTGTACCGCCATGAGAAGAAGGCCTTCCTTCCCTTCCTGGTGGCGACCCCGGTGCTGTTCACCATCGGCGGTCTGCTGGTCTATTTCTTCATCATGCCGCTGGCTCTGACCTTCTTCTTCAGCTTCGAGATCGCGGCCGGGGAAGGGGTGATGGCGGTGGAGGCGGAAACCCGGGTGGCGGAATACCTGTCGCTGATCATGGCGCTGATCTTCGCCTTCGGCATCGCCTTCCAGCTGCCGGTGCTGCTGACCCTGCTGGCCCGGGCGGGGCTGGTGACGGCTGACGGCCTTGCTTCCAAGCGGCGTTATGCCATCGTCGCCATCTTCGTCGTGGCCGCCATCCTGACCCCGCCGGACGTGATCAGCCAGATCGGCCTGGGCATCCCCCTGATCCTCCTCTACGAGGTCTCGGTCTTCCTGGCCCGCCGGATGGAGAAGCAACGGGAAGCGGCGGAAGCGGTGGAGTGAGGGGGCAGCTCCCCGACGCCGCCCCCACCGCGCCCTGGACCAGCGGGGGTGCTGCCACTATAACTCGGGTCCCGGTTCCCTGGCTGAAGACCCGTTCCGATGCATGACATCCGCGCCATCCGCGACAATCCCGACGCTTTCGACAAGGGCCTGGCCCGCCGCGGGTTGGACGCCCTGTCCGCGTCAATCCTGGAGATCGACCGGCAGCGCCGCGCGGCCCAGACCGCCTTCCAGGAGATGCAGTCCCGTCGGAACGACGCGGCAAAGCAGATCGGCCAGCTGAAGAAGCAAGGGGATGAGGCCGGGGCCCAGGCCCTGATGGCCGAGGTGGCGAGCCTTAAGGACCGGATGCCCCAGCTGGAGGAGGAGGAGCGTCGCTTGGGCGCGGAGCTGGACACCCTGCTGGCCGGCATCCCCAACCTGCCCGCCGAGGATGCGCCCGACGGCCGGGATGAAACCCAGAATGTGGAAATCCGCCGCTGGGGCACCCCCGCCGACATACCTGCACCGAAGCAGCATTTCGAGCTGGGGGAGGCCCTGGGCCAGATGGATTTCGACGGGGCGGCCCGCCTTTCCGGTGCGCGCTTCACCGTCCTGAAGGGCAAACTGGCCCGGCTGGAGCGGGCGCTCGGCGATTTCATGCTCGACCTGCACACGGGCGAGTTCGGCTACACCGAGGTGTCGCCCCCGCTGCTGGTGAAGGATGAGGCGCTGTTCGGCACCGGCCAGTTGCCGAAATTCCGGGAGGATCTGTTCGCCACGGGCACTGGCCATTCCCTGATCCCCACCTCCGAAGTGCCGCTGACCAATCTGGTGATGGACCAGATCCTGGATGCCGACGAACTTCCCCTTCGCCTGACGGCGCGCACCCCCTGCTTCCGGTCGGAGGCGGGGAGTGCCGGGCGTGATACCCGCGGCATGATCCGCCAGCACCAGTTCTGGAAGGTCGAACTGGTCAGCATCACCCGTCCCGACCAGTCGGAGGCGGAGCATCAGCGGATGACGGAGGCGGCGGAAGCCGTGCTGAAGCGGCTGGGCCTGCCCTTCCGTACTGTGGCGCTGTGTACCGGTGACATGGGGTTCAGCGCCGCCAAGACCTATGACATCGAGGTCTGGCTGCCAGGGCAAGGGGCCTATCGCGAAATCTCCTCCTGCTCCAACACAAGGGATTTCCAGGCCCGGCGGATGAAGGCACGGTTCCGGGCCAAGGGGGACAAGGCGACCCAGTTCGTCCACACCCTGAACGGGTCGGGCCTTGCCGTCGGCCGCACCCTGATCGCGGTGCTGGAGAATTACCAGCAGCCGGACGGGTCGATCCTGATCCCCGAGGCGCTGCGCCCCTATATGGGCGGGGTCGAGCGGATCACGGCCCATGGCTGAGCGTGATCTCTCCCGCGCCCGCATCCTCCTGTCCAACGATGACGGCATCGGGGCGGAAGGGCTGGCCGTGCTGGAATCCATCGCCCGTACCCTGTCGGACGATGTCTGGGTCGTCGCGCCGGAGACGGAACAGTCGGGCGCCAGCCACAGCCTGACCATGACACGGCCCCTTCGCCTGAAGCAGCATGGGGAAAAGCGGTTCAGCGTGGACGGCACGCCGACCGACTGCGTCCTGCTGGCCATCAACCATCTGATGGCGGAGCGACGGCCCGACCTGGTCCTGTCCGGCATCAACCATGGCAACAACATCGGCGAGGACGTCACCTATTCCGGCACCATCGCCGCCGCCATGGAAGCCACACTGTTGGGCGTCCCGGCCATCGCGCTGAGCCAGCGGATGGATCACGGCACCGCCCCCCGCTGGGACACGGCCCGCCATTTCGGCGCCGAAGTCATCCGCAAGGCGCTGGCCATCGACTGGCCCCGGCATGTGCTGGTGAATGTGAACTTCCCCGATGCGGACCCGGCGGCGGTGACCGGCATACAGGTGGTGCGCCACGGCAACCGGAAGATCGGGGATGAACTGGTGGAGCGGATCGACCCGCGCAACCGTCCCTATTTCTGGATCGGCCCCGCCCGGGGGGAGGAGCATGTGCCGGAGGATACGGATATCCATGTGGTGACCCATGGTGGTATCTCCGTCACGCCGATCTACCTGGATCTGACCCATTACGCCTGCCTGGAGGCCATGCGGAAGGCGTTCGCCGCATGAGCACCGCCGCGCGCAAGATCCGCCTGCTGATGCTGTTGCGCCGGAACGGCGTGACGGATGTGCAGGTGCTGCGCGCGATGGAGATGGTCCCGCGGGAGGTGTTCGTGCCCCCCACCTTCCAGGACCAGGCCTATGAGGATACGGCCCTTCCCATCGGCCATGGGCAGACCATCAGCCAGCCCCTGGTGGTCGGGCTGATGACCCAGGCCCTGGAACTGACCGAGCGGATGACGGTGCTGGAGATCGGCACCGGCTCCGGCTACCAGGCGGCGGTGCTGGCGAAGATTGCCCAGCGCGTCCACACGGTGGAACGGCACCGCCCCCTGCTGCTGGAGGCCCAGGCCAAGTTCGACCAGCTCCACCTGCACAATGTGAACGCCCGGTACGGAGACGGGATGAAGGGATGGCCGGAGGCAGCACCGTTCGAGCGGATCCTGGTCACCGCGGGCGGCGGTGTGGACCCGCCGGCGGATCTGGTGGCGCAACTGGCCCCCGGCGGTATCATGGTCATCCCCCTGGGGCCGACACGGCGGGAGCAGAAGGTGGTCCGCCTGCGCCGGACGGAGCAGGGGCTGACCCGGGAGGAGCTGTGGCCCGTCCGCTTCGTGCCGCTGCTGCCGGAGGCGGTGCCTGACAAGGCAGCGGCGGGGCACGGGGCAGGCCACACCGTGGGCTGCGGTTCTTTTGATGGCGGAACGGGTAACTGAACAGGGCGGAACAGGAACGTGCGGCAGATGGGTCCGATCAGGTCTAGCCTATCCCTGGCAGCGGTGGCGGCGGCGTCCGCCCTGGTGCTGGCGGCGTGTTCATCCCCGGCGCCCAGTGGCCAGCCGGTGCGGATGAGCTATCCGGAGGGATCCGCCCGGTCCATCTTCGTCTCCCGGGGGGAGACGGTCTATGACATCGCCCGTCGCTACAATGTGCCGATCCGTGACTTGATCGAAGAGAACCGTCTGCAGCCGCCCTATGTGCTGGCGCCCGGTCAGGCGTTGAAACTGCCGGTCCCGCGGGAGGTGACGGTGGTGGCGGGGGACACGGTCTATGGCATCTCCCGCCGGTTCGGGGTGGAGATGGGGGAGGTGGTGCGCCTGAACAGCCTGTCCGCCCCTTACGTGATCCAGACCGGCCAGACCCTGCGCCTGCCTTCCGGCCGGGGCGGCACTGCCCCGCGGGG